>NZ_PKKS01000024.1:0-337708 GCF_002859085.1 Pseudomonas sp. QC2
ACCATGCTGGCAGCCTTGAGCTTGAACTCACTCGAATAAGATTTACGCATATCCAAACACCTCAGATTTGGGCGCTATCATAGCGCCCGATTGAAGTGTCCAAAATCATTAGGCCAGTTCAGCTTGCCCCCGATGGCGTCGTTCAATACACCGTCGTTGAAGCTGAATCACAACAGGGGTTTTCAGGCCGTTTCGACGGCCTTTTTTTCGCCTGACGTTTAACCTTCCTTATATGCATTTAAAGAATAAACAAATGAAAAAATAAGATTTAAAGATATATGAATCTGCTGATAAGGTCTGTTCCATCTTGGCGCCATCGCCACACAGCGAACCGCCGGCACTTGCTCAAGGAATTCCTGCATGTTGGTCGTAACACTTGGAGGCAGTCCCAGCCAGCGTTCCCGCTCCGGGGTGTTGCTGGATAAAACCCGTCAGTGGTTGCAAGACAAAGGCGTAGAAGTCGTGAGTTACCAGATACGGGACTTCCCGGCTGAGGACTTGCTGCATGCGCGTTTCGACAGCCCAAAGGTCATCGACCTGCTGCAACAAGTGGCTAACGCGGACGGTCTGGTGATCGCCACGCCGGTGTACAAGGCCTCGTTCTCCGGCGCGCTGAAGACGGTGCTGGACCTGCTGCCCGAGCGCGCCCTGGCCCACAAGATCGTGTTGCCGATGGCGACCGGCGGCAGCATCGCGCATATGCTCGCGGTGGATTACGCGCTGAAACCGGTGTTGTCGGCGCTGAAAGCCCAGGAATTGCTCCACGGTATTTTTGCCGAAGACAGCCAGATCGCCTATGGCGAAGGCAGCGCCCAGGCGCAACTGGTGCCGGTGCTTGAACACCGTTTGCACGAGGCCCTGGAAACGCTCTACGGCGCCATGGCCCGTCGCCCGAAACCGCTGGACCCCCATGTGTTGAATGAACGTTTGTTGAGTGCTCGCTGGAGCATCTGAGCCTTACCGGATTTTGTAGTACTCACCTTACTCAGCCGCTAACGGCCAAGCAGGTGCAGCCAACCCCCTCATCGCATTATTTGGAGAGAGCGCCATGCGCACTGTCATCTTGCGTCGTGGTCTGGTCGCACTGTTTGCTGCGGCTGTGTCCTTCGGCGCCATTGTTCAAGCTCAAGCCGCCGAGACCCTGCGTATCGGTTATCAGAAGTACGGCACGCTGGTGCTGCTCAAAGCCAAGGGTTCCCTGGAAAAACGCCTCGCGGCCCAGGGCGTCAATGTCCAATGGACCGAGTTTCCGGGCGGCCCGCAACTGCTTGAAGGCCTGAACGTCGGCTCCATCGACTTCGGCGTGACCGGCGAAACCCCACCGGTATTCGCCCAGGCCGCCGGTGCCGACTTGCTCTACGTGGCCTACGAGCCGCCAGCGCCGACCAGCGAAGCGATCCTGGTGCCGAAAGATTCGCCGATCAAATCCGTGGCCGAACTCAAGGGCAAGAAAGTCGTGCTCAACAAAGGCTCCAACGTGCACTACCTGTTGGTACGTGCCCTGGAAGATGCCGGCCTGAAATACACCGACGTGCAGACCGTGTTCCTGCCGCCCGCCGATGCCCGTGCCGCCTTCGAGCGTGGCAGCGTGGACGCCTGGGTAATCTGGGACCCGTACCAGGCCGCCGCCGAGAAACAACTGCAGGCCCGCACCCTGCGTGACGGTACCGGCATCGCCGACAACCATCAGTTCTATCTGGCCACCAAGCCGTACGCTGAAAAACACCCTGAGGTGCTCAAGGCTCTGATCGAAGAAGTGCGCGCCGTGGGCGAGTGGTCCAAGGCCAACCCACAGGAAGTGACTGAACAAGTGGCGCCGCTGCTCGGCCTGCCGGCAGACATCACCCTGACCTCGGTGAAGCGCCAAGGCTACGGCGCACTGTTCCTGACCCCGGAAGTGGTGGCGGCCCAGCAGAAAATCGCCGACAGCTTCTACCAACTCAAATTGATCCCCAAGCCCTTGAGCATCAAGGACGTGATCTGGACGCCACCCGCCGCCGTGGCTAAAGCGCCGTAATCCGACTTCTTCAGGAGACAACTCCATGAGCCTCAATATTTTCTGGTTCCTGCCTACCCACGGCGACGGCCATTACCTTGGCACCGCCGAAGGCGCTCGCGCCGTTGACCACGGTTACCTGCAGCAAGTGGCCCAGGCCGCTGATCGCCTGGGTTTCGGCGGGGTGCTGATCCCGACCGGGCGTTCGTGCGAAGACTCGTGGCTGGTGGCCGCTTCGCTGATCCCGGTGACCCAGCGTTTGAAATTCCTCGTCGCGCTGCGCCCTGGGATCATTTCCCCGACGGTGGCGGCACGTCAGGCCGCGACCCTCGACCGCCTGTCCGGCGGCCGTGCGTTGTTCAACTTGGTCACCGGTGGTGATCCGGAAGAATTGGCCGGCGACGGTCTGTTCCTCAGCCACGAAGAGCGTTACCAGGCCTCGGTGGAATTCACCCGTATCTGGCGTCGTGTGCTGGAAGGTGAAACCGTGGATTACGACGGCGAACACATCAGCGTCAAAGGCGCTAAGTTGCTTTACCCGCCGATCCAGCAACCGCGTCCGCCGTTGTACTTCGGCGGTTCCTCCGAAGCGGCCCAGGACCTGGCGGCCGAACAGGTGGAAATGGTCCTGACCTGGGGTGAGCCACCGGCCGCTGTCGCGGAAAAAATCGCACAGGTGCGGGCCAAGGCCGCGAAGCTGGGGCGCACGGTGCGCTTTGGTATTCGCCTGCATGTGATCGTGCGCGAAACCAACGATGAAGCGTGGAAAGCCGCCGATAAACTGATCTCCCACCTGGACGACGACACCATCGCCCGTGCCCAGGCCTCCCTGGCGCGCTTCGATTCTGTTGGCCAGCAACGCATGGCGGCCTTGCATGGCGGCAATCGCGACAACCTCGAGGTCAGCCCTAACCTGTGGGCCGGCGTCGGCCTGGTGCGCGGCGGTGCGGGCACCGCGCTGGTAGGCGATGGCCCAACCGTCGCGGCACGCGTGAAGGAATACGCAGCACTGGGCATCGACACCTTTATCTTCTCCGGTTATCCACACCTGGAAGAGTCGTATCGGGTGGCTGAGCTGTTGTTCCCCCACCTGGATATCGAACGTCCCGAGCTGCCGAAAAGCGCCGGGTACGTGAGCCCGTTCGGCGAAATGGTCGCCAACGACATCCTTCCTAAAGCTGCGTCACAGAGCTGAGGTGGCGCCATGAGTTTTGAAAAATTAAGCCACCGCGTCGCGCCCTGGGTGCTGCCGGTGTTGTTGCTGGCGGTGTGGCAGTTGTCGGTGTCGGCGGGTTGGTTGTCGACGCGTATTCTGCCGGCGCCCAGCGCCGTGATTGCAGCCGGCGTCCACCTGGTGGCCAGCGGCGAAATCTGGACCCACCTGGCCATCAGTGGCTGGCGCGCGGGCCTGGGTTTTGTGATCGGCGGCAGCATCGGCCTGGCCCTGGGTTTTATCACCGGCCTGTCGACGTGGGGCGAACGCCTGCTGGACAGCTCGGTGCAGATGATCCGCAACGTGCCACACCTGGCGTTGATTCCGCTGGTGATCCTGTGGTTTGGCATCGACGAGACGGCGAAGATTTTCCTCGTCGCGCTCGGCACGCTGTTCCCGATCTACCTCAACACGTACCACGGCATTCGCAACGTCGACCCGGCACTGGTGGAAATGTCGCGCAGCTACGGCTTGTCCGGGTTCAGCCTGTTCCGTCAGGTGATCCTGCCGGGCGCGCTGCCGTCGATCCTGGTGGGCGTGCGGTTTGCCCTGGGCTTTATGTGGTTGACGCTGATTGTGGCGGAAACCATTTCCGCCAGCTCCGGCATCGGTTACCTGGCGATGAATGCGCGTGAATTCCTGCAAACCGACGTGGTGGTGTTGGCCATCGTCATGTACGCCATCCTCGGCAAGCTCGCCGATCTGGCCGCTCGCGGCCTGGAGCGGGTGTGGCTGCGCTGGCACCCGGCGTATCAAGTGAATAAAGGCGGTGCGGCATGACAGCTCAACAACCCCCGCGCCTGCTCAAGGGCATCCCCCTGGCGGTACGCAAGTTGCGCAAGGCCTTTGGCGCGCGCGAAGTGCTCAAGGACATCGACCTGCACATTCCTGCCGGCCAATTCGTGGCGGTGGTCGGTCGCAGTGGTTGCGGCAAAAGTACCTTGCTGCGCCTGCTGGCCGGCCTGGACAAAGCCAGCGGCGGCGAGCTGCTGGCCGGTTCCGCACCGCTAAGCGAAGCCATTGAAGACACGCGGCTGATGTTTCAGGAAGCGCGCCTGCTGCCGTGGAAAAAGATCATCGATAACGTCGGCCTGGGCCTTAAAGGCAACTGGCGCCCCAAAGCGTTGGAAGCCCTTGAAGCGGTCGGCCTGGCCGAACGTGCCAATGAATGGCCGGCGGCGCTGTCTGGCGGGCAGAAGCAACGCGTGGCCCTGGCCCGTGCGCTGATTCACCAACCGCGCTTGCTGCTGCTCGATGAACCGCTGGGCGCGCTGGATGCCCTGACCCGCATCGAGATGCAGCAACTGATCGAAAACCTCTGGCAGAAGCACGGTTTCACCGTGTTGCTGGTGACCCACGACGTCAGCGAAGCCGTGGCCATTGCCGACCGGGTGATCCTGATCGAAGACGGCGAAATCGGCCTCGACCTCATCGTCGACCTGCCGCGCCCACGTGCCCGGGGCTCACATCGCCTGGCCGCGCTGGAAGCCGAAGTGCTCAACCGTGTGTTGTCGTTACCCGGCACGCCGCCGGAACCCGAACCTGTTTCACCGCTGCCTACGCAATTGCGTTGGGCTCAATAACTCACTTGTCCCATGAAGGAAGAACAACATGACTATTAAAGCCATCAACGTGCGTAACCAGTTCAAAGGCACCATCAAGGAAATCGTCGAAGGCGACGTGCTGTCGGAAATTGACGTACAGACCGCGTCCGGCATCGTCACTTCCGTGATCACCACCCGCTCGGTCAAAGAGCTGGAGTTGGTGATTGGCAGCGAAGTGATCGCCTTCGTGAAGTCCACCGAGGTGTCGATTGCCAAGTTGTGATCGCGCCTGAGGCCGCCATCGGGGGCAAGCCCCCTCCCACATTTTGACCTGTGAATACATTCAAAAGGTGGGAGGGGGCTTGCCCCCGATGAGGCCGGCCCAGCCACCACACTACTCAACGCTTGGGCAAATACGCCGGTAAATAGAGCCCGACGTAAGCATCAAACACCCGCATCCCTTCCTCCGCCATGCGTGGCGTGATCAGCCCATGCTGATGCACCGAGCGCGCATACACGCGATCGCTCAGTTCCAGCGCCAGGGCAAACACGTCGACATCGCTGGGCAGTGTCGGCACTTCGAAGTGGCGATTGAACACGTCCAGCATCAAGTTCCCCAATTCAAGATCATGCTGTCGATCCGCCTGGGTCACCTCGGTCAGCCCGTGCTGGGCCAGGATCAACTGGCGTGCGGCGGCGTCCTCGTCGTAGATGGCGAGCATGCGTTGCTCGACGATGTAGGACAGATCACGCCAGTGCTTGAGTGAGTCGTGCTCGATGGGCGCCTGAATGGCCGCCCGGAATGCTGCGTGCACATCTGCTGTCAGCGCTTCCAGCAACGCGGGCACGCTGGCGAAAAAGTGATACACCGACGACGGCGGGATCTGCGCCCGTTCGGCCACGCTGTAGATCGACAAACCGGCCACGCCTTCGGCGGCCAGCAAGGTGCGGGCGGCGTCGAGAATCGCGTCGATCCGGGCCTGGCTACGGGCGCGGGGTTTGCGAGGGGTGGCGGGGCGGGTGGTCATGGAAGTCTCCTACAAGGCAGAGCGCATTGTACGCAGAGCTTAAGGATGATCCATACCTGGGAGTAGGCGCTTTCGTGGCGAGTGAGTGTGTTGTAGTGAGCGGGCTTGCCCCGCGCTGGGCTGCGAAGCAGTCCCAATAGAAACACCGAGTTCATTCAGAAGGAACTCGGCGTCGGGTTGTGGGGCTGCTTCGCAACCCAGCGCGGGGCAAGCCCGCTCACCACAGCAAGCCCGCCCACCGCATTGAATACCGCAACCGCTTACACGGTATGCAGGTACCAGTTGTACTCAAGGTCGGAGATGGAATGTTCGAACTCTTCCAGCTCACTTTCCTTACAGGCAACGAAGATATCGATGTATTTAGGATCGATGTACTTGGCCATCACCTCGCTGTCGTCCAACTCACGCAATGCATCGCGCAGGTTGTTCGGCAGGCTTTGTTCGTTCTGCTCGTAGCTGTTGCCTTCCACCGGTGCGCCAGGCTCGATCTTGTTGGTCAGGCCGTGGTGCACGCCTGCCAAAACCGAAGCCATCAGCAGGTAAGGGTTGGCGTCGGCGCCCGCCACGCGGTGTTCGATACGCACGGCATCGGACGAGCCGGTCGGTACGCGAATCGCCACGGTGCGGTTATCCAGGCCCCAGCACGGCGAGTTCGGCACGTAGAACTGTGCGCCGAAACGGCGATAGGAGTTGACGTTGGGGCACAGGAACGCCATTTGAGCGGGTAGGGTCTCGAGCACACCGCCGATCGCGTGACGCAATGCGGCGTTCTGCTCGGGATCCTCGCTGGCAAAGATGTTCTTGCCGTCTTTGTCCAGGATCGAAATGTGTACGTGCAAACCGTTGCCTGCCTGGCCTGGGTAAGGCTTGGCCATGAAGGTGGTGTCCATCTCATGGTCGTAGGCGATGTTCTTGATCAGACGCTTGAGCAGGACCGCGTAGTCGCACGCCTTGATCGGGTCGGCCACGTGGTGCAGGTTCACTTCGAACTGCGCCGGGGCACTTTCCTTGACGATGGCGTCGGCCGGGATGCCTTGCTCTTTGGCACCTTCCAGGATGTCCTGGAGGCAGTCGACGTATTCGTCGAGGTCGTCGATCAGGTAAACCTGTGTCGAGTGCGGACGTTTGCCGGAGATCGGCGAGCGGGGCGGTTGTGGGCGGCCGTTCACGTTCTCCTGGTCGATCAGGTAGAACTCGAGTTCGAAAGCGGCGCAGATGGTCAGGCCAAGGTCGTCAAATTTGCTTACAACTTGGCGGAGCACTTCGCGCGGATCGGCGAAGAAAGGTTCACCTTCAAGTTCGTGCATGGTCATCAGCAGTTGCGCGGTAGGGCGCTTTTGCCAGGGTTCATTGCACAGGGTGTCGGGGATTGGATAACAGATTCGGTCAGCATCACCGATGTCCAGGCCCAGGCCGGTGCTTTCCACCGTAGAGCCGTTGATATCCAGGGCAAATAAAGAGGCAGGCAGGTTAATGCCTTTCTCGTAAACCTTGTGGAGGCTGGTGCGTTCGATGCGCTTGCCGCGCACCACACCATTCATATCCGCAATTAGAAGGTCTACGTACAGAACCTCAGGATGATCCTTAAGGAACGCGTTCGCTTCGTTAAGCTGAACGGCACGCGGGGGTACCGACATGATGCAACACCTTTGTTGTTAAAAATATCAATCATTGATCTTTTCTGGTTTCAGTCAACCCGAACGGCATGCCGAAGTCAAGCGAGGCCTTTTTTGCCCTAAAAAAGCGCTGCGAAGGCTTTTTTGGGGCTTTTTGGGGCGGTTTTTTGGGTTTGACGGGCTTGGGACTCGCAGGCTTGAGCGGGCCGTGTTGTATTTTTTACGGGGGTGTTGTGTAAAAAAATGAACAAGGCTAAGCTCGATTCAAACCCATAACAGCAATAATACCGGGGTGCTTCATGTCTCGCCTGCCGCCACTCGGCGTCTTGGCCTGCTTCAGCCAGGCTGTGTCATCCGTCCATTCCTCCCGCGTGATTGCTCGCGCCCCGGCCAATATTCTTGACGCCCGGTCCGACCTCTTTTTTGCCTTCTCGTTTGCCACCGAACGGCTCGCGTCCGCTGTGCTGCTCAAAATTGCACACAACTTTGGCGTGAGGAATGCAACGCTGCAGCAAATGGCAGGTAAGCTCCTACCCTGAATGAAAAAACGACGCGGATGCTGCGTCAACCAACGCCTGGCCTTTAATGGATGCCAGGAAACCCAGCCCAGAGGCATTTATGAGTAACAACCTCGACCAGCTCACCGATTGGTTGAAAGACCACAAGATCACAGAAGTCGAATGCATGATTGGCGACCTCACCGGCATCACCCGGGGCAAGATCTCGCCGACCAACAAGTTCATCGCCGAAAAAGGCATGCGCCTGCCCGAGAGCGTTCTGTTGCAGACCGTGACCGGCGACTATGTCGAAGACGACATTTATTACGAATTGCTCGACCCGGCCGACATCGACATGATCTGCCGCCCCGACCAGAACGCGGTGTTCCTGGTGCCTTGGGCCATCGAGCCGACCGCCCAGGTGATTCACGACACCTACGACAAGCAAGGCAACCCGATCGAGCTGTCGCCGCGCAACGTACTCAAGAAAGTCCTCAAGCTCTATGCCGACAAAGGCTGGCAGCCCATCGTGGCGCCGGAGATGGAGTTCTACCTGACCAAACGCTGCGAAGACCCGGACTTCCCGCTGCAACCGCCGATTGGCCGTTCCGGGCGCCCCGAGACCGGTCGCCAATCCTTCTCTATAGAAGCCGCCAACGAATTCGACCCGCTGTTCGAAGACGTCTACGACTGGTGCGAACTGCAGGAACTGGACCTCGACACGCTGATCCACGAAGACGGCACGGCGCAGATGGAAATCAACTTCCGTCATGGCGATGCCCTGTCGCTGGCCGACCAGATCCTGGTGTTCAAGCGCACCATGCGTGAAGCCGCGCTCAAGCACAATGTGGCCGCGACCTTTATGGCCAAGCCGATGACCGGCGAGCCCGGCAGCGCGATGCACCTGCACCAGAGCATCATCGACATCGCTACCGGCAAGAACGTCTTCTCCAATGAAGACGGGACCATGAGCGAGCTGTTCCTCAACCACATTGGCGGCCTGCAGAAATTCATCCCTGAATTGCTGCCGCTGTTTGCGCCTAACGTGAACTCGTTCCGCCGCTTCCTGCCGGATACCTCGGCGCCGGTGAACGTGGAGTGGGGCGAAGAAAACCGCACCGTGGGCCTGCGCGTACCGGATGCCGGCCCGCAGAACCGGCGTGTGGAAAACCGCCTGCCGGGCGCCGACGCCAACCCGTACCTGGCGATTGCCGCCAGCCTGCTGTGTGGCTACATCGGCATGGTCGAAGGCCATAACCCCAGCGCGCCAGTGGTAGGCCGTGGTTACGAGCGTCGCAACCTGCGCCTGCCGTTGACCATCGAAGACGCCCTGGAACGCATGGAAAACAGCAAGACCATCGAGAAATACCTGGGTCAGAAATTCATCACAGGCTACGTCGCGGTCAAGCGGGCCGAGCATGAAAACTTCAAGCGCGTCATCAGTTCGTGGGAGCGGGAATTCCTGCTCTTCGCCGTCTGATGCGCCGGGCGCGCCCTTGAAAGCGGCGCGCCCTTTACTGAAAAGTCTAGGAGATCGGTATGTCCAGCAACAACCCGCAAACCCGTGAATGGCAAGCCTTGAGCAGTGATCACCACCTGGCGCCGTTCAGCGACTTCAAGCAATTGAAAGAGAAAGGCCCACGGATCATCACCAAAGCCCACGGCGTTTACCTGTGGGACAGCGAAGGCAACAAGATCCTCGACGGCATGGCCGGCCTGTGGTGCGTGGCGATCGGTTACGGTCGCGATGAACTGGCTGACGCCGCCGCCAAGCAGATGAAAGAACTGCCGTACTACAACCTGTTCTTCCAGACCGCTCACCCACCGGTACTGGAGTTGGCCAAGGCCATTTCCGATATCGCACCGGCCGGCATGAACCACGTGTTCTTCACCGGTTCCGGCTCCGAAGGCAACGACACCATGTTGCGCATGGTCCGCCACTATTGGGCGATCAAGGGCCAGCCGAACAAGAAAACCATCATCAGCCGCAAGAATGGCTACCACGGCTCCACCGTGGCCGGCGCCAGCCTGGGCGGCATGACCTATATGCATGAGCAGGGCGACTTGCCGATCCCGGGCATCACCCACATCGCGCAGCCGTACTGGTTTGGCGAAGGCGGCGACATGAGCCCCGAAGAATTCGGCGTGTGGGCTGCCAACCAGTTGGAAGAGAAGATCCTGGAACTGGGCGTGGACAACGTCGGTGCCTTTATTGCCGAGCCGATCCAGGGCGCTGGTGGTGTGATCGTGCCGCCCGCCACCTACTGGCCGCGCATCAAGGAAATCCTCGCCAAGTACGACATCCTGTTTGTCGCCGATGAGGTGATCTGCGGTTTCGGCCGGACCGGTGAGTGGTTCGGTAGCGATTTCTACGACCTCAAGCCCCACATGATGACCATCGCCAAGGGCCTGACCTCGGGTTACATCCCCATGGGCGGCTTGATCGTGCGCGACGATGTGGTGGCCGTGCTCAACGAAGGTGGCGATTTCAACCACGGCTTCACCTACTCCGGCCACCCGGTGGCGGCGGCAGTGGCCCTGGAAAACATCCGCATCATGCGCGATGAAAAAATCGTTAACCGCGTTCACGACGAAACGGCACCGTATTTGCAGAAACGTCTACGGGAGCTGGCGGATCACCCGTTGGTGGGTGAAGTGCGCGGTGTGGGCATGCTCGGTGCGATTGAGCTGGTGCAGGACAAGGCAACGCGCAAGCGTTACGAAGGCAAGGGCGCAGGCATGATCTGCCGAACCTTCTGCTTCGAGAATGGCCTGATCATGCGCGCCGTGGGCGACACCATGATCATTTCGCCGCCGCTGGTGATCAGCCAGGCCGAAATTGACGAGCTGGTGACCAAGGCTCGGCATTGCCTGGACCTGACTTTGGCGGCATTGCAGGGCTAAGTGCTAGGCTCAGTGCGCAGCGGCTTTCGGGCGCTGTGTACCGAGCAGTTATAGATGAGGCTTTGGTTGAAAGCCGGCCTCAGAACTTGCCAGACTGTCGCCCTGTTTTGTTGCCCTTTAGACGGGCCGCAAAACCTTGTAAGAACGTGGCCCAAAAAAGAAAAATTGGAGCATCACCAAATGAAGGCATTAGGTTTGAAGAACGCTGGCAAGACCCTCCTCGCCTTGTCCCTGATGGGCGCAATGGCGGGCGCGGCCCAGGCAGACGATAAAGTGCTGCACGTCTACAACTGGTCCGACTACATCGCGCCGGATACCATCGCCAACTTTGAAAAAGAGTCCGGCATCAAAGTGGTGTACGACGTGTTCGACAGCAACGAGACCCTGGAAGCCAAGTTGCTGGCAGGCAAGTCCGGTTACGACATCGTCGTACCGTCGAACAACTTCCTCGCCAAGCAGATCAAGGCGGGCGTCTACCAGGAGCTGGACAAGACCAAACTGTCCAACTACGACAACCTGAACAAATCCCTGCTGAAAGCCGTGTCGGTCAGCGACCCGGACAACAAGCACGCTTTCCCGTACATGTGGGGCTCGATCGGCATCGGCTACAACCCGGAGAAGGTCAAGGCTGCGCTGGGCGTGGACAAGATCGATTCCTGGGACGTGCTGCTCAAGCCTGAGAACATCGCCAAGCTGAAAAGCTGCGGCGTGAGCTTCCTCGACTCGCCAACCGAAATGCTGCCGATCGCGCTGCATTACCTGGGCCTGCCGACCGACAGCCAGAAGAAAGACGACCTCAAGCAAGCCGAAGCGCTGTTCCTGAAGATCCGTCCTTCGATCGGCTACTTCCACTCGTCCAAGTACATTTCCGACCTGGCCAACGGCAACATCTGCGTCGCCGTGGGTTATTCGGGTGACATCCAGCAGGCCAAGTCCCGCGCGGCTGAAGCCGGTGGCAAAGTGAAAGTGGCCTACGACATTCCGAAAGAAGGCGCCGGTAGCTTCTTCGACATGGTCGCCATCCCTAAAGATGCCGAAAACGTCGACGCCGCCTACAAATTCATGAACTACCTGTTGAAGCCGGAAGTAATGGCTTCGATCACCAACAGCGTACGTTTCCCGAACGGTAACGCGAAAGCCACCGCACTGGTCGACAAAGACATCACCAGCGACCCGGGCATCTACCCGCCAGCAGACGTGCAAGCCAAGCTCTATGCCATTGCTGACCTGCCAGCCGCAACCCAGCGTGAAATGACGCGCAGCTGGACCAAGATCAAGTCCGGTAAATAAGCCCTGAACCTTGTGGGAGGGGGAAATGTGGTGAGCGGGCTTGCCCCGCGCTGGGCTGCGAAGCAGCCCCACCAATCTGCGGTGAACCCGGCGGTGGACAAGCCGCCTCACCACAGCAAGCTCCCTCCCACACATTAAATGCCAGAAAGTTTTGCCGGATCGGTTTATCGAGGGTAAGTTGCGCGCCGGTTTTGTTGCCGGGCAACAACTTTAAGGCCCAACTATTTAAGAGGACCTCCACGTGCCAATTTCTTTATTTCGCAAAGCCTTGCTGGTGGGTGCAGGTATCACGCTGGCTGTCAGCGTGCAGGCCGCACCGACTGTGCATATTTATAACTGGTCGGACTACATCGGCACCGACACCCTGGCCAACTTCGAAAAAGCCAGCGGCATCAAGCCCGTGTATGACGTGTTTGACTCCAACGAAACCCTGGAAGGCAAGCTGCTGGCCGGGCGTACCGGCTACGACGTGGTGGTGCCGTCCAACCACTTCCTCGGCAAGCAGATCAAGGCCGGGGCGTTCCAGAAGCTCGACAAGTCGCTGCTGACACATTACGCCAACCTCGATCCGGCGTTGCTCAAGCGCCTGGAAAAGAACGACCCGGGCAACCAGTACGCCGTGCCGTACCTGTGGGGCACCAATGGCATCGGCTACAACGTCGACAAGGTGAAAGAAGTGCTGGGCGTCGACCATATCGACTCCTGGGCCGTGCTGTTCGAGCCGGAAAACATGAAGAAGCTGGCGACGTGCGGCGTGTCGTTCATGGACTCTGCGGATGAAATGCTGCCGGCGGTGCTCAACTACATGGGCCTTGATCCCAACAGCACCAACCCTGAAGACTATAAGAAGTCTGAAGCCAAGCTGCTGAAAGTGCGTCCTTACGTGACCTACTTCCATTCATCCAAATACATCTCCGACCTGGCCAACGGCAACATCTGCGTGGCGGCCGGTTTCTCCGGCGATGTGTTCCAGGCCAAGGCGCGCGCGGCCGAGGCGGGCAAAGGCGTGAACATCGCCTACGCCATTCCGAAAGAAGGCGGCAACTTGTGGTTCGACGTGCTGGCCATCCCCAAGGATGCCACCAACGTCAAAGAGGCCCACGCCTTCATCAACTATTTGCTGCAACCTGAGGTGATCGCCCAGGTCAGTGATTACGTCGGTTACGCCAACCCTAACCCTGGGTCGGACAAACTGATGGAGCAATCGATACGCACCGACGAAGCGGTTTACCCACCGCAGGCGGTACTCGACCGGACATTCGTGAACTTCGAGCTACCCCCGAAAGTGCAACGTTTGATGACCCGTAGCTGGACCAAGGTCAAGACGGGCAAGTAAGGCTCAAACTATCCTGGGTTCGCCCGCCTCGGGCGAACTGCACTGTTTTTTTTGGGAGTTTCGTAAATGGCAGTTGCCTCCGGCGCCTATAAGAAAGCCCTCGAGGGCGACCAGACACCGAAGAAGGTGTTGGTCAAAATCGACCGGGTCACGAAGAAGTTCGACGAGACGATTGCCGTGGACGATGTGTCCCTGGAAATCAAGAAAGGTGAGATCTTCGCCTTGCTCGGCGGTTCGGGTTCGGGCAAGTCCACCTTGCTGCGCATGCTCGCAGGTTTCGAGCGCCCGACTGAGGGGCGCATCTACCTCGACGGTGTGGACATCACTGACATGCCGCCCTATGAGCGGCCGATCAACATGATGTTCCAGTCCTATGCGCTGTTCCCGCACATGACCGTGGCGCAGAACATCGCGTTCGGCCTGCAGCAGGACAAGATTCCCAAGGCCGAGGTCGACGCCCGTGTGGCTGAGATGCTCAAGCTGGTGCAGATGAGCCAGTACGCCAAGCGCAAGCCGCACCAGTTGTCCGGCGGCCAGCGTCAGCGTGTGGCGTTGGCGCGCTCCCTGGCCAAGCGCCCGAAACTGCTGCTGCTCGATGAGCCGATGGGCGCCCTCGACAAGAAACTGCGCTCGCAGATGCAGCTGGAGTTGGTGGAAATCATCGAGCGCGTGGGTGTGACCTGCGTGATGGTGACCCACGACCAGGAAGAGGCCATGACCATGGCCGAGCGCATCGCGATCATGCACCTGGGCTGGATCGCCCAGATCGGCAGCCCGATCGACATCTACGAAACGCCTACCAGTCGCCTGGTGTGCGAGTTCATCGGCAACGTCAACATCTTCGACACCCAAGTGGTGGACGACGCCGAAGGCCACGCGGTGCTCAAGTGCCCGGACCTGGACCGCGATATCTACGTGGGCTACGGCATCGCCACCTCGGTGGAAGACAAATCGGTGACCTACGCCATCCGCCCGGAAAAGCTGCTGGTTACCACCGAAATGCCGACCTGCGAGCACAACTGGTCGAGCGGCAAGGTGCACGACATCGCCTACCTGGGTGGCCACTCGGTGTTCTACGTGGAGCTGCCGAGTGGCAAGCTGGTGCAGTCCTTCGTGGCCAACGCCGAGCGCCGTGGCCAGCGGCCGACCTGGGGTGACCAGGTCTACGTGTGGTGGGAAGACGACAGCGGCGTGGTACTTCGCTCATGAACACCAAGAAGCTCAAGCGCCGCTTGAACCGCATAATCCCCACCGGGAAGCAGGTCGTCATCGGGATTCCGTTCCTGTGGCTGTTCCTGTTCTTCGCGTTGCCGTTTTTCATCGTCCTCAAAATCAGCTTCGCCGAAGCCGACGTGGCGATCCCGCCCTACACCGAGATCTACACCTACGTTGAGCAGAAGCTGCAGGTGGTGCTGAACCTGGCGAACTACAGCCTGCTGGCGGGCGACGAGTTGTACATCGCCGCGTACCTGGGCTCGCTGAAAATGGCGTTCTTCAGCACGCTGCTGTGCCTGCTGATCGGCTACCCGATGGCCTACGCCATTGCCACTGCGCGCAAAGAGATGCAGACCGTGCTGGTGCTGCTGATCATGATGCCGACTTGGACCGCGATCCTGATCCGCGTGTATGCGTGGATGGGCATCCTCAGCAACAACGGCTTGCTCAATGGCTTCCTGATGTCCATGGGGTTGATCAACGAGCCGCTGCAGATCCTCAACACCAACATCGCGGTGTATATCGGCGTGGTCTATTCGTACCTGCCGTTCATGATCCTGCCGCTGTACGCCAACCTGGTGAAGCATGACCAGAGCCTGCTGGAAGCCGCATCCGACCTGGGTTCGAGCACCTTCAACAGCTTCTGGAAAATCACCGTGCCGCTGTCCAAGAACGGCATCATCGCCGGCTGCATGCTGGTGTTTATCCCGGTGGTGGGCGAGTTCGTGATTCCGGAACTGCTGGGCGGCCCGGAAACCCTGATGATCGGTAAAGTGTTGTGGCAAGAATTCTTCAACAACCGTGACTGGCCGGTGGCGTCTGCCCTGGCGGTGGTGATGCTGGCGATCCTGATCGTGCCGATCATCCTGTTCAACCGCAGCCAAGCCAAAGAGATGGAGGGCAAGATATGAAGCGCGTCAGTTTCTCAAGCTTCATGCTGGTGGCGGGGTTGTTGTTCATCTACCTGCCGATGCTGATCCTGGTGATCTACTCGTTCAACGAATCCAAGCTGGTCACAGTGTGGGGCGGTTGGTCGATCAAGTGGTACGTGGGCCTGCTGGACAACACCCAGTTGATGGGCTCGGTGGCCCGCTCCCTGGAAATCGCCTGCTACACGGCAGTGGCGGCAGTGGCGCTGGGTACATTGGCGGCGTTCGTGCTGACGCGCATCAGCCAGTTCAAGGGCCGCACGCTGTTCGGCGGCCTGGTGACCGCGCCATTGGTGATGCCGGAAGTGATCACTGGCCTGTCGCTGTTGCTGCTGTTCGTGGCCATGGCGCAGATGATTGGCTGGCCCCAGGAACGTGGCATCGTCACCATCTGGATCGCCCACACCACGTTCTGCGCGGCGTATGTAGCCGTGGTGGTGTCGGCGCGCCTGCGTGAGCTGGACCTGTCGATCGAAGAAGCGGCGATGGACCTGGGCGCGCGGCCGTGGAAGGTGTTCTTCCTGATCACCATCCCGATGATCGCGCCGTCGTTGGCGGCGGGCGGCATGATGTCGTTCGCGCTGTCCCTGGATGACCTGGTGCTGGCGAGCTTCGTGTCGGGGCCGGGGTCGACGACCTTGCCGATGGAAGTGTTCTCGGCGGTGCGTCTTGGGGTTAAACCCGAGATCAACGCCGTGGCCAGCCTGATCCTGTTGGCGGTGTCGCTGGTGACCTTCCTGGTGTGGTTCTTCAGCCGCCGTGCGGAAGAGATGCGCAAGAAGGCGATCCAGCAAGCCATCGAAGAAGCAGCGGCAGATGGCTGGCAGCAGCCGGACAAGCGTCGGGCGCCTGCACCGGTTTAAAACCCGGAACGGGGACCCAATGTGGGAGGGGCCTGCTGAGGTGAGCGGGCTCGCTGTGGTGAGTAGGCCTGCTGTGGTGAGCAAGCTCGCTGTGGTGGGCGGGCTTGTTGTGGTGAGCGGGCTTGCCCCGCGCTGGGCTGCGGAGCGGCCCCTTTTGCAGACACCACATTCCTTCAGAAAGAACGCGGTGCCTGGTTTTGGGGCCGCTCCGCAGCCCAGCGCGGGGCAAGCCCGCTCACTACATGGATCGGGTTTGGCTTGTTGGTTAAGCCGTCCAGGGGGATTTGCGGATGACTTCGACAAAATTCATCGGCCGGAACCCCGGCTCCTGATCCACCAGCACATCCGTCTTCACGTTGCCAAACGTGGTCTGCGGGCGATGGCGCAAACCGTCGGCGAACGCGCAGATGATGCACTCCTTGAACCCTTCACCGCGTGGATGCGCATGCACCACGGCGTCGCGCTGCACGTTGCTGAACGCGGCGTAGTCCATGCCCAGCACGTCCATCTCGACACCCGCAGTCACCAGTGCAACGGTTGGACGCAAATGTTGCGGTACCCCCGGCGTGGTGTGCAGGGCGATGGACAACCACACCTGTTCGATATCGTCATCGCTCAGCCCGTAAGGCTTGAGGAAGTCCGCGGCGGCGTTGGCGCCGTCCACTTCGAAGCGTTCGTCGTTACTGCGATGGCCTTCCACCAGGCCGAGGTCATGGAACATCGCGCCGACGTAGAGCAGCTCCGGGTTGTAGACGAGTTGCTTGCGTTCGCCACTCAACGCGCCGAACAGGAATACCCGGCGGGAATGGTGGTAAAGCAGATCGGATTCGACGTCGCGGATGTATTCGGTGGTGGCCTTGGCCAGGGCGCTGTCAGGGATCTGGATGCCGGCGATGGTGGTGGTCATGGGCGTTCTCCTCTGGAAAGCATCCAGTCTGGTCGCGTGCCCGTGGAGGGGCTAGCGCGGCGAGGAAGCGATGTCGGCCAATGTGCAGCCACATCGTGCCAAGGCAAAATCAGCTAGGGTGTAGCAGGCGATTGGTCCCTCGAACCGTGCAAAAATCAAAATGTGGGAGGGCAATTGCGTTTATTCAGTTAGAGAAGGTGTGTTGTTCATGGGCAAAACCGTTGCCATCCTGATTTTTCCCGGCGTCCAGTCACTGGACGTGACCGGCCCCATGGATGTGTTTTGCGAGGCCAACCGGTTTCTAGCGCCTGAGGACCATTACCAGCTTGAAGTGATTGGCCTTGGCCGTGGCACCATGGCCGCCTCCAACGGCCTGTCATTGCAGGCCCACCGGCACTACAGCGAAGCCCTGCACGCTTATGACCTGCTGCTGGTCGCTGGCGGCCCGCAGTTACCCTTCGAAGACTTCGGCACGCAGTTCGATGATTGGTTGCGGGGCGCCACGGCGCGTGCGCAACGCTTCGGTTCGATCTGCAACGGCGCGTTCATGCTGGCCCGAGCTGGGCTGCTGGATGGGAAAACCGTCACCACCCATTGGAACGACGCGGCTGATCTGGCGCGCCTGTGCCCCACCGCCCAGGTTGAGGCCGACCGCCTCTACGTGCAGGACGGCAACCTCTACACCTCGGCCGGGGTCACGGCGGGCATCGATCTGTCGCTGTATCTGCTGGCCCAGGATCATGGCCCGGAAGTCGCGTTGAGTGTGGCCAAGCGCCTGGTGGTGTTTACCCAGCGCTCGGGTGGGCAGTCGCAGTTCAGCCCGTTTCTCACGCCCCACGCCGAAACCACGTCAGCGGTGGCGCAGGTGCAGTTGCACGTGCTGGCGAACCTGACGGGGGACCTGACCATTGCCGACTTGGCCAAGGCAGCCAATATGAGCGCGCGCAACTTCTCGCGGGTGTTTGCCCGTGAAGCACGCATCACCCCGGCGGAGTTTGTCGAGCGGGCGCGGGTGGACGCGGCGCGGGTGATGCTGGAAAGCAGCCCGGCGCCGCTCAAGACTGTGGCCTATCAATGCGGCTTTCGCGATGCCCAGCACATGCGCAGTGTGTTCAACCGCCGGCTGGGCGTGACGCCGCAACAGTTCCGGCTTAACTTTGCGGCGCCGATCTAATGTGGGAGCGAGCAAGCCCGCTCCCACCGTTTGACCGCGTTGCAAGCGGTTATCTGGCGGGCAGCAGTTTCAGTGTTCCGCGCGTATTGGCCGTCACTTCTTCATCGGTGAAATGCGCCTGTTCGTAACCGCCTTCGATGTAGGTTTCCGCCTGGTCGCCGTAATGCCGGTCAAACGGCACACCGCTTTGCCCGACCGGGTTGATGGTCAGGGCGTGCGCCACGTCGGCGAAGTCGATCAGGCGGCGCGTAGAAGGCCCGTAGGTGACGGGCCACGGCGCCGGGCCGATATTGGCGGACTGGTTGTTCGGCACTTCGTGGGTGCCCGGCGCCGGGAACGGGCCGACATTGACGATCAGGTCCAACGGCTTCTGCGAGCCCAGCGGGTGGCCGTGGGTCAGGGTGTGCGCCTTGCCCCACTGCCACTGGGTCGGATCATCCCCTAAGGTGGCCTTGAGGTGCGCCAGGCTGTTGTCCCAGGCGAGCTTGACGGTCTCCGCGCGCTTGCCATCCCACCACGGCGAATCCGGCGCGGCGGCCAGGCGTGGCAGGGCAGCGTCGATCACGCGGGTGCTGAGCAGGGTCTTGAACATGGCGTCGCCGAGCTTCGGGTGGAAGGCGGCGTCGGCCAGGTTGAACAGGAACTGGTTGAACAGCGTGGCGCTGGTGGAGTCCAGCGGGTAGTCACCCTTCCAGCGTGCAAGCTGCTCCACCAGTTTCAACTGCGCCGGGTCCTTGACCGCCTCGCGCAGCAACGGCAACAGCGGCGCCAGCAGGCGCGGGCCGAAGGCGGTGGTGGTGCCCAGCTGCAGGGCCTGGCTGTTGTTCACGTCCCACTTCACGCTCTTGTCGCTCAACTGCGCGTTCAACTGCTGGCCACGGTCGGCCAGGTTGTAATAGCCGGGGATCTCCATGCCGGTGGGCGAAACCGGCTGGGCGTTGGCCGACACCACATAACCACGTGCCGGATTCTCTTCCTGGGGGTTGGCACTGAAGGGGTAGAAGCCCAGTTTGTCGGCTTGGGGGCTGCTGCCGTCGAGGATAAACCCGGCGTTGACCCCGGCCGGACGAATCGGCAACTGCGCCGCCGCCCACCAGCCGATATCGCCCTTGGCATTCGCCCACACAATGTTCAGCCCCGGCGCGGACACCTTGGCTGCCGCCGCACGCGCCTTGACCAGGGTGTCGGCGCGGTTGAGCTGGTAGAACCCTTCGAGGATCGGGTTCTGGGTGTCGAGGAACGCCCACCACATGGCAATCGGTGTGTTGCCGGCGTTTTCGCCCAGCACGTCATTGATGATCGGGCCGTGGGGCGATTGGCGCAGGGTCAAGGTCACCGGCGCCTGGCCCTTCACCGCAATCTGTTGCTCGGTGCTTGTCATGTCGACCCACTGGCCGTGGTACCAGACCTGGTTGGGGTTGTCCGGGTTGGTCTTTTCGGCGATGAGGTCGAGGTCATCGTTCTGGAACATGGTCAGGCTCCAGCCGAAGTCCAGGTTGTGCCCCAGGAACGCCACCGGCACGAGGGCGTTGTGATAGCCATACAACTCGAACCCTGGCGCTGACAGCTGCGCTTCATACCACACCGACGGCACCGAGAAACGGATATGCGGGTCGCCGGCCAGCAACGGTTTGCCGCTCTGGGTGCGGTTGCCGCTGATGGCCCAGGCGTTGCTGCCTTCGAACTGCGGCAGGCCGTTGTCGGCCAGGGCCTGCTCACTCAGGGCAGCGATGGCGCCGAGGGTCTGCCAATCGCCGGCAGCCAGGTTGAGGGCGCCCTTGGGTTGCCAGTCGAGGTCGAAGACTTTCAGGTAGTCGCTGCCCAATTGGTCACGTACGTAAGTCAGCAAAGGCTCGGTACGAAAGGCAGCGGCAAAGCTGTAGGCCATATACCCGGCGACGCTGATGGTGTCCTCGGCGGTAAACGGCCGCTTGGGGATGCCCAGCACGTCGAACTCCATCGGGCGGGCGTGGCTGTCCTGATATTGGTTAATCCCGTCCAGATAGGCTTGCAGCGCCTTCCAGTGCGCCGACTCATGGTCCAGCTGCGCCACATAGGTGGCCGCGCGATCGCGAATGCGCAGGCTGCGGAACAACTTGTCGGTCTCCAGCACCTTGGGCCCGAGCACCTCGGCCAGCTCGCCACGGGCCAGGCGCCGCATGATCTCCATCTGGAACAGGCGGTCCTGGGCATGCACATAGCCCAAGGCGCGATACAGGTCGGTTTCATTCTCGGCCCGAATGTGCGGCACGCCACGGTCGTCGTAGCGCACCGTGACCGAGCCTTGCAGGTTGGCCAGTGTCACCGTGCCCTGGCGGGTGGGTTGTTTGCTGTAGACGTACGCGCCTGCGCCGAGGGCGATCATCACTACAAGAACCGCGAGAACCCGCAAGACGCGCTTCATGAACATTCCTTACCAAGAGTGGGTGGCGAGTTACGAGCCTGTTGGCCACGAACAATAGCAGCCCACCGCCAGAGTGTGCGTGGCATTCACCTCGCGTCCCGCTTCAAGGGCCTTCAAGATCGGCTCAATAAAACTGTTGCTGGAATTGCACGTGAGGCCTTCGCTGTAGGGGCCGAAATACGCGAGCTTGCCGCTGCGGTCCCAGATGCCCACGGCCGGGCTGGCCGGTACTTGGTCGGCACCGGGCAGGGCGGTGAGGGTTTTCATGCGGCGCAGGTTGTCGGGCAGTTGGCCGTGGCTGCCGGGCTTTTGCAGGGCGTAGAACTCGACGCCTTGAGGCGCGTAGTGCTCGATCAGCTCGCCCAGGTGCTGCTGGTTGCCGACGTTGCAGGGGCAGGCGGGGTCCCAGAAGTGCACCAGGCGGATCGGGCCGGGGCCGGCGAGGTCGGCAGGCAGTTTCAGCGGGTCACCGGAAAACACCGCCGTGTGTTCGCTGAAGGCGCGCAGGTAGCGGCCCTGGAACCAGTCATACGCGGCCCACAGCACGCCGGCGCAGATAACCAGGATCAGGCTGGCGAACAGGGCGGTACGGTAGGGCTGTCGCATTCAGATGTATCCTCGAAGGTCGCGTAGCTTGCCATGCTTGTCCTGACAGATGAATATCGCAGCTCGATATTCATCTTCGCCGTCAGTCTGGAACCCTTTATGCCCGTCACCTTTGACCCCGATCATCTGCGCGAAAGCTTGCGGCCCCTGGTGGATGCGCAGCCGCTTTCAGCCGAGGCACGGGTCTATCAACGTTTCTACGGGCTGGACCTGGCGGCGCGCAACGTTCCGGTGGTCAGCCGTCTGGGACGCTTCGAGGTGGACGGGTTCGAGGTGGTCGCGCAAGTGTGGTGGCCGCCCGTGCCGGTGGCGACGATGTTCATGTTCCACGGCTTCTACGACCATATGGGCTTGTATCGCCATGTGGTGGACTGGGCGTTGGACCAGGGCTTCGTGGTGATCGCCTGCGATTTGCCGGGGCACGGCCTGTCCAGCGGCGCGCGCGCCAGCATCGATGATTTTGCGGTGTATCAACAGGTGGTGCAGGCGCTGTTTGGCCAAGCCGAAGCACTGCAACTGCCGCAACCTTGGCACCTGTTCGGGCAAAGCACCGGCGGCGCGGTGGTGGTGGATCACGTGCTCAACCATGGCGTTGAGAGCCCGGCCCAAGGCAAGACGTTCCTGCTCTCGCCACTGGTGCGGCCGCGTGCCTGGGGCTGGTCGCAGGTCAGCTATTACCTGCTGCGGCCCTTCGTCAAAGGCATCGCGCGGCGGTTCAGCGAGAACACCCACGATCCCGCGTTCAAGCCCTTCCTTGAGGCCGACCCGCTGCAGCCGCGTCAACTGCCTACCGCCTGGGTGGGCGCCTTGGTGCTCTGGATCAAACGTATCGAAGCCGCACCGCGCAGCCCTAGGCGGCCGGTGATTGTGCAGGGGGAGGAAGATATGACGGTGGACTGGCAGCACAACTTGCAGGTGCTAAGGAGCAAGTTCGACCAGCCCGAGGTGTTGATGCTGCCGCGTGGCAGGCACCATTTGGCGAATGAGATACCGGAGATTCGCGAAGCGTATTTCACGTACCTCACCGATCACCTGAAGTAACTCAATCTAAAAAATGTGGGAGAGGGCAAGCCCCCTCCCACATTTGTTACTGCGTCAGGCTAGAGGTGCTTTGGCCGACCGCAAGGCCCGCGCGAATGGCTGCCAGCGCCGCCTGGTAATACGCCTTACCCTCCGGCGACTCCGCAAACGTAGCGAATTCTTCCAGCTCCGGGTCAGACAAATCCCGATAGACGTACAACAGCGTGTTGTTCAGATCTTTGTCGATCTGCTGCATCAGCCGCTCGCGTTGGCCATTCAACATGCCCTGGGCCTGACCACCGCCCAACAAACCGGGGATCATCTGGCTCAGGCTGTCGGCCGCCACACCGGCAATCGCCAGGCTGACTTCCGCGCCGGCTTCACGGGCGGGCAGGGCCTGGGCCAGGTGGCCGATGATCAGGCTGCGGGTCGCGTCGGCTTGGATTTTCGGCAAGCCCTGGGCGTTTTTTGCCAACTGGTCGCGGCGCGTGGCGAGCAACTCAGCGGCGACAATCTTGCGGCCCAGGGGCGATTGGAAAAAGGCCAGGGCGGGCTTCGGGTCCGCCAGGTTCTTGCGCAATTGCGCCTCGGCGCGCTGGTCCATGGACTGCGCGGCAAAGCGTTTATTACTGTTGTCCACCAGCGCCTGGTACACCGCTGGCGGCAGGCTATTGCGGTAGCGTTGCTGGGCGGCACTTAGGGCGTCATTGAAATGTGCACGTTGTTCGGCCCAGCCGGCGACCTCGTACAACTGGTCATGGCCGTCTGCCCAGGCGGGCAAAACGCAGAACATCAGCAATGAAAAAAACAAACGACGCATATGGACTCCTGTCAATCGGCCACTATTGTCCGTGTCGGGCGTAGGATTTGTCGAGAAGTCCTATCAGTCACCTGACTAAAGTGTATTCAGACGCTCGGCGGCTCTGTCGGATTCACAGGCGTATGGATACTATGCGCGCCATGCAAATACCCCTCGATCACCCTTTGCTGCAACGTATTGTCGACGACCTGGCCGAAAAGGGCTGGTCCCGGCAGGACGGCTTCCTACCCCAGGCTCTGACCCTGGAACTGGCGGCTGAGTGCCATAAACGTGCAGCCGAGGGTGAGTTGGCTCCGGCAGCGGTGGGACGCGGTCCGACCCAGGAGATTCGCGAAGGTATTCGCGGCGACCACATCCAGTGGCTGGAAGAGGGCGATGCGGCGGTCTGCGACACCTATATGGCGTTGATGGACAGCCTGCGCCTGGCCATGAACCGCAGTTTGTTCCTCGGCCTTGAGGATTTCGAAAGCCACTTTGCGCTGTACCCGCCGGGGGCGTTTTACCTCAAGCACCTGGACCGCTTCCGCGACGATGACCGGCGTATGGTCTCGGCGGTGATCTACTTGAACGACGCTTGGCTGCCCGAGCATGGCGGCCAGTTGCGCATGTACCTCAAGGACGGCGTCGAATACGATGTGGTGCCTACCGGCGGTTGCCTGGTGGTGTTCCTGTCGGGCGAAGTGCCCCACGAAGTCATGCCCGCTACGCGCGAACGCCTGTCCCTCACCGGCTGGTTTCGCCGGCGGGGCAACGAGCCGTTTTAAGCATGCAAAAGATTCTGATCAGCCGCTGTCTGCTTGGCCACAAGGTGCGCTACGACGGCGGGGCCAGCGGGCCATTCGACCTGTTGGCGGTGTGGCAGGCCGAGGGGCGCGTGGTTGCGATCTGCCCGGAAGTGTCGGGCGGGTTGCCGACGCCGCGCCCGGCCGCGGAGATTCCGGGCGGGCAGGGCGTGGATGTGTGGGAGGGCCGTGCCCAGGTGCTGACCGCCGAGGGCGAAGATTTCAGCGCCGCGTTCCTCGATGGCGCCCGCCAGGCATTGGCGCTGGTGCAGCGCCACAACATCCGCATCGCTGTGCTCAAGGCCAATAGCCCGTCGTGCGGTAACCTGCAGACCTACGACGGCACCTTCAGGGGCGTGAAGGTGGCAGGCGAAGGCGTCACCACGGCGCTGCTCAGGCAGCATGGGGTACAGGTGTTCAGCGAGCTGGAACTCCCCGAGGCCGCCGCCGCCCTGACCCAACTCTCAAGCCCTGCCTAGATCAAAAATTGTGGGAGAGGGGCTGCTCCCGATAGCGGTGAATCAGTCAACCATGCAGTCGCTGACACTCCGCAATCGGGAGCAAGCCCCCTCCCACCGTTGATCTACTGTGCCTTGGCTACCGGTGTGTCGCCTTCAAGCCACTTGTGCGCCAATGCCTTTAATCGGCCATCCGCCTTCAAGCGTTGCAACGCCTTGTCCAGGCTCGCCTTGAACGCCGGATTACCCTTCTGGAACGGGATCGTCAGCTCAGGCTTCTCGTTGTAAGGCTCACTGAAATCGAACCGATCCTGCAGCTCGGCAGTCATAGCGATATGGTTGATGGCCACGTCGTACTTGCCGGTTTCCACCCCCGGCAGCAGGTCGGTGTCATCGGTGGTGATAAACGAGGGGCGCACGTCCATCTCCTGGGCCAGTTGCTCACCCAGCTCCACTTCGAAGCCGGTCAGTTTGTCGCCTTGCTTGAAGTTGAACGGCGGGGTGTTGGCTTCAACGGCGATGCGCAGTTCGCCACGGTCGAACACATCATCGACCAGTTCGGCATGCGCCAAAGGGCTCAGAAGGGGAAGCAGCAGTAACAGGCCAGGCGAAAAGCGCATGGTCACTCCTAAAGAATTCGAATGTGCGAGGACGCCGTTCAGCCTCGCTTTGCTATGGTGTTGAGTGCCTTGGACCGCAATTTGTCGCGAAGTTGTCATAACCCTACAGATTTCATAGAAAAACTGGAGAAGCGAATGAAAGCCCTTTTGTCCCGTGCAACGATTGCCAGCCTGCTGCTGGGTGCTTCGATGTTGGCTACCGCCGCCGACGGCATCCCGCGCAGTGCTCCACCTGAAGGCGCCAAAGTATTCATCGTGTCGCCAAAAGACGGCGCCACCGTCGACAAGACCTTCACCGTCAAATTCGGCATGGAAGGCCTGAAGCTGGCCCCGGCTACCAGCCAGGATCCAGGCACCGGTCACCACCATCTGCTGGTCGACCAGAAAGAACTGCCTGACGCCGGCGTGCCGATCCCCGCCACCGACACCGTGATCCACTACGGTAAGGCCCAGACCGAAACCGAGCTGACCCTCACCCCAGGCAAACACACGCTGCAACTGGTTGCCGGCGACAAACTGCACATGCAGTTCAACCCGACTGTAGCCTCAAAAGTGATCACGGTTAACGTCAAGTAAGATTTGTTCAGATGAAAAAAAGGGAGCCCCGAGGGGCTCCCTTTTTCGTGCTGCGTTGAAACCTTAGAACAACACGCGGCTACGAATCGTGCCGTTGATGTGCTGCAGCTTCTCTTGCGCCAGGTCCGAGTATTCGGCGTCGACGTCGATCACCACGTAGCCGACCTTCTCGTTGGTCTGCAGGAACTGACCGGAGATGTTGATGCCGTTTTCCGCGAAGACCTTGTTGATCTCCATCATCACGCCAGGGATGTTCTGGTGGATGTGCAGCAGACGGTGCTTGCCAGGGTGAGCCGGCAGCGCCACTTCCGGGAAGTTGACCGAGGAAACGGACGTACCGTTGTCGCTGTACTTGACCAGCTTTTCCGACACTTCCAGGCCGATGTTGGCTTGGGCTTCAGCGGTGGAACCACCGATGTGCGGGGTCAGGATCACGTTGTCCAGGCCACGCAGCGGGCTTTCGAAGATGTCGTCGTTGGAGCGTGGCTCTACCGGGAACACGTCGATGGCGGCGCCGATCAGGTGCTTGTCCTTGATCGCGTCGGCCAGGGCGTCCAGCTCGACCACAGTGCCGCGTGCCGCGTTGATCAGGATGCCGCCTTTCTTGATGGCGCGGATTTCCTTCTCGCCGATCATCCACTGGGTCTCAGCGGTTTCCGGAACGTGCAGGGTCACGATGTCGGACATCCCCAGCAGCTCGGTCAGGCTCGACACTTGCGTGGCGTTGCCCAGCGGCAGCTTGGTCAGGGTGTCGTAGAAGAACACCTGCATGCCCAGGCCTTCCGCCAGGACCGACAGTTGCGTACCGATCGAACCGTAACCGACGATACCCAGCTTCTTGCCGCGGATTTCGAAGGAGTTGGCCGCGCTTTTGATCCAGCCGCCACGGTGGCAGGAAGCGTTCTTCTCAGGAATGCCGCGCAGCAGCAGGATAGCCTCGGCCAGCACCAGTTCCGCAACGGAGCGGGTGTTGGAGTACGGTGCGTTGAACACCGCGATGCCGCGCTCGCGCGCTGCGTTGAGGTCGACCTGGTTGGTGCCGATGCAGAAACAGCCGACCGCCACGAGTTTCTTGGCGTGATCGAAGATCTCTTCGGTCAGCTGAGTGCGGGAGCGAATGCCGATAAAGTGCGCGTCGGCGATCTTTTCCTTGAGCTGGGCTTCCGGCAGAGAACTGGTGATGTACTCAATGCTGGTGTACCCGGCGGCTTTCAGAACGTCGACAGCCGATGGGTGGACGCCTTCCAGAAGAAGGAACTTGATCTTGCTCTTATCGAGAGAAGTCTTGCTCATCTGCGTAAACCTGTATCCCGGAGAAAAATGGCAGGGAATCGAGCAGCGCAAGCTGACCCGGACGGCAGGAAAGCCGTCACCGCAGAAACGCCCTTGGGCTCTGTCCTGCGGGGGCGGTATGCTAGCATACGCGCCCCGCTAACACTCATTCCTGCGACGTGAAGCGTTCTCAGGATGACCATGAATTGTTCGAGAGTTCTGTCGATGACCCATCCTGCCCTGATTGATGAGCTAAAGACCCTGGTTGAGCCCGGCAAAGTGCTGACCGATGCCGACTCCCTGGAGGCTTACGGCAAGGATTGGACCAAGCATTTCGCACCCGCGCCGACCGCCATCGTCTTCCCCAAGACGACCGAGCAGGTGCAAGCCATTGTTCGTTGGGCCAATGCACACAAGGTGGCGCTGGTGCCGTCGGGTGGTCGTACCGGCCTGTCGGCGGCGGCAGTGGCGGCCAATGGTGAAGTGGTCGTCTCGTTCGACTATATGAACCAGATCCTCGACGTGAACCTCACCGACCGCACCGCCGTGTGCCAGCCGGGCGTGGTTACCAAGCAATTGCAGAACGTCGCTGAAGAAAAAGGCCTGTACTACCCGGTGGACTTCGCGTCGTCGGGCTCCAGCCAGATTGGCGGCAATATCGGCACCAATGCCGGCGGGATCAAGGTCATTCGCTACGGCATGACTCGCAACTGGGTGGCCGGCATGAAGGTCGTCACCGGCAAGGGCGACGTACTGGAGCTGAACCGCGACCTGATCAAGAACGCCACCGGCTATGACATGCGCCAGCTGTTCATCGGTGCCGAAGGCACCCTGGGCTTTGTGGTCGAAGCCACCATGCGCCTGGACCGTGCGCCGAAAAACCTTACTGCGATGGTGCTCGGCACCACCGATTTCGACTCGATCATGCCGGTGCTGCACGCGTTCCAGAGCAAACTGGACCTGACCGCCTTTGAATTCTTCTCTGACAAGGCCCTGGCCAAGGTCATGGGCCGTGGCGACGTGCCAGCGCCGTTCGACACCGAGTGCCCGTTCTACGCGCTGCTGGAGTTCGAAGCCACCACCGAAGAAGTCGCCAACCACGCGCTGGAAACCTTCGAGCACTGTGTGGAGCAGGGCTGGGTGCTGGACGGCGTGATGAGCCAGAGCGAAACCCAGCTGCACAACCTGTGGAAACTGCGCGAGTACATCTCCGAGACCATTTCCCACTGGACCCCCTACAAGAACGACATCTCGGTGACTGTCTCCAAAGTCCCAGGGTTTTTGAAAGAAATCGACGCGATCGTCGGCGAACACTACCCGGATTTCGAAATCGTCTGGTTCGGCCACATCGGCGACGGCAACCTGCACCTGAACATCCTCAAGCCGGAAAACCTGAGCAAGGATGAGTTCTTCGCCAAGTGCGCCACCGTGAACAAGTGGGTATTTGAAACCGTCCAGAAGTACAACGGTTCCATCTCGGCCGAGCACGGTGTGGGTATGACCAAGCGTGATTACCTGACCTATAGCCGCTCGCCGGTTGAAATCGAATACATGAAGGCCGTCAAAGCGGTGTTCGACCCTAACGGGATCATGAACCCAGGCAAGATCTTCGCTGTTTAACCGCCCTTAAGGAGTCGTTCCATGAGCTACCAGCACAAGTATGTCGACGGCACCAACATCCACTTTCCAGTTGGTAAAGTGGTGTGTATCGGGCGTAACTACGCCGAGCACGCCAAGGAACTGGACAACCCGGTGCCGACCGAACCGTTGCTGTTCATTAAGCCGGGCAGCTGTGTGGTGCCGCTGGAAGGTGGTTTCAGCATCCCTACCGAGCGCGGTTCGGTGCACTACGAAGCGGAAATCGCGGTATTGATCGGCAAGCCATTGTCGAACAAGCCCAGCCGTGAAGAAGTACTGGACGCCATCTCCGGCTTCGCCCCGGCCCTGGACCTGACCCTGCGCGACAAGCAGGCCGAGCTGAAAGCCAAGGGCCTGCCGTGGGAAATCGCCAAGTCGTTCGACGGTGCGGCGGTGATTGCGCCGTTCGTAGTGGGCAGCACTTTCCAGGACGTGACCGATATCGGTATCCGCCTGAGCATCAATGGCGAAGTGCGCCAGGACGGTAACAGCGCGCAGATGCTCAACCCGATCATCCCGATGATCCAGCACATGGCCGGCTGCTTCTCGCTGCAGGCGGGCGATGTGATCCTTACCGGCACCCCGGCCGGCGTGGGCCCGCTGAATGTGGGTGATGAGCTGGTGCTGGAACTGTCGGGTGTGAACCGCTTCGAAAGCAGCGTGCGCTGACGAAACGCGGTTAAAACTGTGGGAGGGGGCAAGCCCCTCCCACCTTTATTCGTGTGCAACCGCAAAATCCAAGTTTTTGCATTTTTTTCACACCCCATCCGGATAATCCTCTGCCTCAAGCGCGCGGGTCCGTTGTTCCTGTGCTATCACCTAACGCTGACTTTCCGGAAAAGTGCCCAATGGCCGTGCCCCTGCCTACCGTCACCCCTAAGCTGCGTTCCCGTTTTGCCCTGCGCTGGTATTCCTGGGTGTTTCTCGCCGGGGCGATTGTGTACGGCATTGCCTGGGCCATGCACTGGGATGATCGCGGTGTGCTGTGGGTGCTGGAACGTTTCGAAACCACCGCTGAGCGCCAGGAAAGCGTGTGGTTGCCGGACTACCACTCAGTCATCGACGCCAAGTTGCTACCGGGTATGGAGAAGGACGAGGCCTCGGACCTGGCCTATAACCCCCAGACCAAGACGCTGTTCTCGGTCATGGGCAAAAACCCGTTTCTCGTCGAGCTGACCTTGCAAGGTGATGTGCTGCGCAAGATGCCGCTCAACGGATGGAACAACCCCGAAGGGCTGACAATGATGGAAAACGGCCTGATGGCCGTGGTCGACGAGCGCCAGCATAGCCTGACCATCGTCAAGGTCGACGCTGCCACCACGGCGCTGAACAAGGCCGACTTCCCAAGTTATGACCTGGGCCCGTCCAAGGACCAGAACAAGGCCTTTGAAGCGATCACCTGGGATAAGCGCAACCAGCAATTGGTCCTGGGCGAAGAGCGCCCGCCTGCCCTGTTTACCTGGAAAAGCGATGGCAGCCAGACCCTGGCGGGTAACAAGGTGAAGCTGACCAACACCGAACTGGACATGCGCAACCTCTCGGCACTGGCGGTCGACCCGCGCACCGGGCATCTACTGGTGTTGTCGGCCGACTCCCATCTGCTGCTGGAGCTGGACGAGAGGGGTGAGCAAGTCAGCTTCATGACCTTGCTGGGCGGTTTCAATGGCCTGAAAGACACCATTCCGCGTGCCGAGGGCGTGACCATGGACGACGACGGCACGCTCTACATGGTCAGTGAACCCAACCTGTTCTATCGCTTCGAAAAGCAGAAATAACAACTGATTACGTCAGATATGTCGCTGTGTGCGGCATTTGCCAGACATCAGGGCGCGTTTAAGTTTAAATTCAGACAGGCGTGATATTCATTCGCCACTTTTGACTTTGAGCCCGCCCCGATGCGTCGACTAGCCCGCCCCAAACCCCTGTTCTCTATTCTTGTGTTGATCGCGCTGATCTGCGCCGGGGCCGTTGCGCAGCACTTTCGCCTGTTCGAGCGTGCCTGGTTCAACTGGCAGGCGTGGCGTCAGCCGACGAATGAGCGCTCCATCGGCTTGGCGGATTACCGTGTGGCGCTGGAGGCCCAAGTGATCGAAGGGCTCGATGACGATGTGTCGGCCCTGACCTACGACCCGGTGCGCAAAAGCCTGTTTACCGTTACCAATAAAAACGCCGAGCTGATCGAGTTGTCCCTTGAGGGCAAGATCCTGCGGCGTATTCCCTTGGTGGGCTTCGGCGATGCCGAGGCGGTGGAATTTATCAGCGACAACATTTATGTCATCAGCGATGAGCGCCAGCAGCGGCTGATCAAGGTGCATGTGGACGACGACACCCAATTCCTCGATGCCGCCGATGCGGAACAGATGACGCTGGGCCTGCACGTGGGGGGCAACAAGGGCTTTGAAGGCCTGGCCTATGACTCGGTGGGCAAGCGCCTGTTCGTGGCCAAGGAGCGCGACCCGATGCTGATCTACGAGGTCCACGGCTTCCCGCATTTCAAACCGGAAAAAACCTACTCGGTGCACGTGATCAACAACCCCAAGCGCGATGCCGGGCTGTTTGTACGTGACCTGTCGAGCCTGCAATACGATGAGCGCAGCGGCCATTTGCTGGCGCTGTCGGATGAGTCGTTCCTAGTGCTGGAACTGGATATCGACGGTCGCCCGCTAAGCAGTCTGTCACTGCTGAACGGGCGCCATGGCCTGACGAAGCGGGTGCCGCAGGCCGAAGGGATCGCTATGGATGACGAGGGCACGTTGTACCTCGTCAGCGAGCCGAACCTGTTCTACGTCTTCAAGAAACCCAGTCCCTGAAAACACTGCATGACTAATGGGGTGTTCTCAGGCCTTGAGGGTTTTCACGCCTTCAGAGGTCCCGAGTAACAGCACATCCGCCGGGCGCGCCGCGAACAAGCCGTTGGTGACCACGCCGACGATCGCGTTGATCTGCGTCTCCAGCTCTACCGGGTTGGTGATCTGCAGGTTGAACACGTCAATGATGATATTGCCGTTGTCGGTCAACACGCCTTCGCGGTACACCGGGTCGCCGCCCAGTTTCACCAGCTCGCGGGCCACGTGGCTGCGGGCCATCGGGATCACTTCCACCGGCAGCGGGAACGCGCCGAGGACCGGCACCAGCTTGCTGGCGTCGGCGATGCAGATAAAGGTCTTGGCCACGGCCGCGACGATCTTCTCGCGGGTCAGGGCTGCGCCGCCGCCTTTGATCAGGTTCAGGTGTTCGTCGCTTTCATCGGCGCCGTCGACGTAGAACTCCAGGTCGCTCACGGTGTTGAGCTCATACACCGGAATGCCGTGGCCCTTGAGGCGAGCGGCGGTGGCTTCGGAGCTGGCCACGGCGCCGTCGAACGCGCCCTTGTGCTGGGCCAGCGCATCGATAAAGCAGTTGGCGGTGGAGCCGGTGCCGACACCGACGATGCTTTTGTCGTCGAGTTTAGGAAGGATTAAATCGACGGCGGCCTGGGCCACTGCCTGTTTGAGTTGATCCTGGGTCATGCGGGCTCCGGAACGGGCGGGGAGTAAAGAGGGGCGCGAGTATAACCCAACAAAACCTCTGGATTCGTGTGGTCGCCCGCCCAAACGCTGGGTTAGACTCCTTGGCCCTGCCCAACTCGCCCAGTGATTTCCGCCGATGCTTGAACAGTACGTCAAAAAGATCCTCACCTCGCGCGTTTACGACGTTGCCGTAGAAACCCCGTTGCAGACCGCTCGCCAGCTCTCCGAGCGGCTGGGCAACAAGGTCTGGCTCAAGCGCGAAGACTTGCAGCCGGTGTTCTCGTTCAAGATTCGCGGCGCCTATAACAAGCTGACGCAGCTGACCGCTGAAGAGCGTGCGCGTGGCGTGGTCACCGCATCGGCGGGCAACCATGCGCAGGGCCTGGCCCTGGCGGCGAAGGTGCTGGGGGTGAAAGCCACCATCGTGATGCCAAAGACCACCCCCGAGATCAAGGTCGAAGGCGTGCGCTCCCGTGGCGGCAAAGTGGTGCTGCATGGCGATTCCTTTCCGGAAGCCCTGGCCTACTCGCTGAAACTGGTCGACGAAAAAGGCTACGTCTACATCCACCCCTACGACGATCCGCACACCATTGCCGGGCAGGGCACCGTGGCGATGGAAATCCTGCGCCAGCACCCAGGGCCGCTGGACGCGATTTTCGTACCGGTGGGCGGCGGCGGGCTGATTGCCGGTATCGCGGCCTACGTGAAGTACCTGCGGCCGGAGATCAAGGTCATCGGCGTCGAGCCGGACGACTCCAACTGCCTGCAAGCCGCCCTGGCGGCGGGCGAGCGCGTGGTATTGCCGACCGTGGGCCTGTTTGCCGATGGCGTGGCGGTGGCGCAGATCGGCCAGCACACCTTCGACATCTGCAAGCACTATGTGGATGAAGTGATCACCGTGAGCACCGATGAAATCTGTGCGGCGATCAAGGACATCTACGACGACACCCGTTCCATCACCGAGCCGGCGGGGGCATTGGGTGTGGCCGGGATCAAGAAATACGTGGAAACCCGTGGTGTGACCGGCCAGACCCTGGTGGCCATCGACTCCGGCGCCAACGTTAACTTCGACCGCCTGCGCCATGTGGCCGAGCGCGCCGAGTTGGGTGAAGGCCGCGAAGCCATCATCGCCGTGACCATTCCCGAGAAGCCCGGCAGCTTCAAGGCGTTCTGCGAAGCCGTGGGCAAGCGCCAGATTACCGAATTCAACTACCGCTACCACTCCGGCAGCGAGGCGCACATTTTCGTCGGCGTGCAGACTCATCCGGAAACCGACCCGCGCAGTGCACTGATCGCCAGCCTCACGAGCCAGGGTTTCCCGGTGCTGGACCTGACCGAGAACGAACTGGCCAAGTTGCACATCCGTCATATGGTCGGCGGGCACGCGGCCAAAGTCAGTGACGAAGTGGTGTTGCGTTTCGAATTCCCGGAGCGTCCGGGCGCCTTGTTCAACTTTCTTAACAAATTGGGCGGGCGCTGGAACATCTCGATGTTCCACTATCGCAACCACGGCGCAGCCGATGGCCGTGTGGTCGCCGGCCTGCAAGTGCCGGCGGACGAGCGTCACCTGGTACCGGCAGCCCTGGAAGCCATTGGCTACCCATACTGGGATGAAAGCGATAACCCGGCCTACACACTGTTCCTCGGTTGAGCGACTACGCTGACGGGGCGACCTTTAAGGAAAACGACACATGGAAACCCTGACTACCTTGAAAGTTATCCACGTTGCAGCCACCGTGTTGCTGCTGCTCAGCGGCCTGGGGCTGGCGTTGCTGGCCTGGCGCAAACGCAGCGCCGGCCCGGCGGTGACCGTGCAGCGCCCGTGGGCATTCGTCTGGTTGTTGATGGGGATTTGCGTGGTGAGCATGCCGTTTACCGGCTGGTGGCTGGCGCATCTGATCGGCTGGCCGCTGGGGCAGACGTGGATCCTGGGGTCCAGCCTCCTCTATACCGTGGCGGCGCTGGCATGGTTCTGGCTGGTGGCACGGCTTAATCGCTTGCGCAAAGGCGAGGGCGGTAGCTTGAACTTCACGTTGGTGCTGGCGGTGGTCAGTCTGGTGGGGTTTGTGGCGATTGCGGGGCTCATGGGTGCAAAGCCGGTTTGAGGCTTTAGACCGAGTCGCCTGCATCGGGGGCAAGCCCCCTCCCACATTTTGACCGTGTGAACCCGATCAAGTGTGGGAGGGGGCTTGCCCCCGATAGGGCCATCAGCTGCGCAGCGTAATCACCGGCCAACCACGCTTCTCGGCTTCGGCCCGCAGATTTGGATCCGGATCCACCGCCACCGGGTGCGTCACCTGCTCCAGCAACGGCAAATCATTCATCGAATCGCTGTAAAAGTAGCTGTCTTCCAGGCTGTACCCGGTTTCTTCCAGCCAGCGGTTCAAGCGCGTCACCTTGCCCTCACGAAAGCACGGTACGTCGGTGCTGCGTCCGGTGTAGCGACCATTTTCCATCTCGCACTCGGTGGCGATCAGGGTTTCGACGCCCAGGCGTGCGGCAATTGGCGCGGTGACGAAACGGTTGGTGGCGGTGATGATCACCAGGGTGTCACCGGCGGCGCGGTGTTTGGCCAGCAGTTCCAGGGCCAGGGGCAGCACGATCGGCTCGATGCAGTCGCGCATATAGTCGTTGTGCCACTCGTCCAGCTGGGCCATTTCGGTGCGGCCAAGGATTTCCAGGCAGAAGTTCAGGTAGGCGGCGTTGTCCAGCGTGCCGGCCAGGTAGTCCTGGTAGAACTCGTCGTTGCGGGCCTTGTAGGCCACCGGGTCGAGAATCCCGCGTTCACATAGGTAATCGCCCCAGGCGTGGTCGCTGTCACCGCCGAGAAGGGTGTTGTCCAAGTCGAATAAAGCCAGGCGCATTGCAGTTACTCGCTGAAAAGTCTGTAAAAAGGCGTCCAGAATACGGTCTTTTCACAAGAGTGCACATAAGGTAAGAAGCCTCGTTGCCGCTTCATCAACCTTTGTGGAACAATGCGGCGACATGCGTTTGCGAGGTTGTTGCCGTGATCGACCCCGATGGTTTCCGTCCTAATGTCGGGATTATTCTTACGAATGATGCCGGACAGGTGCTATGGGCTCGCCGAATCAACCAAGATGCCTGGCAGTTTCCTCAAGGCGGAATCAACCCCGACGAAACCCCTGAAGACGCCTTGTACCGTGAGTTGAATGAAGAAGTCGGCCTTGAGCGTGAAGATGTACAAATTCTGGCCTGTACCCGTGGCTGGTTGCGCTATCGTTTGCCGCAACGCCTGGTGCGTACCCACAGCCAACCGCTGTGCATCGGCCAGAAGCAGAAATGGTTTCTCCTGCGCCTGATCTCCAACGAGCAGCGGGTGCGGATGGATTTGACCGGTAAACCGGAGTTCGATGGCTGGCGCTGGGTCAGCTATTGGTACCCGTTGGGCCAGGTGGTGACATTCAAGCGCGAAGTTTATCGTCGCGCTCTCAAAGAGCTTGCCCCGCGCCTTTTAGCGCGCGACTGACGACGGAGTTCGACCCCGAGCCATGCTCAATACGCTGCGCAAGATCGTCCAGGAAGTTAACTCCGCCAAGGATCTCAAGGCGGCGTTGGGGATTATTGTGTTGCGCGTCAAGGAAGCCATGGGCAGCCAGGTCTGCTCGGTTTACCTGCTGGACCCCGAGACCAACCGTTTTGTGCTGATGGCCACCGAGGGCTTGAACAAGCGCTCTATCGGTAAGGTCAGCATGGCGCCCAATGAGGGTCTGGTGGGCCTGGTGGGGACGCGTGAAGAACCCCTGAACCTTGAACACGCGGCCGATCACCCGCGTTACCGCTACTTTGCCGAAACCGGTGAAGAGCGTTACGCCTCGTTCCTCGGCGCACCGATCATTCACCACCGCCGCGTCGTCGGCGTGTTGGTCATCCAGCAAAAAGAGCGCCGCCAGTTCGACGAAGGTGAAGAAGCCTTCCTCGTGACCATGAGTGCGCAGCTCGCTGGCGTGATTGCCCACGCCGAAGCCACCGGCTCGATTCGCGGCCTGGGGCGCCAGGGCAAGGGCATCCAGGAAGCCAAGTTCGTCGGCGTACCGGGTTCGCCGGGTGCGGCGGTCGGTACTGCGGTGGTCATGCTGCCGCCGGCCGACCTCGATGTGGTGCCGGACAAGACCGTCCATGACATCGACGCTGAAATCAAACTGTTCAAGACCGCCCTGGAAGGCGTACGCGCCGACATGCGCAACCTGTCGACCAAGCTGGCCACCCAGTTGCGCCCCGAAGAGCGTGCGCTGTTCGACGTGTACCAGATGATGCTCGACGACGCGTCGCTGGGTAATGAAGTCAAGACCGTGATCAAGACCGGCCAGTGGGCCCAGGGCGCGTTGCGCCAGGTGGTCACCGATCACGTCAACCGTTTCGAACTGATGGACGACGCCTACCTGCGCGAACGCGCCTCGGATGTGCGTGACCTCGGTCGCCGTCTGCTGGCGTACCTGCAGGAAGACCGCACCACCAACCTGGTCTACCCCGACAACACCATCCTGATCAGTGAAGAACTGACCGCCACCATGCTTGGCGAAGTGCCGGAAGGCAAGCTGGTCGGCCTGGTGTCGGTATTGGGTTCGGGTAACTCCCACGTCGCGATCCTGGCCCGTGCCATGGGTATCCCGACGGTGATGGGCCTGGTGGACCTGCCGTATTCCAAAGTCGACGGCATCGACATGATTGTCGATGGCCACCGCGGCGAAGTGTTTACCAACCCCAGCGAAGTGATGCGCAAGCAGTACGCCGAAGTGGTTGAAGAAGAGAAGCAACTGGCGCTGGGCCTCGATTCATTGCGCGAGCTGCCGTGCGTGACCACCGATGGCCACCGTGTGCCACTGCTGGTAAATACCGGCCTGCTGGCCGACGTGGCCCGTGCGCAACAGCGCGGCGCAGAAGGGGTGGGGCTGTACCGCACCGAAGTGCCGTTCATGATCAACCAGCGTTTTCCGAGTGAGAAGGAGCAGCTGGCGATTTATCGCGAGCAACTGCAAGCCTTCCACCCGTTGCCGGTGACCATGCGCAGCCTGGACATCGGCGGCGACAAGTCACTGTCGTACTTCCCGATTAAAGAGGACAACCCGTTCCTCGGCTGGCGCGGTATCCGCGTCACCCTCGACCACCCTGAAATTTTCCTCGTACAGACCCGCGCTATGCTCAAGGCCAGCGAAGGCCTGAACAACCTGCGCATTTTGCTGCCGATGATCTCCGGTACCCATGAACTGGAAGAGGCGCTGCACCTGATCCACCGTGCCTGGGGCGAAGTACGCGACGAAGGCGCCGACGTGCCGATGCCGCCGATTGGCGTGATGATCGAAATCCCGGCGGCGGTGTACCAGGCCAAGGAGCTGGCGCGGCAGGTGGACTTCCTGTCGGTGGGTTCCAACGATCTGACCCAATACCTGCTGGCCGTGGACCGTAACAACCCACGGGTGGCCGACCTCTACGACTACCTGCACCCGGCGGTGCTGCAAGCCCTGCAACACGTGGTGCGCGACGCCCATGCCGAAGGCAAGCCGGTGAGCATCTGCGGTGAAATGGCCGGCGACCCGGCGGCGGCGGTGCTGTTGATGGCGATGGGCTTTGACAGCCTGTCGATGAACGCCACCAACTTGCCGAAGGTGAAGTGGATGCTACGCCAAGTTGAACTGAGCATGGCCAAGGATCTGCTGGCGGAACTGATGACCATCGACAACCCGCAAGTTATCCACAGCTCGCTGCAGTTGGCGCTGAAGAATTTGGGGCTGACGCGGATGATCAACCCCGCCTCCGCAAAAACCCTCTAATTTCAGGCGGTCGGCTTTTGTAGTGAGCGGGCTTGCCCCGCGCTGGGTGGCGAAGCCGCCCTAATACAAGCGCCGCATGCTTTCAGATAGAACCGGTTAGCGGGTTGTGGGGCGGCTTCGCCACCCAGCGCGGGGCAAGCCCGCTCACTACAGGAGGAGTTCTACCTCGCCCAGTCTGCCGCCATGCGGTCCAAAACTACGCTCCACCATCCGCCGCGTCCCGTCGGCATTCACAATCAGCGCCGTACTCGCCCGCGTCCCGTAACTCGGGCTGGCAATAAACACGCTGGATAAAAGGCTTTCCGTCGCCAAGCCCACCCCTGTATCTGGCAGGTCCGCAAACGGCGCCGTCTGTGGGTCACTTAAAATCCCCAGTAACGCCTCCGGCTGTGGGTCCCCAAGTAGTTCGCTCAACGCCGCCTTGGCCTTGAGCAACTTAGGCCACGGCGTATCCAACCCAGCATTGGATAACCCGTACACCCCAGCCTTCAACCGCGTCGGCTCGGTATGGTTGGCGTTGTAATGCCACAACTCATCCCGCGTGCCCACCAGCAGGTTGAATCCTGCATATTCAATCGAACGGCCATTAACGTCGGCCAAATAGTCCTCAATCGGCAGTGATCCGTTGAGAAAACGCGCCACCAGTTCCCCTCGGGACTTGCGTGCCGGCGGCTGGTGGGGATCGCGGATATTGGTCAGGGCGGCAAAACGCCCATCGGCATTCACACCCAGCCAAGTGCCCCCCGCTTCCTGGTCGCGACCGGCGTAGACATCGGGCGCATCTGGCCACTGGGCCAGCGGCAGGCTGGGGCGGGCGTAGAACTCATCGCGGTTGGCCGCAACGATCAGCGGCTGGGCATAGTCCGGCCGCCAGGCGAAAACAATCAGGCACATCAGGCGATCCCTTTTGTGTTTTTTTTGCCACTCTACCCACACCGGCTGCAGCGTTCCATCGTATCCAGTTGGGTCGCATGCCTTCCATCCGTTAACATGCCGGACTTGGTTGGGGGGCTCCCATGGAATTTCTGCTGTATTTGCTGCTTGGCGCCTGTGCGGGCGTGCTCGCCGGGCTATTCGGCGTGGGCGGCGGGATTATCATCGTGCCGGTGCTGGTGTTCAGCTTCACCTTGCAGGGCTTCGACCCGCAGGTGCTGACCCACCTGGCCGTGGGCACGTCCCTGGCAACAATCATCTTTACCTCGGTGAACGCGGTGCGTGAGCACCACCGACGTGGCGCGGTGCGTTGGCCGATCTTCGTGTGGATGACCGTGGGCATCCTGCTCGGCGCCGGCTTTGGTGCGCTGACTGCCGAAGCGATTTCCGGCCCGCACCTGCAGAAGATCATTGGCGTGTTCGCCCTGCTGGTGGCCGTGCAGTTGGCCCTGGAGGTCAAGCCCAAAGCCAGCCGGACGGTGCCGGGCAAGGTCGGCCTGACCCTGGCGGGGACGGTGATTGGCTGGGCCTCGGCGATTTTCGGGATTGGCGGCGGCTCGCTGACCGTGCCGTTCCTGACCTGGCGCAGCGTGCCGATGCAGCAAGCGGTGGCCACCTCATCGGCCTGTGGCCTGCCGATTGCGCTGGCCAGCGCTTTAAGTTTCATGATTCTGGGCTGGCATGACCCACTGTTGCCCGCTCATAGTCTAGGGTTCGTGTATTTGCCGGCACTGTTGGGCATTGCCCTGACCAGCATGGTGTTTGCCCGCTTCGGCGCACGCTTGGCACATCGGTTGTCGCCGCGTTTGCTCAAGCGGTTGTTCGCCGGGTTGCTGTTCTGCGTCGGCATAAACTTTTTGCTTTAAACAACTTGAGTAATGCAGGCTTAATCGCGCCCCGGCATGGTCCGGCGCCATCACGAATGATTTAACGAGGAGTCGCAATGCTGCCTTACCCGCAGATCGACCCGGTGGCCCTGGCCATCGGTCCGCTGAAAATCCACTGGTACGGGTTGATGTACCTGATTGGCATCGGCGGTGCCTGGTTTCTGGCTTCCCGACGCCTGAACCGTTTCGATCCGACCTGGACCAAGGAGAAGCTCTCCGACCTGATTTTCTGGCTGTCGATGGGGGTGATCGTCGGTGGTCGCCTGGGGTATGTGCTGTTTTACGATCTCCCCGCGTACATCGCCAACCCGACGCTGATCTTCGAAGTGTGGAAAGGCGGCATGGCGTTCCACGGCGGCTTTATCGGCGTAATGATCGCGGCCTGGTGGTTCGGTCGCCGCAACGGCAAGTCGTTTTTCCAACTGATGGACTTCGTTGCGCCGATGGTGCCGATCGGCCTGGGCGCCGGGCGTATCGGTAACTTCATCAACGCCGAGTTGTGGGGCAAGCCGACCGACGTGCCGTGGGCGATGATCTTCCCGCCGTTCAGCGACCCGGCGCAATTGCCGCGCCACCCGTCGCAGCTCTACCAGTTCGCGTTGGAAGGTGTGGCACTGTTCCTTATCCTGTACATCTTCTCGCGCAAGCCGCGCCCCACCATGGCGGTGTCGGGCATGTTCGCGTTGTTCTACGGGATCTTCCGCTTTGTCGTCGAGTTCGTGCGCGTGCCGGATGCGCAACTGGGCTACCTGGCGTTCGGTTGGGTGACCATGGGCCAGATCCTCAGCCTGCCGATGATCCTGGGCGGCCTGGGCCTGCTGTGGTGGGCCTACAACCGCCCGCAGCCTTTGAAGAACACCGCGCTATAAATTCGAATGCCGAGGCTTCCAAGCCTCGGCTTCAACGATACGGGTACCCAAATGAAGCAATATCTCGAACTACTGAACGACGTCGTGACCAATGGATTGACCAAGGGCGATCGCACCGGCACCGGCACCAAAGCGGTGTTCGCCCGTCAGTATCGGCATAACTTGGCCGACGGCTTCCCGTTGCTGACCACCAAGAAGCTTCACTTCAAAAGTATCGCCAACGAGCTGATCTGGATGTTGAGCGGCAACACCAACATCAAGTGGCTCAACGAAAACGGCGTGAAAATCTGGGACGAGTGGGCCACCGAAGACGGTGACCTCGGTCCGGTGTACGGCGAGCAGTGGACCGCCTGGCCGACCAAGGACGGTGGCACGATCAACCAGATCGACTACATGGTCCATACGCTCAAGACCAACCCTAACAGCCGTCGCATCCTGTTCCACGGCTGGAACGTCGAGTACCTGCCCGACGAAACCAAGAGCCCGCAGGAAAACGCGCGCAACGGTAAACAAGCCCTGCCGCCGTGCCACCTGTTGTACCAGGCGTTCGTACACGACGGTCACTTGTCGATGCAGTTGTATATCCGCAGCTCCGACGTGTTTCTCGGCCTGCCGTACAACACCGCCGCGCTGGCGTTGCTCACCCATATGCTGGCCCAGCAATGTGATCTGATCCCTCACGAGATCATCGTCACCACCGGCGACACCCACGCCTACAGCAATCATATGGAGCAGATTCGCACCCAGTTGGCGCGCACACCGAAAAAGTTGCCGGAACTGGTGATCAAGCGTAAGCCTGCGTCGATCTACGATTATAAATTCGAAGATTTTGAAATCGTAGGTTACGACGCTGATCCAAGCATCAAGGCCGACGTCGCTATTTAAAGGCTGTCCTGGTCTTAAGGTGTGGGCTTGTGTGGGAGGGGGCAAGCCCCCTCCCACATTTGAGCCGTGTTCGCTTGAATTAATGGCCGTGGCTTCTGCCCACATGCGAGGGCTCTGCCTCGCTGGCGGCAACACCTCCGCTGACCTCCAGTTGCTGCAAAATCCCGCAATGATCCCCGCCGCCACAGCGCTGACGCAGGTCCAGCAATTGCTCCTGCAGCGCCAGCAGCCCGTCGATCCGCGCTTTCACATGGTGGATATGCTCATCGATCAACGCATTTACGTTTTCGCACTGGTCCTGCGGGCTGTCCCGTAGCCCGAGCAGGCTGCGGATTTCTTCGAGGGTCATGTCCAGGCTGCGGCAGTTGCGGATAAAGACCAGCCGCTCGGTGTGCGCCTGGGTGTACACGCGGTAGTTGGCGTCAGTGCGCGCCGGGGGCGGCAGCAGGCCTTCCTTCTCGTAATAACGGATGGTTTCCACCGGGCAGTCGGTCAGTTTGGCCAATTCGCCGATCTTCATCACAGCAATCTCCAAATGGGTGCTTGACCCTATAGTGGCTACAGGGTCTTTACTTGGCAACAGGCACCTCTACGGACGCGACAGAATGAGCGATTCCATCCACACCCCGCACAAACATGACCATGATCACGATCACGATCATGGCCCGAAGAAATTGACCCCCGTGCATGACCACGGCTATGGCGGCTCCTGCTGTTCCGGCACGCAGGCCCCTGCGTTGGTGCAACTGAGCGAAGCGCCCACCGCCGGTTCGCGGCTGAGCACCTTTCGCATCGAAGCCATGGACTGCCCCACCGAGCAGACGCTGATTCAGAACAAACTGGGCAAGCTTGCGGGCGTGCAGCAGCTGGAATTCAACCTGATCAACCGCATCCTCGGGGTCACCCATGACCTGCCGAGCACCGCGCCGATCATCGACGCGATCAAATCCCTCGGCATGCAGGCCGATCCCATCGAAGAAGGCACGCCTGCCGCTGAGCCGCCCGCCAAGAAACACTGGTGGCCGCTGGCGTTGTCCGGCGTCGGCGCGTTGGCTGCCGAAGTGCTGCACTTCACTGACGCCGCGCCTACCTGGGTGATCGCGGTGGTGGCGTTGGTGTCGATCCTCAGCGGCGGCCTCACCACGTACAAGAAGGGCTGGATTGCCCTGAAAAACCTCAACCTGAACATCAATGCCTTGATGAGTATCGCGGTGACCGGCGCGATCCTGATTGGCCAGTGGCCGGAAGCCGCGATGGTGATGTTCCTGTTTACTGTCGCCGAGTTGATCGAAGCCAAATCCCTGGATCGCGCGCGTAATGCCATCAGCGGCTTGATGCAGATGACACCCGAGCAGGCCACCGTGCAGCAGGCTGACGGCACGTGGGTTGAAAAAGAGGTCAAAAGCATAGAAATGGGTGCGATTGTGCGGGTTAAGCCCGGCGAACGCATCGGCCTGGACGGTGAAGTCACTGCCGGCCAATCCACCATCGACCAGGCGCCGATCACCGGTGAAAGCCTGCCGATTGAAAAAACCGTGGGCGATAAAGTCTTCGCCGGCACCATCAACCAGGCCGGTTCTCTGGAATATAAAGTGACCGCGGCGGCCAACAACTCCACCCTGGCGCGCATCATTCACGCGGTGGAACAGGCCCAAGGCGCACGGGCGCCGACCCAGCGGTTCGTCGACAGGTTCTCGAAAATATACACCCCGGCCGTGTTCCTGTTTGCCTTGGGTGTGGCCATTATTCCGCCGCTGTTCATGGCTGGCGTCTGGTTCGACTGGATCTACCGTGCCCTGGTGCTGCTGGTGGTGGCATGCCCGTGTGCGTTGGTGATTTCCACCCCTGTGACCATCGTCAGCGGTCTCGCTGCGGCGGCGCGCAAAGGCATCCTGATCAAGGGCGGCGTGTACTTGGAGGGCGGTTACAAGCTCGACTACCTGGCCCTCGACAAGACCGGCACCATCACCCACGGCAAGCCGGTGCAAACCGATTACCTGGCGTTGTTCCCTAACGTCGAAGACAGCGCGCCGGCCCTGGCCGCCAGTCTGGCCGGGCGTTCCGACCACCCGGTGTCGCTGGCGATTGCCAACGCGGCTGTGGATAAAAACCTGCCCATCCACGTTGTGGATAACTTCGAGGCCCTGGCCGGTCGCGGCGTGCGCGGCGATATCAATGGCGAAACCTACCACTTGGGCAACCACCGCCTGGTGGAAGACCTGGGCCTCTGCTCGCCGGCGCTGGAAGAAAAACTCTTCGCCCTCGAGAAACAGGGCAAGTCCGTGGTGCTGCTGCTCGACAAATCCGGCCCGCTGGCGCTGTTCGCCGTGGCCGACACGGTCAAGGACAGCAGTCGCGAGGCCATCCAGCAACTGCACGAGCTGGGCATCAAGACCCTGATGCTCACCGGCGACAACACCCACACCGCCCAGGCGATTGCTGCCCAGGTCGGCATCGACCAGGCCCAGGGCGACCTGTTGCCTACCGATAAACTGCAAGCTATCGAAACCCTCTACGGCCAAGGCCATCGCGTGGGCATGGTCGGCGACGGCATCAACGACGCACCGGCGCTGGCCCGTGCCGAGATCGGTTTTGCCATGGCCGCCGCCGGTACCGACACCGCCATCGAGACCGCTGACGTAGCGCTGATGGATGATGACCTGCGCAAGATTCCGGCATTCATTCGTCTGTCGCGGCAAACGTCGAGTATCCTCAAACAGAACATCGCCCTGGCGCTGGTGATCAAGGCGATTTTCCTCGCCGTGACCTTCCTGGGCATGGCCACCATGTGGATGGCGGTGTTCGCCGACATGGGCGTGAGCCTGTTGGTGGTGTTCAATGGCCTGCGCTTGTTGCGCAAATAGTCGATGAGAGGGTGGTGTGCTGAGTGCCGAGTTGAAGGCGTTTTACATGGTCGCCCGCCTGGGCAGCATCACCCAGGCGGCGAAAAAGCTCGGCCTGAGCCAACCCACGGTCACCACCCAGGTCCGTAACCTGGAAAGCCAATACGGCGTCGAGCTGTTCTACCGAGGCGGCCGCCGCCTCACCGTCAGCGACGACGGCGCGCGCCTGCTGCCGATGGTCAAGGCGCTGTTGCAGCAGGAAGCGGATATCGAGTTCTTCCTGCGCAACAATGGCCAGGTCCAGGGTGCATTGAGAATTGCCGCAACCGCGCCGTATTACATCCTTGACCTGGTCAAAGCCTTCCGCGAACGCCTGCCGCAGGTGGAGGTGTCGGTAGAAATCGGCAACTCCCAGCAAGTGCTGGAAGCGCTGGACGATTATCGCGTCGACGTCGCCGCCTCCTCGCAATTGCTGGAAGACCCACGCCTGATTCGCCGCGTATTGGGCACTGATCCGCTGGTGTTGGCGGTGCATCGCAATCATCCACTGGCCCAGCTTGATCATGTGTCGTTGAACGCGTTGGCAGGGCATACGCTGTTGATGCGTGAGGCCGGCTCTACCACCCGCAGGCTGACCGAAGACATGCTGCAGGGCGCCGGCGTGAGTTACGGCCCGCTGCTGGAAATCGGCAGCCGCGAATCCATTCGTGAAGCGGTGCTGCGCAATATCGGCATCAGTATCATTGCCCGTCAGGAAGTGCCCCATGACCCGCAGCTGCGGGTGCTGACGATCGAGAATGCGCCGCAGATTCCGGAATACCTGTACTGCCTGAAGGAAAGAAAGGGCGCGCGGTTGCCAGCGGCGTTTCTGGGGTTGGCGCAGGAAATGTCGCCAATTTAGAGGTGTGTGGCTGCCTTGAGGGCCAATCGGGGGCAAGCCTCATCTTGGAACTCGGTCAAGTGTGGGAGGGGGCTTGCCCCCGATAGCGATAGACCAGGCAACTCACCGCTGAGAGCTCTACCCAAATCCACCAATACCACTATCACCGCGTTTTGCCTTTCTGCCACATCAGGGACGCATTGCCTGCCTAGCATGGCCTTCATCAGTTTGATGAGGTGCCACCATGAACACAGCCCTGACCCAACCCGGCGCGCCGATGAAGGTGCGCGGTATCCAGAAACGCTTCGGCGCCTTTACCGCGCTGGATAACGTCTCCCTGGACGTCGCCGCCGGCGAGCTGGTGTGCCTGCTGGGCCCGTCCGGCTGCGGCAAGACCACCTTGCTGCGCTGCATCGCCGGGTTGGAACGCCAGGACAGCGGCGAACTTTACCTGGGCAACCGGGATGTTTCCCTGCTGCCGCCCCAGGCACGGGACTACGGCATCCTGTTCCAGTCCTACGCGCTGTTTCCCAACCTCACCGTCGAAGCGAACATCGGCTACGGCCTCACCGGCAGCGGTCGTGATGAAGTACGCCAGCGCGTTGGCCAGATGCTGGAATTGGTCGGCCTGCTGGGCAGCGAAAAGAAATACCCCGGGCAACTCTCGGGTGGCCAACAGCAGCGGGTCGCCCTGGCGCGTGCCTTGGCCCCGGCGCCGTCGTTATTGCTGCTGGATGAACCGATGTCAGCCCTCGACGCCCGCGTGCGCGAGCATCTGTGCACCGAGTTGCGCCAACTGCAACGACGCCTGGGTATCACCACGTTGATGGTCACCCACAACCAGGACGAAGCCATGCTGATGGCCGACCGCATTGCCGTGATGAACAACGGCAAGGTCGAGCAATACGCCACGCCCCAGGAGATCTACGACCGCCCGGCCACGCCGTTCGTGGCGGAGTTCGTCGGCCAGGGCAATTGGCTGCCGTTCAGCCGCAACAGTGCCAGCCACGCCCAGGTCGGCGGCATGAACATGCGCCTGGCCGACGATGCCGGTGCGGCCAAGTCCGGGCGCCTGTTCTGCCGCCCGGAGGCGATCAGCATCAACCCGCCGGTGCACGAAGAGAACCTGTTCCCGGCCAAGGTCCGTGAGATCACCTTCCTCGGCAACCGCTGCCGCATGAGCTTTGAACTGGAGCAATTGCCCGGCCACCCGTTACTGGCCGAATTGGCGCCGGAAGCCATGCCGCGCCTGGGCGCCCAGGATATCTGGGTGGCCTTGCCGCCGCGCAGCCTGCAGGTGTTTGCCTGAGATGGCTGCCGTGATGACGCTGCCGCGCCAGGCTTCCCGCGCCGAAACGGGCGACCGTATTTTCGTGCTCGGCGGCAAGCTGTTGTGGCTGTTGCTGCTGGGCATCGCCGTGCTGCTGCCATTGCTGGCGATCTTCTGGCGCGGTTTCAGCAGCGAAGCCGGGCAGGGCGGTGGCCTGGTCGCCGCGCGGGAACTGGTCACGAGCGACAACTTCCACTGGCTGCTGGGCAATAGCCTCAAAGTTTCCCTCAGCGTGGCGGCCATCGTCGTACCGCTGGCTTACCTGTTTGCCTACGCCCTGCAACGTACGCTGATTCCCGGCAAGGCGATCTGGCGCGGCCTATCGCTGCTGCCGTTGATGGCGCCGTCGATGTTGCCGGGCATTGCGCTGGTGTACCTGTTCGGCAACCAGGGCATGCTGCGCGGGCTGCTCTCGGACAACATCTACGGCTTCTGGGGCATTGTGCTGGGTGAGGTGATCTACACCTTCCCACATGCCTTGATGATTCTGCTGTCGGCGTTGTCCCTGGCGGACGCGCGGCTGTTTGATGCGGCTTCCAGCATGGGCGCGAGCCCGGCTCGGGCGTTTCGCAGCATCACCTGGCCAGCCACACGCCAGGCGGTGTTCGCCGCGTTTTGCCTGGTGTTCACCCTGACCATCACTGACTTCGGTGTGCCCGTGGTGGTGGGCGGCGATTATCAGGTGCTGGCGCTTGAGGCCTACAAAGCCGTGGTTGGCCAGCAGCAGTTCGGGCGTGGCGCATTGATCGGCATGGTGTTGCTGCTGCCGGCGCTGTTCAGCTTTGGCGTGGATGCCTGGCTGCGTCGTCGCCACGGCGATTCCATGAGCGGCCGCGCCCAAGTGTTCCAGCCGGCACCCTCGCGCCTGAGAGACGGCTGCTATCTGACTATCGTGCTGTTGATCTGTGCCGTGTTGCTGCTGGTGTTCGGCATGGCGGTGTATTCGTCGCTGGTGAAATTCTGGCCGTACAACCTGTCGCTGTCCCTTAACCACTATCAGTTCGAAGACACCGCCGGCGGCGGCTGGCTGGCCTACCGCAACAGCCTGACCATGGCGCTGTGCACGGCGTTGATCGGCAGCGTGCTGATCTTCACTGGGGCCTATCTGATGGAAAAGACCAAAGGCCAAAAGGGCCTGAACCTGGCGCTGCGCATGCTCAGTTTTGTGCCGATGGCGGTGCCTGGGTTGGTGCTGGGCCTGGGCTACGTGTTCTTTTTCAACCTCAACGGCAACCCCCTGCATGTGTTCTACGGGACCATGACCCTGCTGGTGGTGTGCACCATCGCGCACTACCTGACCACCGCACAGATGACCGCCACCACTGCACTGCGTCAGCTCGACGCGGAGTTCGAAGCCGCCGCGCTGTCGCTCAAGGCGCCGCTGTACCGCCATTACTTGAAAGTGACGGTGCCGATCTGCCTGCCGGCGCTGCTGGACATCGTGCGCTACCTGTTTGTGTCGGCGATGACCACCGTGTCCGCCGCGATCTTCCTCTACAGCCCCGACACCATCCTCGCCGCCGTCGCCGTGCTGAATATGGACGACGCCGGCAACGTCGGCGGTGCGGCGGCCATGTCCACTTTGATTCTGTTCACCTCGGCCGGCGTCTCGCTGCTGCTGGCGTGGGCTTCACATGGCGCGCTGCGCCGCTCCCAAGCCTGGCGCCAGACCGCGCCGAGCCAATAATCCTGAAGGAGGTGTTTCATGTTCAAGCCCCTGGCGCTGGTCGCTGCCGTACTCACTGCATTCAGCCTGAATGCCTTCGCCAAGACCGAGTTGACCGTGTACACGGCCCTCGAAGCCGAGCAGTTGAAGACCTATAAGCAGGCCTTCGAAAAGGCCAACCCCGATATCGAAATCAAATGGGTACGCGACTCCACTGGCATCATCACCGCCAAGCTGCTGGCCGAGAAAGCCCGCCCGCAGGCCGATGTGGTGTGGGGCCTGGCCGCCTCCAGCCTGGCGATCCTCGACCAGCAGGGCATGCTGGACAACTACGCACCCAAGGACCTGGACAAGATCGGCAAGAACTACCGCGACGCCGCCAACCCACCGGCCTGGGTCGGCATGGATGTGTGGGCCGCGACGATCTGCTTCAACACTGTGGAGGCCGAGAAACAGGGCCTGACCAAGCCGGTGAGTTGGCAGGACCTGACCAAGCCTGAGTACAAGGGCAAGATCGTCATGCCTAACCCGGCGTCGTCCGGCACTGGCTTCCTGGATGTGAGCGCCTGGCTGCAGACCTTTGGCGAGAAGCAAGGCTGGCAGTACATGGACGACCTGCACCAGAACATCGGGCAGTACGTTCACTCCGGCTCCAAGCCGTGCAAGCTGGCAGCGTCGGGTGAATTCCCGATCGGGATTTCGTTCGAATACCCGGCCGTGCAGTTGAAGCGCCAGGGCGCGCCGTTGGACATCATCCTGCCGAAGGAAGGCCTGGGCTGGGACATCGAAGCCACGGCGGTGATCAAAGGCACAGCCCACGCCGACGCCGCGAAAAAACTCGCCGATTTCTCCGCAAGCCCGGCTGCCATGGACCTGTACAAGGACAACTTCGCCGTCCTCGCCCAGCCCGGCATTGCCAAGCCGCAGACCGAATTGCCGGCCGATTATGAACAGCGCCTGATCAAGAACGACTTTGCCTGGGCCTCGAAGAACCGCGACAGCATTTTGACCGAGTGGCGTAAGCGCTATGACGGCAAGTCGGAGAAAGTGGCAGGGCAGTAAGGTTTTTCGTTAGGGCTACTGGCCTCATCGGGGGTAAGCCCCCTCCCACACTGATGGCATTCACAAATCGAACTGTGGGAGGGGGCTTGCCCCCGATGGCGGTCTGGAAAACAGGACATCACGATATGACACACCACAGCGACCTGCTGATCATCGGCGCCGGCATCCTCGGCCTGTCCCATGCCTACGCCGCCGCCAAGCGCGGCCTCAAGGTCAAGGTGTTCGAGCGCAGTGCCACCCCGCTGGGCGCCTCGGTGCGCAACTTTGGCCAGGCGCTGGTCACCGGCCAACCGCCGGGGCCGATGCTCGACCTGGCACGGGAAAGTCGCGCTATCTGGGGGCAATGGGCTGAGCGGGCGGGTCTGCAGCTCAAGCGCAACGGCGCCTACCTGTTCGCCCGCACCGAAGCGGAAGAGCATCTGCTGGAAGCCTTCTGTGCCGGCCGTGCACAGGAGCACGGCTACAACGTTGACCTGCTGCAAGGCGTAGCGATGAAAGATCTATACGGCGGCCAGTTCCGTCATCATCGCGCCGCGCTGCATGGCAAGGACGATCAGCAGTTGTATTCGCGCGAAGCGATCCCGGCGCTGATCAACTACCTGGCGCAAGCGCTGAACGTGGAGTTCTACTTCTCCACGCTGGTGCGCGATGTGGAACCGGGCCAGTTGCACAGCAGGGCGGGCAGCTTTCGCGGCGAGCAGATCATCGTGTGCTCCGGCCACGACTACCAGACCCTGCTGGCCGAGGCGATCGCCGAACTCAACCCGAGCATCTGCCGCCTGCAAATGCTGCGTGCGCGGCCTGCGGTGAACCTGAACCTGCAACACGCGTTGCTCACCGGCTTGAGTTGCGTGCACTACGGCGCCTTCGCCGATCTGCCGGAAGCCGCGCCGGTGCAGGCGCAGATCCTGCGTGAAGCGCCGCACCTGCACGAACACGGCATCCATCTGCTGATCAGCCCGACACCCCATGGAGAACTGATCATCGGCGACTCCCATGACTACGGCAGCGATGCGTCGCCCTTCAATGCCGAGCAGATTGATGACTGGATGATCGAACTGGCCGAGCAGACGCTGGGCTGCAAGATCCAGGTGGTGGAACGCTGGCAGGGCGTGTACGGCTCGCGCGGGCCGGCGCCGTTTTCCTTCCTGCGGGCTGCTCCAGGCATCAGTGCGGCGTTGATGCACACCGGCGTGGGCATGAGCGTGGGGCCGGCGATGGCAGAGCGCAATATCACCACATTGTGGGGAGCGGCGTGATGAACCCGGAACAGGCAATCGCCGACGTCTTCGGCTTGTATGAGCAATACGGCACGGCGGACTACATCGGCGAGCCGGTGTCGCAGCTCGAGCACATGTCCCAGGCTGCGCAGTTGGCCATGGCTGAGGGCGTTGATGATGAAGTGGTGCTGGCGGCGTTTTTCCACGATATCGGTCACCTCTGCGGCCAGGGTGGCGAGAACATGGACGGTTATGGCGTCGTCAGCCATGAGCGGCTGGGTGCGGATTATCTACGCCGCGCAGGGTTCAGCGAGCGCATGGCCAAGTTGGTCGAGTATCACGTACAGGCCAAACGCTACCTGACCTTTGTTCAACCGGATTACTACGCGCGCTTGAGTGAAGCCAGCCGTCGCACCCTGGTTTACCAGGGCGGGGTGATGAGCGCCGAAGAAGCCCGAGCCTTTGAGCAGGACCCGCTGTGCGCCGTGAGTTTGCGCATGCGTCACTGGGACGAACAGGCCAAAGGCGTGAACGTACCCGTGTTGGACGTTGAGGTGTTGAAGGTCAAGGCCCGTGGGATGTTGCGCTGACAGGGGGCTTTTGCCGACAGGGAAAGGTACAGGCAGGGTGTTGTTCAGTTGTACTTTCCTGTCTTCGGCATGGCCGCGCTGACCTAGTTGATAAACCTCCCTTGCTCTAGCGTGTGAGCGTGTTCTAAAGGGAGAAGGTCCATGCGTTATTTAAAGGTGATTGCTCAAGACCGCTCTTACAGTGGCAGGCCAGATACCGTCGTGCTGAAGTTTTGCGCAACGGTGGCTGGCAGCAAAGAGGCGGTGATTAATAACGCCTACGCGCTTGATATCAATGAAGACGGAGGCATTGATGTCTGCTTGGGAGATGTCACAAATAATGAGCTGGAAAGTACCCGTGATCACCAGTTGCTGAGCAAGTTTGCCGGCGCCTATCTGAAATTTAACTGGTTCAGCAGCGGGCTTGCTTCAATGCGTTATATGCATATCTTTACCGAGGATTTTTATAAGGACGGCACCCCAGATACTGTCCGTTTACATCTGTATAAGGGCTTCGGCCCTATCACTAAAAAAACACAGGTCATGTGGAACGCGGCGTATGACTTTGATAATGACGGGGCGCTCGAATGGAATATTCACTTTGATGTTAACCATGATGGCGTTATTGACGACATCGACAGGACGCTGGTTCAACAGCTTGCCGAGACCTACTTGAGATTCAAATGGCATGAGCCCGAGGGGGCGCCACGTTGTAACGGGCGTTGAGCGCTGGTCTCAGAGTGCGTTGGCCAGGCTTTCGATCTGTTCGTTGCGCTCTGCCTGGCTCAGCTTGGCATGCGGGTTCAGCGACGACCACTGCGGATGGGCGCGGGCTTTGTGCAATGCGTCCGGCAACTTGCCTTCGCGCCAGCTTTTGTCCTGGGGCGTGTCGACCTTGATGCTGTGCATCGCCGCATGGCCGCGCAGGTTGAGGGCCTTGAGCAACTGGCGTTGGCGCAGGGCGAGCAGGCGCAACACGCTGTCGTCGACGGTCAGCTCGCGCTGGCCTTTGATTTTGCCCAACAGGCGGCTGCCATAACTGCGTGCGGTTTGCAGTGCGCCACCGGCAATCGCGCCAGCCAGGGCGGCGGCGCCAAGCGTCAAGCCACCGACCAATAAATCCACACCGGCCCCTGCGGCCGCGCCTGCCGCGATCCCGCCGCCGACGCGCACGCCCAGTTGCTTGAGGGTTTCCGGGTTGAACAGGTCATCGCCCCAGCGCCCGTCCAGCAAGGGAAGGTCGCTGGCGGCGGCGTCCTGCGGGCGGAAGCCGAATAATTTGAGCAAGGCTTCCACGCATTTTTGTTCACGTTGGCGTACGGCTTTGCGCAGGTCACCGATGGCTTGCTGTTCATCTTCGGTGAGCACGCTGCGGCGGCAGGCGGCGCAGTCGATCAGCAGCTCGGCGATCAAGCGCGCGGCGCTTTGCTGACGGGCCTGGCGTTGGGCTTGCTGGTCGAGAATCAACCGCTCCAGCTGTGGCCGCGCGTTCTCCAGCAGCAAGGCAAGGCTTTCATACAAGCGTCGCTCGCCGTCTTCCGGCGGCGCCACGCTGTCGAAGCGCACCAGCGCATGCAGGCCAAGGCGGGCGAGGGCTTCGCGCCAGTCCGGCTCGCGGTGGTCGCTGCTGCTGACAAAGTTGAGCACCGGCAGCAGCGGCTTACCGCAGCTGGCCAGCACTTGCAGCTCATCGCGGTACTTGGCCAGTACCGGCTCGCGGGCGTCGATCACGTACAACCCGGCGTCGGAGGCCAGCAGTTGGCGCAGCACTTTGGCTTCCTGCTCGAAGCGCTGGCGGGCTTCGCTGCCCTCCAAAAAGCGCGCCAAGCGTGCCGGGCCGTCGAGGCGTTCGCCGGGGCGATCCAGGCGCTCCAGGTAATCGAGCAGGGCGATGGCGTCTTCCAGTCCGGGCGTGTCGTACAGCTCCAGCAAGGCTTCGCCGTCCACCGACAAACGCGCGCCTTCGACATGCCGCGTGGTGCTGGGGCGGTGGGAGACTTCGCCAAAGCCCACGTCACGCGTGAGGGTGCGCAGCAGCGAGGTCTTGCCGACATTGGTGTGGCCGACCACGGCGAGTTTCAGGGGCTTAGTCATGACCGCTCTCCAGCCAGTTCAATGGCGCACAATCGGCGAACGGCAGCTCAAGCTGTTGCAATGCGGCGTGCCAGTCGCCCAAGCGTTCGGCGTCCAAGGCCTGGCCGGACGGGGCTTGCAGCAACCACACGCGGGTGGCGGTGGCGCTGCGCGCCAACTCGGCGATCAGCGCCAGGCTGCCACGGTCGGGCGAACGGCGCGGGTCGCAGGCAATGGCCAGGCGTGCGGGCGGAAAGCGCGTCAGTTGTTCGAGCAGTTTGTGGCGCGATTCGCGGCTGTCGAGGATGCCGGCGTTCTTCACGCTGGCCGGCAGTTTGGGTGGCCAAGCGTGTTGATCGTCCAATTCGATGGCGACCACCAGCGCGCCGTCGCTTTCCAGTTCACTGACGCCGCCGCTGACGTGATGCAGCTGTTCGGGTGCGGCGTCGTTGACGCCGAGGCGCTCGCTGCTCGGCATCAAACGCTCACGCAGTTGGCTGTAGCCCGGCAGGTTCAGGTCCAGGCGCAATGCCGCGCGCCCGCGTTTCCAGCGCCATAGGCACAGCAGCGCGAGGACCAGGCGGGGCAGCAGGCCGTAGACCAGCAGCACGCCCACCAGCCAGGCGGCCCAGGCTTGGCGGGCGCTTTCGATATTCAGCGCCGAGTCGCCGCTGGCGCGGATCATCTCGACGGTCGGCACGTTGAAGCCGAGCAACGCGGGCAGGGTGCCAAGGGCCTGGGTGACGGCGACAAAAGTGTCGGCACCAAGAATGGTGGTTTCCCACACAAAGCCGTAGCGGCGGGTGGCGAGCAGCGTAAGAAGAATCACCAGCGCACTGAGCAACGCTAACAACCACAGGCTGTTGACCAGCACACCCACCGCCCAGCGATTGAGTTTCTGCCGTTGCAGCAGCAGTAACAGCGCGGGTGCCAGTTGGGCCGCTTTAGCATCACGGGCGAGTTTTTCGCTGAGCCACAACCACAGTCGCCCCAGGCTGGCACTGTGTTCGCCGGCAAACATCAGACCCAGCGCCCAACTGATCAGCAGGATCAGGTTCAAGCCGAGCAGGCTGCCCAGGGCCCAGAACACATTCACCGGGGTCAGGCCGTTACCCAGCGCAGCAAAGGCCAGTCCGGCGCCGCTGATCACGGCGACGATGACCAGCAGCACCAGCGCCAAACGCGCGCCTTGCAGCCAGCGGGTGAGGGCGGCGGAGAGTCCATCGCGCTCGGCCAGGTGCAGGGCGCGCTGCTGGATGCGCGTCGGCAGGTCACCGCCGGCCGTGCGGGCCAGGCGGTTGGCTTCCAGGTCTTCCAGGTTGCCGGCGTGTTCTTCGCGCAGGCGTACGGTTTCTGTCAGCCAGAGTTTTTGCAGGGGGTTCAGTGCAGTCACGCGCCGTCCTGTTGAGCAAGTGAGGTTGGAGCATAACCGCAGACCTGCGGCTCTGGTATTCTCGTCGCCATGAAAAAAACTCTCCCTTTAAGCCTGATCGCAGCCCTCGGTGAAAACCGTGTGATCGGCGTCGACAACAGCATGCCCTGGCATTTGCCGGGGGATTTCAAATATTTCAAGGCCACCACGCTCGGCAAGCCGATCATCATGGGGCGCAAGACCTGGGATTCCCTGGGCCGACCGCTGCCGGGGCGCCTGAACCTGGTGGTTAGCCGTCAGACCGATCTGGCGCTCGAAGGTGCGGAAGTTTTTCCGTCACTGGATGCTGCAGTTGAACGCGCCGAGGCGTGGGCGTTGGAGCAGGGCGTGGATGAGCTGATGCTGATCGGCGGTGCGCAGTTGTATGCGCAGGGGTTGGAGCAGGCGGATCGCCTGTATTTGACGCGGGTGGCGCTGAGCCCGGAAGGGGATGCGTGGTTTCCGCAGTTTGATGCGGGCCAGTGGACGCTGGTGTCGAATGTCGAGAATGCGGCTGAGGGTGATAAGCCAGCGTACAGCTTTGAGGTTTGGGAAAAAGCTTAAGAGCATCGGGAGCAAGCCCCCTCCCACAGTTGACCGAGTGGTTTTGAACAACGCGGTCCAATGTGGGAGGGGGCTTGCCCCCGATTGCGGTCTATCAGGCCTGCGCTAACTCAGCATGCTCATCCGCATTCAACCGTTCTTTATCCGTCTGCCCCATGATCTGGCTGGTAATCGCGCCCGCCGTCATCGAACCATTCACGTTCAGCGCCGTACGGCCCATGTCGATCAGCGGCTCCACGGAAATCAGCAGCGCCACCAGCGACACCGGCAGGCCCATCGCCGGCAGTACGATCAATGCGGCGAAGGTCGCCCCGCCGCCCACGCCCGCCACACCGGCCGAACTCAGGGTCACAATCGCCACCAAGGTCGCGATCCACAGCGGATCCAGCGGGTTGATGCCGACAGTCGGTGCAACCATCACCGCCAGCATCGCAGGGTAGAGACCCGCGCAGCCGTTCTGGCCGATGGTCGCGCCAAACGACGCGGCGAAACCGGCGATGGATTGCGGGATGCCCAGGCGACGGGTCTGCGCTTCAATGCTCAGCGGGATCGCCGCCGCGCTGGAGCGGCTGGTGAAGGCAAAGGTCAGCACCGGCCACACCTTGCGGAAGAAGCGCAGCGGGTTGATCCCCGCCAGCGACAGCAGCAGGCCATGCACCACAAACATCAGGCCCAGCGCCAGGTATGACACGACCACAAAACTGCCGAGCTTGATGATGTCTTGCAGGTTGGAGCCAGCGACGACTTTGGTCATCAGTGCCAGCACGCCATAGGGCGTGAGCTTCATGACCAGGCGCACCAAGCGCATCACCCAGGCTTGCAGGGTGTCGATGGCGTTGAGCACTTTCTGGCCTTTTTCCACGTCATCCTTGAGCAGTTGCAGTGCGGCAACCCCCAGGAAGGCGGCGAAGATCACCACGCTGATGATCGATGTCGGCTTGGCCCGCGCCAGGTCGGCGAACGGGTTGGCGGGCACGAACGACAGCAGCAATTGCGGGATATTCAGGTCGGCGACCTTGCCGGCGTAGTCACTCTGGATCACTTGCAGGCGCGCCATTTCCTGGGTGCCGGCCACCAGGCCTTCAGCGGTGAGGCCGAACAGGTTGGTCAGCGCGATACCGATCAGCGCCGCAATCGCGGTGGTGAACAGCAGCGTGCCGATGGTCAAAAAGCTGATCTTGCCGAGTGATGAGGCGTTGTGCAGACGTGCCACGGCGCTGAGGATCGAGGCGAATACCAGCGGGATCACGATCATTTGCAACAGTTGTACGTAGCCGTTACCGACGAGGTCGAACCAGCCGATGGAGGCTTTGAGCACAGGATTGCCGTCGCCGTAGATCGTGTGCAGAACGGCACCGAACACCACGCCGAGAACCAGCGCAAACAGGACCTTCTTGGCGAGGCTCCAGTTTGTGCGGCGGGTTTGTGCCAGGCCCAGCAAGAGGGCCGCGAACACCAGTAAATTGAGAATCAGGGGAAGATTCATTGAAACTCCGTTGAGAGGGCAGCCAATCGCGCGAGCCTGCGACTGCGAACCGGCAAGCCTAACAGCTTGAAATATATTGATTTAATATCGATATGGAATGGTGGCTGTCGTTTTTGGAATAAGCACCTGACGCTCAGGCACATGAGGGTGACGGGATCAGGACGCGTACGGTCGTGCTCAACGTGGGAACTGTCACAGGGATTTGTTAGCGTCGGTATCTTTCACTCAGGGAGACACCGCCTATGAAGTTCGCGCCGAAATTACTAGCCGCCGCATTCTGCCTCGGACTCGTCAGCCAGGCGTTCGCCGCCACCGAGTTGAAACACTGGCCGGCGCCTGCCGCCAAGCAGCTCAATGAAATGATCGCCGCCAATGCCAACAAGGGTAACTTCGCGGTGTTCGACATGGACAACACCAGCTACCGCTACGACCTCGAAGAGTCCCTGCTGCCCTACATGGAAAACAAGGGTCTGATTACCCGCGACAGCCTTGATCCGTCGCTCAAGCTTATGCCGTTCAAAGACACCGCCGACCATAAGGAAAGTCTGTTCAGTTACTACTATCGCCTCTGCGAAGTGGACGACATGGTTTGCTACCCGTGGGTCGCCCAGGTGTTCTCGGGCTTCACCCTCAAGGAGCTCAAAGTGCAGGTCGATGAGCTGATGGCCTCCGGCAAGCCCGTGCCGGTCAGTTATTTTGACGGCGACGTGGTGAAGCAGTCCGAAGTGCAACCGCCGAAAGTCTTCACCGGCCAGGCCGAGCTGTACAACAAGCTGATGGAAAACGGCATCGAGGTGTATGTGATGACCGCCGCTTCCGAGGAGCTGGTGCGCATGGTCGCCGCCGATCCGAAGTATGGCTACAACGTCAAACCCGAGAACGTCATCGGCGTGAGCACCTTGCTCAAGGACCGCAAGACCGGTGAGCTGACCACCGCGCGCAAACAGATCACCGCCGGCAAATATGACGAGAAGGCCAACCTCGGCCTGGAACTGACCCCGTACCTGTGGACGCCGGCCACTTGGATGGCAGGCAAGCACGCGGCGATCCTCACCTACATCGACGAATGGAAGAAGCCGGTGATCGTTGGCGGTGACACACCGACCAGCGACGGCTACATGCTGTTCCACGATGTGGACGTGGCCAAGGGCGGCATCCACCTGTGGATCAACCGTAAAGACAAATACATGACCCAACTGAACGGCATGATCGCCAAGCACGCGGCGGCGCAGGCCAAGGAAGGGTTGCCGGTGACGGCGGACAAAAACTGGGTGATCGTCAAACCTGACGAAATTCAGTAAGCCTGAGGTGGCTTTAATCGGGGGCAAGCCCCCTCCCACATTTGACCGAGTTCCAACATGAGAATGCAGTCAGTGTGGGAGGGGGCTTGCCCCCGATAGCTATTTGATTGACACCGCAAAGCCTTGGCTAAAATAGATATCAATTGCGAACCAATCTCATCCTCTGCTAGCGTGCGCACTTCCTGAACCCTCCGTTCTTCTCAAGGTAGTGCTGTGCCCTCCTGGAATTCGCAGATCGCGCGCCTGTTCGCGGAGCAGAAGAAAGCCCTCGAAGCCTTCGTCACCCGCCGCACCGGCAGCGCCCAGGTGGCCGCCGACCTGACCCAGGAGTCGTTCCTGCGCCTGGCGCGCCTGGACTCCGGCGAGAAGATCGACAACCTCCCGGCCTTCCTCTTCACCATTGCCAGTAATCTGGTGCGCGATCACCAGCGCCAGGCCATCCGCCGTGAACGGCTGGATGCCGGTGAGCCCAGCGAAGAGTTGCCGTGCGGCAACCCAGGTGCCGACGAACAATTGGCCGCCTACCAACAGGAGCAACTCATGCAGGACGCGATCCTGGCGTTGCCCGAAGCGACTCGGCAGATCTTCCTGCTCTATCATGTCGACGAACTGTCCTACCGCGAAATTGGTGAGCGCCTGTCGATCACCCCGCGCAGTGTGGAATACCAATTGCGTCGCGCCTTGATTGAATGCCGCGCTTACATCAAGACGCGGCTTGCCTGCGAGACACAAGGACGTCGGTCATGACTGCCACACACACTGCCGACGACCTATTCGAAGAAGCGTCCGGCTGGTATTTCCGCCTGCAGGCTGAGGATGTAACCCCGGCCGAAATGGACGCCTTTGCCGCGTGGCTCGGGCAGGGCCCGGCCCAGGATGACGCCTGGCAGGAAGTGCAGGCGATGCTCGGTGGCTTACGTGAACCGGCACGCCTGATCCGCCGCGCCGAACAGGCTGCCTGGCGCAAGCCCGCCCGGCGTTGGGCCTGCGCCGCCGGCCTGTTGCTGGCGGTGGGGCTGACCGTGCAGAACACGCCCTGGCTCGACCGCCTGCGCGCGGACTACGCCACTGGCACCGGCGAATCGCGCACGGTCGAACTGGCTGATGGTTCCCACTTGCAGCTCAACACCGACAGCGCCGTGCAGGTCCGCATGAGTGCCGGTGAGCGGCAGATTCGTTTGCTGCGTGGCGAAGGCTTCTTCGACGTCACCAAAGACCCGGCGCGGCCCTTCGTAGTGCAGTCCGGCGATGGCTGGGTGAAGGTGGTCGGCACTCAGTTCAGCGTGACACGGCGCGATGCGCAGACGCGAGTGCAGGTGGCGCAGGGCAAGGTGCAGGTCAGTTCCGGCAGGGGTACGGCGGTTTATTTGGAACCGGGACGGGCGGTGGAGTATCAGGGCCAGCGCCTCGCCGACGTCCACGGTTTCGATCCGGCCAGCGGCTTTGCCTGGCGTCAGCGGCAGTTGGTGTTCCGTCAACAACCGCTGTCCGAAGTGGTCAGCGAGTTGAACCGCTATTGGCCGGGCAAGACCCTGGTGCTCGGTGATGCGCTGCGCAATCGCGTGGTGTCCGGCGTGTTCGAGATCGACAAGCCCGAGGCCGTGATCAAGGCGCTGGAATACACCCTCAACCTGCGCGCCGAGCACTACACCCCGTATTTACTGGTGTTGCGCGAAGGCAAAGCGTCCTGACAGCAACTTTTTCAAAATATTTTCAGGGTTTCCCCGCAAGCCATCGTCCTTGATCACTGAGGCGTAAATAGTAAGCACTCTCAAGTAGTGCGGCGCCGATCACAGACTTTTTGCACCGGGGAGCACCATCCATGGCACACCGATTCGCCGCACGGCCCTTGCTGGCACTGGCCATTTCCTTGGCCTGCGGCACTGCGCCGCTGTATTTGCAAGCTGCTGAAAGCACCCAGGCCCAGGCCTACCGCTTCGATATTCCAGGGCAGAGTCTGGACGGTGCGCTGGCGGCGTTTTCGGCGGTCACGCGGGTTCAGGTGTTGGTGTCCGGTGAGTTGACACAGGGTGTGGTGTCGCCCGGTGTGAGTGGCACTCTGGGTCAGCGCGAGGCGTTGGGCCAGCTGTTGGGCGGCACAGGGTTGAGCGCCGCTTTTATCAATGCCGATACCGTTACCCTGGAAAAACGTGTCGACACAGGCGGCGCCCTCGAAGTCGGCGCCACCACCATCAGCGCCGAACGCCTGGGGGCCACCACCGAAGGCACCGGCTCCTACACCACGGGTGCCGTAACCTTGGGCAAGGGTGAGCAGAAGCTCAAGGACATCCCGCAATCGGTCAGCGTCATGACCCGCAAGCAGATGGATGACCAGAACACCACCAAGCTTTCCGAGGTGGTCAAGCGCACGCCCGGCCTGACGGCGACCAAATCCCCCGGCCCTGGGATGTTCATCTTCTCCCGGGGTTTCGAAGTCGGCACCCTGCAATACGACGGTGTCGGCATTCCGCGTAACACCTACGCGTTGGGCAGCTACCTCACCGAAAACATGGCGATCTACGACCGTGTGGAAACCCTGCGCGGCCCAGCCGCCTTGCTGCAAGGCGCGAACAGCCCCGGCGGCACCATGAACCTGGTGCGCAAGCGCGGGCAACAGGCACCGACCGTGACCATCACCGCCAAGGCCGGCTCGTGGGACCATTACGGCACCCAAGTCGATGCCGGCGGCCCGCTCAATACCGAAGGCACGTTGCGCGGCCGGTTTGTAGCGGATTACGACACCACCGATTCCTTCGTCGATTACGCTGGCGGCTGGAATCAGACGGTCTATGCAGCGGTGGACTACGACTTCACGCCAGACACCACCGTCGGCGTGGGCATCAGCAACCAGAAGGGGCATTCGCGCCCCAACTTCATGTCGCTGCCGCGTTACGCCAACGGCAGTGACATCGGCTTGTCGCGATCGACCTTCGTCGGCGCCAGTTGGAACCGCAACGTCAATAACCAGACCCAGGTGTTTGCCGATATCGAGCATCGCTTCAACGATGACTGGAAAGTGAAGGCCGCCCTGGTGACGATGGACGAACACAATGACGCGACCTACCAGGCGACGTGGGACACCATCCCCAACCCCGGCGACAGTGGCACCGTGCGTTATGTCGATTGGGTCACTGACTTCAACACCAAGAGCCGTGGTGTCGATGTGTATGTCGACGGCAAGTTCGAAGGCCTGGGTTTCCAGCAGGAAATGATTCTGGGCGCCAACTATTCCAAACTCACCACGGATGATTTCTGGGCACGCGCGGCGACGCCGGGTGCAGATATTTTCAACATCGACCACAACCGGCCGCAGCGCGACAGGAATCAGTTGTTCCAGGCGGGGAATGCGACAAAGAGCTGGTATGACATTCGCCAGAAGGGCATTTATGGCACCTGGCGTGTCAAGGTAGCTGACCCGCTGACGTTGATCCTCGGTGCGCGCACCAGTTGGTATGACTATTCCTACAGGGACGAGAGCGGGTTCCAGGGTGTGTACGGCGACCCAACCCGGAGCACCACGCACAGCAATGGCCACGTCACGCCCTACGCCGGCCTGGTCTATGCACTCAACGAGCAATGGTCGGCCTACGCCAGCTATACCGATGCCTTTGAGCCACAAACCAACCTGACCACCTCATTGACCGTGCTCAAGCCCATTGAAGGCCAGAATTACGAGCTGGGCCTGAAGGGCGAACTGGCGGACGGTCGGCTCAATACCTCGTTCGCTCTCTTCCGCTATGACCAGGAAAACCGGGCGGCTCAAGACCTGCAAGGCGGTAAAGTCTGCGGCGGCTGGTACTGCTCGCTCGCCTCCGGCAAGGTCCGTAGCCAGGGCTTTGAGGCTACGTTGAGCGGTGAAGTGCTGCCGGGGCTGCAACTGGTCTCCAGCTACACCTACAACACCACTCAATTCCTCAAGGACGACACCTACGAAGGCAAGATCTTCAGCACCTGGACGCCCAAGCACCTGCTCAAGGTCTGGGGGGACTACCAGTTGCCGGGGGACTGGAGCAACGTCAGCGTCGGCGCCGGCGTGACCACACAAAGCAGCACCGTCGCCTATGACCGCACGTTCAGCGTTCCCGGCAATGCGCTGTGGGATTCGCGGGTGGCCTACAAGATCAACCAGGAGTTCACCGTCGCGGCGAACCTGAACAATATGTTCGACAAGAAGTATTACATCCCGGCGTACAACGCTAATTGGGGCAGTAACTACTATGGCGACCCGCGCAATGTGATGTTTACCATGACCTACACGCCGCAGTTTTAAAGAGCGCCCGCACACATTTGATCTCCATTGTTTTGGAGCGTTGTTTCAGGCAAAAAAATGCCCCGCACCTGGCGGGGCATTTTTATGGGCGAGGCTTACAGGCCGTCGAGCATCGCCTTGTTACGCACCGCCCCTTTGTCGGCACTGGTAGCCAGCAAGGCATAGGCCTTCAGCGCGGTGGTCACTTTACGTGGACGCTTCTCCACCGGCTTCCAGCCTTTCTTGTCCTGCTCGACCCGGCGTGCAGCCAGTTCTTCGTCGCTGATCAACAAGTTGATTGAGCGGTTTGGAATGTCGATCAGCACCTTGTCGCCATCCTGCACCAGGCCAATCGCGCCACCGGCAGCGGCTTCCGGCGAAGCGTGGCCGATGGACAGGCCCGAGGTGCCGCCGGAGAAACGGCCGTCGGTCAGCAAGGCGCAGGCTTTGCCCAGGCCCTTGGACTTCAGGTACGACGTCGGGTAGAGCATCTCCTGCATACCCGGGCCGCCTTTCGGGCCTTCGTAGCGGATGATCACGATGTCGCCTTCTTTCACTTCGTCAGCGAGGATGCCGCGTACCGAGCTGTCCTGGCTTTCATAGATCTTGGCGCGGCCTTCGAAGACGTGGATGGACTCATCCACGCCGGCGGTTTTCACCACGCAGCCATCCAGGGCGATGTTGCCGTACAGCACGGCCAGGCCGCCTTCTTGCGAGTAGGCGTGTTCGACACTGCGGATGCAGCCGTTTTCACGGTCGTCGTCCAGGGTGTCCCAACGGGTCGACTGGCTGAACGCGGTTTGCGTCGGGATGCCTGCCGGGCCAGCCTTGAAGAAGGTGTGCACGGCTTCATCGTCAGTCTGGGTGATGTCCCACTTGGCGATGCCTTCGGCGATGGACTTGCTGTGCACGGTCGGCAGGTCGGTGTGCAGCAGGCCGCCACGGGCCAGCGAGCCGAGGATTGAGAAGATCCCGCCGGCGCGGTGCACGTCTTCCATGTGGTACTTCTGGATGTTCGGCGCGACTTTGCACAGTTGTGGCACGTGACGGGACAGACGGTCGATGTCGCGCAGGTCGAAATCGATCTCGGCTTCCTGGGCGGCGGCCAGCAAGTGCAGGATGGTGTTGGTGGAACCGCCCATGGCGATGTCCAGGGTCATGGCGTTTTCGAACGCCTTGAAGTCGGCGATATTGCGCGGCAATACCGACTCATCGTTCTCGCCGTAGTAACGCTTGCACAGCTCGACGATGGTACGGCCGGCCTGCAGGAACAGCTGCTCGCGGTCACTGTGGGTGGCCAGGGTGGAACCGTTGCCCGGCAAAGCCAGGCCCAGAGCTTCCACCAGGCAGTTCATCGAGTTGGCGGTGAACATGCCGGAGCACGAGCCGCAGGTCGGGCAGGCGCTGCGCTCGTATTCCGCGACCTTCTCGTCAGAAGCGCTGGAATCGGCGGCGATGACCATGGCGTCGACCAGGTCGAGGCCGTGGGAGGCGAGCTTGGTCTTGCCGGCTTCCATCGGGCCGCCGGAGACGAAGATCACCGGGATGTTCAGGCGCAGGGCGGCCATCAGCATGCCAGGGGTGATCTTGTCGCAGTTGGAGATGCACACGATGGCGTCGGCGCAGTGGGCGTTGACCATGTACTCCACGGAGTCGGCGATGATCTCGCGGCTCGGCAGGGAATACAGCATGCCGTCATGGCCCATGGCGATGCCGTCGTCCACGGCAATGGTGTTGAATTCTTTTGCTACGCCGCCAGCACGTTCGATCTCACGGGCGACCAGTTGGCCCAGGTCCTTGAGGTGGACGTGGCCCGGTACGAATTGGGTGAACGAGTTGGCAATCGCGATGATCGGCTTCTTGAAGTCGTCATCTTTCATCCCCGTGGCACGCCACAGTGCGCGCGCGCCGGCCATGTTGCGGCCATGGGTGGATGTTTTCGAGCGGTAATCTGGCATGGAGCACTCCGGGCGGCTAATCAAGTAACTACTATCAGGTACTACTGGGGAGTGAGCTTCTAATTGACGACTGGAACACCCGAAAATAGCCGTGTGTCCGGAAGTTGCCACTCGCGTCGCGGGATCGCCGCTTGCTTGGGCCTCGAGCTCATAAACCCGCCGGGGGATGACTGGCGATGAATAGGCCGATTCTACACCGCTGGAGGCTGGAGGGAATGGCCGAAACCGTGAAGATAACGGCTACGGGACGTGCGGGTGGCGCCGTGCCCATGCGTTCAGGACCAGGGCGGCGATGCTCAGGATCAGAAAGCACAGACCCAGCGCAGTGCTCAGGTGGTGCGTAAAGGTGCTGATGAATGCACTGATAAGGCCGCCGGCAATGAATAGTACCGCTGCAACGGCTGAAGCCGCCGTACCTGCGTTGTCTGGAAACAAGCTCATGGCCTTGGAGTTAGAAATGGGCCGGGTGATTGTGGTGCCAGCAGTGCAGAGCAGCATGGGCACCAGCACGGTCAGTGTTGATAGGCCGAAATGATAGGCCAGGGACAGCATGACCACGCCCGATATCGCGATCAGTACCAGCCCGATGGCCATCTGGGTCGCAGCCGGTAGCCGTTTATGCAGGAAGCCTGCACAGATTCCGCCCGATACGTAAGCGGCGCCGTAGAGAAGCAAGGTCAAGGAGTATTCGTGGGGCGACAGCTGTAGCTGGTCCATGAAAATCAGCGGTGAAACCACGATGAACGAGAAATGGCAGGCGAAAGTAATCGCCGAGATCGTGGCATAGCTGGCGAAGTGGCGGTTGGCGAAGACCTTGGCGTAGGCCTTGAACATGCTCTGCTGGCTCGCTGACGCTTGAGGCAAGCCGCCATGGAGTAGCCGGTGAGCCATGATCAAGGTTGCGGCACAAAGCGCTATAAACACATAGAAGCTTGCTTGCCATCCCCAGTGCAGTTGCAGCCACGCGCCCAGCAGCGGGGAAATCGAAATGAAGATTCCTCCGGCCGTGACCATTGCGATCCGCAACCGCTCTTGTTCTCTGCCGAAGAACAGGTCCTGTACCAGCGCTTGGGACAGTATGAAGCCGCCGCAGCCCATGGCCTGGATGACACGGAAAAACAGGAATTGGGGCGTGTTGCTGGCCGCCAAGCACCCGGCCGCGCCAATGATTGCAACGACCATGCTGGCCAGTAGCAGTTTTTTGCGGCCGATCCTGTCGGACAGCGGGCCGATCAACAGCATGGAGCAGGAAAACCCAATAGCGAATAGGCTGACTGAGCGGGCGATCTGGGTGGTCGAGGTGGAGAAGTGTTCCGCCAGGGCGGGAAAGGACGGCAGCACGACGTCAAGCGGGAAGACGCCCAGCAAGGTCATGGTCATCAGCCAGAAAACAATGAAGGGTTTTTCAGCGTGTGTGATTGCTGCCGACATGCGCGAGCCTCGATTCCGTGAGGGGGTCGAGGATCGAGCCTGAGCAGAGGAAAGTCAAAACCTGGTGCGGTGCGAAACTTCCTGAAAGCTCGTAGGAGCCCGGAGGCTCCTACAGGCCAACGGCATCAGCTATTAGGCAACAACCGGCACGTAATGCTCTTGATATACCGCGTCTCGACAATCGCCGGGTGCACCGGATGGTCCGGGCCCTGGCCGCCGCGTTCCAGCATCTGGATATTGCGGTCCAGGTGGCGGGCGCTGGTCAGCAGGATGTTCTGCAGGTCGTCTTCCGGCAGGTGCATGGAGCACGAGGCGCTGACCAGGATGCCGTCCTTGCTGAGCAGGCGCATGGCTTGCTCGTTCAGGCGGCGGTAGGCGCCTTCGCCGTTCTTCATGTCTTTCTTGCGTTTGATGAAGGCCGGCGGGTCGGCGACGATCACGTCGAAGCGCTCTTCGCTGGCTTTCAGTTCCTTGAGGGCTTCAAACACGTCGCCTTCGATGCAGGTCATTTTCTCGGCAACGCCGTTCAGTGCGGCATTGCGCTCCACGCCGTCGAGGGCGAAGGCCGACGCGTCGACGCAGAACACTTCACTGGCGCCGAAGGCCGCAGCTTGCACGCCCCAGCCGCCGATGTAGCTGTAGAGGTCCAGCACGCGTTTGCCTTTGGCATACGGGGCCAGGCGGGCGCGGTTCATGCGGTGGTCGTAGAACCAGCCGGTTTTCTGGCCCTGGATCACCGGGGCTTCGAATTTCACGCCGTTTTCTTCCAGCGCCACCCACTCCGGCACCAGGCCGAACACGGTTTCGACGTACCGGTTGAGGCCTTCGGCGTCGCGCGCGGCGGAGTCGTTCTTGAACAGGATGCCGCTCGGCTTGAGCACTTGGGTCAGGGCGGCGATCACGTCTTCTTTATGGGCTTCCATGGTCGCCGAGGCGATCTGTACCACGAGGATGTCGCCGAAACGGTCGACTACCAGGCCTGGCAGCAGGTCGGAGTCACCGTAGACCAGGCGGTAGAACGGCTTGTCGAACAGGCGGTCACGCAGGGACAGCGCAACGTTGAGGCGGTGCACGAGCAGCGACTTGTCCAGCGGCAACTTGATGTCGCGCGACAGCAGGCGGGCGCAGATCAGGTTGTTCGGGCTCATGGCCACGATGCCCAGGGTCTTGCCGCCGGCCGCTTCGAGGATGGCCTGGTCGCCCGCCTGGAAGCCGTGAAGTGGGGTGGCGGCCACGTCGATTTCGTTGCTGTAGACCCACAGGTGGCCGTTGCGCAAACGACGATCGGCGTTGGCTTTGAGACGCAGGCTTGGCAGGGACATGACGTCGCTCCGGAAAAAAGAGCGGGAGTATACCTTTTTGTATAGGGCTCGGTGGCGCCGCCGGACATGTGGGCGCTGGTTTCAATTCGGGTTTTGAGGTGTCAGTCAGCTTTGCTTAGGGGTTAGAATCCCTGCCTAGCCCAGAGTGTGTACTTATGTCCCAAGAGCTTTCCGCCGAACAGATCCAACAGGCCCTGCAAGGCATCAGCGTGCCGCCCCAGCCGCAAATCATGGTGGATTTGCAAATGGAGCAATACATGCCCGATCCGGACCTGGAAGTGATCGCGCGGTTGATCTCCCAGGACCCCGGCCTGTCCGGCGCGCTGCTGAAGATCGTCAACTCGTCGTACTACGGACTGAGCAACAAGATTGCCTCGATCCAGCGAGCGGTGAATTTGCTGGGCAGCCGGTCGATCATCAACCTGATCAACGCCCTGTCGATCAAAGGCGAGATGAGCGACGACACCATCGTCACGCTCAACCGTTTCTGGGACACCGCCCAGGATGTGGCCATGACTTGCCTCACCTTGGCCAAGCGCACCGGCGCCCAGGCGGTGGATGAGGCCTACGCGCTGGGGTTGTTCCACGACTGTGGCGTACCGCTGATGCTCAAGCGCTTTCCCAGCTATATGTCGGTGCTGGAACAGGCGTATGCGAATGCCGGCCCCGACTGCCGCGTGGTCGATACCGAGAACAACGCGTTCAACACCAACCATGCCGTGGTGGGTTACTACACCGCCAAGTCCTGGCGCCTGCCGGAGCATGTGACCGACGCGATCGCCAACCACCACAACGCCCTGGCGATTTTCAGCGACGAGTCGTCGCGCAATCCGCAGCTTAAAAACCTGCTGGCGATCCTGAAAATGGCCGAGCACATTTGCTCGTCCTACCGCGTACTGGGCAACCAGGCGGTGGACCATGAGTGGAATGCCATTAGCCACCTGGTGCTGGACTACGTGGGCCTGTCGGACTACGACTTCGAGAGCTTGAAGTTGTCGATTCGCGAGCTCGGCGCCCACTGATCCTTCTTGCAAGAGGTACACATGCCCGAGTTACCAGAAGTCGAAACCACCCGGCGCGGGATTGCCCCGCACTTGGAAGGCCAGCGGGTCAGCCGCGTGGTGGTGCGTGAGCGGCGCTTGCGTTGGCCGATCCCGGAAGACCTCGATGTGCGCCTGTCCGGCCAGCGCATCGTGTTGGTGGAGCGGCGCGCCAAGTACCTGCTGATCAATGCCGAAGTGGGCACCTTGATCAGCCATTTGGGCATGTCGGGCAACCTGCGCCTGGTGGAAGTCGGCCTGCCGGCGGCCAAGCATGAACATGTGGATATCGAACTGGAATCGGGCATGGCCCTGCGCTACACCGACCCGCGTCGCTTTGGCGCGATGCTCTGGAGCCAGGACCCGCACAATCACGAACTGCTGCTTCGCCTGGGGCCGGAGCCGCTGACCGAGCTGTTTGACGGTGATCGTTTGTTCCAGCTGTCGCGTGGCAAGTCGATGGCGGTGAAGCCATTCATCATGGACAACGCGGTGGTGGTGGGCGTGGGTAATATCTATGCGACTGAAGCGCTGTTCGCGGCGGGGATTGACCCGCGTCGGGCCGCAGGCGGTATTTCACGTGGGCGCTATTTGAAGCTGGCGATCGAGATCAAGCGTGTGCTGGCGGCTGCCATCGAACGCGGTGGCACCACGTTGCGAGACTTTATCGGCGGCGACGGGCAACCGGGGTATTTCCAGCAGGAACTGTTCGTCTACGGCCGGGGAGGGGAGGCGTGCAAGGTCTGCGGGACCGAGTTGCGCAACGTGGTGCTGGGGCAGCGGGCAAGTGTGTTTTGCCCTAGGTGCCAGCGCTGATTCTATGTGATGGCTGATATTGCCATCGGGGGCTTGCCCCCTCCCACATTTGAATTGCGAACACTTTCACTGTGGGAGGGGGCACCCCGATGAGGCCATGACAGGCGCTAAACAGCGTCAGGCCTTACCGGTAATCTTCCGGTACTTCTCCATCAACTGCTCTTCCGTTTCCGGATGAGCTTCATCCAGCGGAATGCAATCCACCGGGCAAACCTGCTGGCACTGCGGCTCGTCATAGTGACCGACACACTGGGTGCACAGGTTGGGGTCGATCACGTAGATCTCTTCGCCTTGGGAAATCGCGGCGTTCGGGCACTCGGGTTCGCAGACGTCGCAGTTGATGCAATCGTCGGTGATGATCAAGGACATGGAAACTCCTGCCAGGGCTGTCAGCCAAGGCATCTGAAAACTAATGCGCGCAATTGTGCCGCATTGGCGCCCGCAGTGCGAGCCTGAGGTAGGTGCTTGTCTGTAGTGAGCGGGCTTGCCCCGCGCTGGGGCGCGAAGCGGCCCTAAACCCTGACGGCAAGGTGTAACCGACAGTGCAAGGTGTGTTCAGAGGGGCTGCTGCGCAGCCCAGCGCGGGGCAAGCCCGCTCACCACAGCAAGCCCGATGACTACAACTGGACCGCTCATCAGAATTATTTTTTGAAGCGCAGCGTCAGCGCATCGGCCACGGCCGGATGTACGAACTTGGTGATATCTCCGCCCAAAGCGGCGATTTCACGGACTAACGTCGAGGAAATGAACGAGTAACGCTCCGACGGGGTGAGGAACAGGCTTTCCACGTCCGGTGCCAGTTGGCGGTTCATGTTGGCCAGCTGGAATTCGTATTCGAAGTCCGACACCGCGCGCAGGCCGCGCAGGAACACGTTGGCGTTCTGCTCTTTGGCGAAATGCGCCAGCAGCGTGGAAAAACCCACCACTTCCACGTTGGGCAGGTGTTTGGTGACCTCACGCGCCAGCTCCACGCGCTGCTCCAGGGGAAACAGCGGGTTTTTCTTGGGGCTGGCCGCGACCGCGATGATCACATGGTCGAACAAGCGTGAGGCACGTTCGACCAGATCGCCATGGCCTTTGGTAATCGGGTCGAAGGTACCTGGGTACAACACTCGGTTCATCGCGTCGTCCTGGCGGAGTCCGTTGGGGAATCGGATGGTATCGCAGCCATCCCGGTCGGCCAAGTCGACTTATGGAGATACATGCCGTTAATCGACGGTTTTTTCATGCCGTTTTCAGACGTTCGGCCAATGCCGTCGCCAGTTGCGCGGTCAAACCGTACACCGATAATTGTGGATTGGCCCCAATGCTGGTGGGGAATAGCGACCCATCGTGGATCGACAGGTTGCGCAACTGGTGATGGCGCCCGAGGCTGTCGGCCACCGCATTTTTGGGGTCTTCACCCATGGCACATCCGCCCATCACATGGGCGCTGCCCAGGCAGGTGCGGTGCAATTCCAGGTTGAGGCCTTCAATCATCGCGCGCGCTTCTCCCAAGGTTTTCACGTAGCGCGCATCGTGATGCAGCGGCTTGACCGACGTGGCGCCTGCGGCGAACTGGATCTCGGCCATGCTGTGGAAGGCACGGCGCAAGCCATCCCATGCGTAGTCCGACACCTGATAGTCAAGCACCGGCGTGCCATCGCCGCGCAGCTCCACGCTGCCGCCCGGGCTGTCAGGGTGGAAGCCGTCGCGCAGCAGCGCCAGCATCGCGTGGGTGTTGGGCAATTGGCTCATGTCCAGGGCGTTCTGGGTGCCGTAGCCACCGAGCAGGGTGCTGGCCAACGCTGGATGTAAAGGCGGTGCTTCCAGCTTGTAGGACATTTTGCCGGTGGTGCCGTCCTGCCACTGGAAATGGTCGGAATAGATCGACTGCGGCGCGCCGTAGAACGGGTTGATCACCTCATCGAACAGCCCGGCGGAGAAATTCACCAAGTGTAGGAAGGTGCGTTTGCCCAGCCGTGAGTGCGGGTCGGGCGCGTCCGAGCGCATCAGCAGTGCAGGGCTGTTGATGCCGCCGCCCGAGAGCACGTAATGCTTGGCTTTCACCGTGATCCTGCGTCCGGTCGGCGCCACGCACAGGGCGTCCATGGCCACGCATTCCAGGCTGCTGATGGTGTCGCCGCTGTAGATGAGGCGTTCGGCACGGGCCAGGTAGAGCAGTTCTCCACCCTTCTCCAGGGTCGACGGAATCGTGGTCACCAGCATCGACTGCTTGGCGTTGACCGGGCAGCCCATACCGCAATACCCCAGGTTGAAGCAGCCGCGCACGTTGCGTGGGATCACATGCCAGCTGTAACCGAGCTTTTCGCAGCCTTTGCGGATCACATCGTTGTTGGGGTTGGGCGGCAGAGCCCAGGGCGCGATGCCCAGGCGTTGTTCCATTTTTTCAAACCAGGGCGCCATTTCGGCACTGCTGTGGCCTTTCACGGCGTATTCGCTGGCCCAGTGGGCGAGGGTGGCGTCCGGGGTACGAAAGCTCGATGTCCAGTTGATCAGCGTGGTGCCGCCCACGGCCCGGCCCTGCAGGATGGTGATCGCGCCGTCCTTGCTCATGCGGCCGATGCCTTCCTGGTAGAGGCTGGTGTAGGCCTCGTCTTCGAGCAGCTTGAAATCGCTGCTGGTCTTGAGCGGGCCTTCTTCGATCAGCAGCACTTTGTAGCCCGCTGCGCTGAGGGTTTCAGCGGTGGTGCCGCCCCCCGCACCGCTGCCGATGATCACCACGTCGGCTTCCAGGGTCAGGTCGTTGTCGAGGGCGGCGCCATTGTGGGTTTTCCAGCCACGGGCCATGCCGTCGCGGAACAGATCAGGTACGGGCATAGGAATGCACTCTTATTTTTGTACGAAGTTGAGTTCGGGAAAACACTGCACATCCCCTCCCACAGGGGGGCGGTTATCAAGGCTAGATCTTCGGCGGGCCAGGGTAGCCGCAGTGGGCCCAGGACGCCGGCTGGAAGTACCAGGCCATGATCACCAGCTTGAGCAGCGAGCCCTGGCCCATGCGCAGCAGGTTCAGGTAGCTGTTCTCCCAGCGGTGCAGGAAGTTGCGGATCTGCTCGCCGCTGGCGTTTTCCCAACTGCCCCAGATCCCGGTCAACGGCCCGCGGGTGATGCCCATGCTCAATACGTCGAACAATTGCTGGGTGAGCTTGAACATTTCCGGCGACAGGCGCTGCAGGCTGAAGTCGAGCTTTTTAAGCGTGTCTTCCACCCCGCTGGCGACTCCCTGAGCGCTGGCTACGCCCTCGAGCAGTACCGGGACGATCGCGCGCAAGAACGGCAAGTCACTGCTGCGCAACAGGGCAAAGCCGCTGGCCGGGGTGCTGCTGGAGCAACCGCTGAGGCTGGCGCCCAACCCGGCGGTGGCCAGGAACGCGCTGGCGCACAGGCCGATTTTCAAGACGCCGCGCCGCGACAGCGCAGGTGAATCAGTCAGGCTAGGGTTCATTGTTATTGTTGTCCCGTGGGTGGCGGTTTCAGCGAACGAACAGCTTCTGGATTAACTTCTGAATGGATTTTCCGTAGGGCGGGTAGATCAACTTCGCCGCGTTCAGGCGCTGTTTCACCAGCACGCCCTTGGCCTTGCTGAAGGTGAGAAAACCTTCATGACCGTGGTAGTGGCCCATGCCCGACGGGCCGATTCCGCCAAACGGCATATCGTCCTGGGCCACGTGCAGCAGGGTGTCATTCAGGCACACGCCGCCGGAATGGGTTTCGTGGAGTACGCGGTTCTGCTCGGTCTTGTTGTAGCCGAAGTAGTACAGGGCCAGTGGGCGAGGGCGCTGGTTGATGTAGGCAAAGGCCTGGTCAAGGCCGCGATACGGCACGATCGGCAGCACCGGGCCGAAGATTTCGTCCTGCATCACCGTCATGTCGTCACTGACATTCAACAACAGGCTGTGGGCCATGCGCCGTGCCTGGCCCTGGTCGTACAGCGGGATCAAGGTGGCGCCTTTGTCGGTGGCGTCCTTGACGTAAGCATTCAGCCGGGCCAGTTGCCGCTCATTGATGATGGCCGTGTAGTCTGGGTTGTCGACCAGGGTCGGATAAAATCCGCGAACGGCCTGGGTGTAGGCCGCGACGAACGCGTCGACCCGGTCTTCCGGTACCAGCACGTAGTCTGGCGCGACACAGGTCTGGCCGGCGTTCAACGCTTTACCGAAGGCAATACGTTCGGCGGCGTCCTTGAGTGGTACGTCGGCCGACACGATGGCGGGCGACTTGCCACCCAATTCCAGAGTGACCGGCGTGAGGTGTTCGGCCGCTGCACGCATCACATGCTTGCCGATGCTGGTGGCGCCGGTGAACAGCAGGTGATCGAAGGGCAGTTTGGAGAAGGCCATGCCGACTTCCGCTTCACCCAGCACCACGCACACCAGGTCCTCGGGGAAGATTCTTGCCAGCAGCGCCTTGAGCAGTTCGCCGGTGGCGGGAGTGGATTCGCTGAGCTTGAGCATCACCCGGTTACCCGCCGCCAACGCGCCAACCAAGGGGCCGATGGCCAGGTACAGCGGGTAGTTCCAGGGCACGATCACCCCGACCACGCCCAGCGGTTGGTAGATGACTTTGGCTGACGCGGGTTGGAAGGCAATGCCTACAGCGCGGCGGGAAGGTTTCATCCAGCCCTTGAGGTGTTTGCTGGCGTAGTGAATGCCATGCAGGCTGGGCATCAGTTCAGCGAACAGGGTTTCGTCGGCGCTGCGGTGGCTGAAGTCCTGGCTGATCGCGTTGATCAGCGCCTGGCGCTCGTTGCTGAGCAGATCGCGCAGTGCCTTGAGCCATTGCTGGCGCTGGGCCGCTGGCGGCATCGGGTTGGCTGCGTAGGCACGGCGCTGGGTGTCGAACAGGTGCTGGAGTTGATCCAGCGCCTGGGTATCTTGCAGGTAGGCAACGTTGGCGGACATGGCGGCGCTCCCGATTGTTATAGGTCTGCCTGGATTTTTAGAGTCATTACTCTAAATTGTCAAATATCATTACGCCTACATGCGGATTTATCCCTACGAGAATAGGCCGTAAGATGCCCCATCACGTGTACAGAAGCTGATCCCCTATGGCACCACGAGTAAAGACCAGCGAGCGCATTGTGCAAACCAGCCTGGAGCTTTTTAACCAGCAGGGTGAGCGCAGTGTGAGCACCAACCATATTGCCGCCCATATGGAAATTTCGCCGGGCAACCTGTACTACCACTTCCCCAACAAGCAGGCGATCATCGCCTTGCTGTTTCGCGAATACGAAGCCCTGGTGGACAGTTTCCTGCGCCCGCCCCAAGGCCGCGCTGTCACTGTCGAAGACAAACGTTTCTACCTGCAAGCCGTATTGGCCGGCATGTGGCGCTACCGCTTCCTGCACCGCGACCTCGAACACCTGCTGGAAAGCGACCCGGAACTGGCCACTGGTTATCGGCGCTTTTCCCAACGCTGCCTGGTCCAGGGCGGCGCCATTTACCAGGGGTTCGTCGACGCCGGTATTCTCAATATGGACCCGGTGCAAACCGAAGCCCTGACCCTCAATGCCTGGATCATCCTCACCTCCTGGGTGCGTTTTTTGTGCACCACCAACGAAAACTCCGCCCACTTGAGCGCCGAGGCGATCAAGCGTGGGGTGTATCAGGTGCTGGTGCTGGAGGCTGGGTTTGTGACGCCCCAGGCCAAAGAGGCAGTGGATGCATTGTTCAAAGAATTTTATGTGCCGTTGAATCAGGCATTGGAAGAAGTGAAGTAGGACCTTTCCCGAATCTGTTCATAGGAGTCCGTCATGCCGCTTGCCCAACTGATCAGCCCTCAGCAATTGGCCGAACGCCAGAAGGCCGGCGGTGTGGTGATCCTCGATTGCCGCTTTGCCTTGGAAGACCCGGATTACGGGCGCTGCAGCTATGCCGAAGGGCATATCGAAGGCGCGCAGTATGCCGATCTGGAGCGCCACCTCAGCGGACCGGTGACCAAGGGCGTGACCGGCCGTCATCCATTGCCGGCAGCGAATGCCTTCGCCGAGCAATTGCGGGCCTGGGGCGTCAATGTCGACACCGACGTGGTGCTCTACGACGACGGCCCTGGCGCCTATGCCGCACGGGCCTGGTGGTTGCTGGCCTGGCTGGGCAAGCGTGATGGCGTGTTTATTCTGGATGGCGGCCTCAAGGCCTGGCATGCGGCGGGGTTCCCGTTGAGCCTGGACGCACCGGTGGTTGAGCCGGGCACTTTCGTCGGTACGCCGGATAATCGAATGGTGCTGGACGCCGAACACCTGCTAGAACGCCTGGGCCAACCCGGCCTGACCCTGATCGATGCCCGCGCCCAACCGCGCTTTCGCGGTGAAGTGGAGCCCATCGACCCGATTGCCGGGCACATCCCTGGCGCGCAGTGCGCGGCGTTCAACGAAAACCTCGGCAGCGACGGCCGCTTCCTGCCGGCTGAGCAGCTCAAGCAGCGCTTCGCCACCCAATTGCAGGGGCGCTCGCCAGATGAGCTGGTGGCGTATTGCGGTTCGGGGGTGACGGCGTGCCACAACCTGTTCGCCTTGAGCCTGGCGGGATATCCGTTGGGCAAATTGTATGCGGGGTCGTGGAGTGAGTGGATTAACGATCCGGCGCGGGCAATCGCTACCGGCGACTGAGCAGCCAGTCAGGAATGCGGCGCTCCAGGTAATAACCGGGGCGCTTCAGGGTTCCATCGACAAAGCCGACATGCCCCCCTTTGGCCAGCAGTTCAAACTCCGTGCACGCCGACAGTTCATGTGCCTCGGGCAGGCTGTGGGCGAACACAAACGGGTCATCCGCTGCCTGGATGATCAGGGTGGGTGTGCGGATATCGCCCAGGTAATAGCGGCTCGATGCGCGGCGGTAATAGTCCTCTGCACTCAAGAAGCCGTGCAGTGGCGCGGTAACCCGGCCATCGAAATCCCAGAACGTGCGCATCTTCTCCAATGAGCCCAGGGCTTCCAGGGTTTTCAGCCCATCCGCCCGCCCATCCTGTAGAAAGCGGCTTTGTTTGACGCGGATATACGCCAGCATTTCACGCATGAAATGCTTCTGGTAAACCCGCGAAAAGCCCAAGCCGATACGGTCCGCACACTGGTCCAGGCGAAACGGCACCGACACCGCCGCCGCGCCTTGCAGCCCTGACGCCTCGCCGGTTTCGCCCAAATGCTTGAGCAGCACATTGCCACCCAGTGAATAACCCACGGCGTACAACGGTGCCAACGGCCGCTTGGCCCGCAGATGGGCAATCGTCGCTGCCAGGTCTTCGCTCGCGCCCGAGTGATAGCTGCGCGCCAACAGATTCGGTTCGCCTGAGCACCCGCGCCAGTTCAGCGCCGCGCTGGACCAGCCTTGCGCGGCAAGGACTTTTTGCAGGCCGGCCACGTAGGGCGAGTTGGAGGAGCCCGTCAGCCCGTGCAACACCAGCACCAACGGCGCTTGCGCGTCGTGGGGGCCATGCCAGTCAAGGTCGAGGAAGTCGCCGTCTTCCAGCCACAGACGTTCGCGTTGGCGTTCGATGTGGGTGGTGGGTCGCCACAGCGGGCCCCACAGCGTTTGCAGGTGGGGGTTGCCGAGGCCGTAGGCGGGGGTGAACAGGTGGGCGGAAGGGGTCATGACACTCTCGGTGGGCAACGAACTCACTGTGACGAGGGAGCTTGCTCCCGTTGGGCTGCGTAGCAGCCCCATCAAGAACGCCGCATTTATTCAGTCAGAACACGATTGCAGATTTTGGGGCCGCTACACAGCCCAGCGGGAGCAAGCTCCCTCGCCACCATTGAGTTCAGCCTGAAAGATCACGCAGCGCTCTCGACCAAGCGGTGCCACAACGCGTAATACACCCGCCCGGACTTCTGCTCCCGGTGCAGGCGCCATGCGCCCGGTAAGCCCAGGGTAGAAGGCGCGGTCTCGCTTTCAGTGTAGATCCACGCGTCCGGTGCCAGCCATTGACGTTCTTCCAACAGTGCGCACACGGTCGGCAGCAGGTTCTGGTTGAACGGCGGGTCGAGGAACACCACGTCGTACTCGCTGGCGGCCTGGGTTTCGAGGTAGCGCAGCGCGTCGGCGGTTTGCACCTGACCGTTGGTGCAGCGCAGGGTGCCCAGGTGTTCCTTGAGGCTGGAGACTGCGACATTGCTCGCATCCAGCGCCTGAGCCAGTGCGGCACCGCGGGACAACGCCTCCAGGAACAGCGCGCCGCTGCCGGCGAACGGGTCCAGCACCTTGGCGCCGGCGATGTACGGCGCAAGCCAGTTGAACAGGGTTTCACGCACGCGGTCCGGCGTCGGGCGCAGGCCTACGACGTCAGGGAAGCTCAGCTTGCGGCTGCCCCATTCACCGCCAATGATGCGCAGTTGGCCCACACCGTTATGCACGTTGTGGACAGGTTTTTTCGGGCGAGATGAACTGGCCATTAATGCTCCGGAACCCCGAGCGGCTGCTCGGCGGGTTTATCAGTGGGGGGCGGTAGTGGCTTTTGCGCAATGGTCGGGCCGGCGGTCACGATGACCATCTTGTCGGCACTCAAGTGTTTGTTCATTGCAGCCTTGACCTGATCTACGGTCAGGGCCTGGGATTGTTTCATGAAATCTTCCAGATAGCTCAGCGGCAGGTTATAGAAACCCATGGCGCCCAACTGCCCGACGATATCGGCGTTGCTCGCGGTCGACAGCGGGAAGCTGCCGGCCAGCTCGCGCTTGGCGTCATCCAGCTCCTTTTGCGTCGGGCCGGTCTTGAGGTAGTCGGCCACCACGTCCTCGACCAGGCGCAAGGTGCCGCCGCTCATTTCTGCGCGGGTTTGCAGATTGATCATGAACGGTCCGCGCACCTGCATCGGCGAGAAGCCGGAGTACACGCCGTAGGTCAGGCCACGTTTCTCGCGCACTTCGCTCATCAAACGGGTGCCGAAACCACCACCGCCGAGGATCTGGTTACCCAGTGACAAGGCGGCGTAGTCCGGGTCGGCGCGGTCGATGCCCAGTTGCGCGAACAGCAGGTGCGTTTGCTTGGACGGGAACTCGATACGGCTCAAACCCGGTTTGGGTTCGGTCGGTTGGGCGATTTTTGCCAGGGCCGGGCCCTTGGGCAGCGATGCGGAAACCTTGGCCGTCATGGCTTCGGCTTCGGCGCGGGTCAGGTCGCCGACCACTGCAATCACTGCGTTGCCCGCTGCGTATGCCTTGGCGTGGAAGGCTTGCAACTGTGCCAGGGTAATCTTCGGGACGCTCTCTGGCGTGCCTTCGGTGGGGTGCGCATAAGGGTGATCGCCGTACAGGCGCTTGAACAGTTCAAGGCTGGCCAGCTTGGCAGGGTTTTGCTTCTGGTATTCAAAGCCGGCCAGGATCTGGTTTTTGATCCGCGCAAGGGAGTCGGCCGGGAAGGTCGGTTTCCCGATCACGTCGTCAAACAGCGCGAGCGCCGCGTCGCGTTTGTCGCTGTCGCTGAGGCTGCGCAGGGACACCAGCGCCATGTCGCGGTACGCGCCATTGCCAAAGTCCGCGCCCAGGCCTTCGAAGTCGCGGGCGATCTGGCTCACATCCTTGCCCGGCACGCCTTCGTTGAGCATGGCGTTGGTCATCAGCGCCAGGCCCGGTACGTTGCCGTCCTGGCTGCTGCCGGCGGCGAACAGGATGCGCACGTCGAACATCGGCAGTTCATGGGCTTCGACGAACAACACCTTGGCGCCTTCGGCGGTGGTCCAGGTTTGCACATCGAGCTTGCGGTTGGTCGGCGCTTTGCCGTCCAGTTCCGCCAGGGATTGCAGCTGGTTGCTCGATTGGGCTTTTTCCAAGGCCTGGCTGGCGACGGATTCGTTCGGGCGCAGGAAGTACACGGCACCGGCGGCGATCAGGGTAACGACGATCAGGCCAGGCAGGATCAGGCGGCTGCTTTTGCGATCACTCATGAGCGGTCTCCTGAGGCAGGACATGGGCGACGCTGAGACGTTCGCGGGTGAAATAGGTGCGTGCGGCTTTCTGGATATCTTCCGGCGTCACGCTTTGCAGGTCGGCAAGTTCGGTGTCCATCAATTTCCACGACAGGCCGACGGTCTCCAGGGAGCCAATGGCCGTGGCCTGGCTGGTGATGGAGTCACGCTGGTAGACCAGGCCGGCAATGACCTGGGCGCGGATGCGTTCCAGTTCTTCGGCGGTCGGCGGCTTGGCCTTCAGCTCGTCCAGCAGGCGCCACAGGCCGGCTTCCGCTTGGGCGACGGTTTTCTTTTTCTGCTGGTTGGGTGTGGCGCTCAACATGAACAGGGTGTCACCGCGGGTATAGGCGTCGTAGTTGGTGGACGCAGCAGAGACCAGCTCTTCACCGCGTTCCAACTGCTCGGAGATACGTGCGCTGTAGCCGCCGTCCAGCAAGGCGGAGATCAGGCGCAGAGCCTGTACCGAGCGTTTGTCGTCGGCGGTGGCCAGGCCGGGTACGTTGAAGCCCAGCATCACACTCGGCAGTTGGGTCTGCACATGCAGGGTCAACTGGCGCTCGCCGGGTTCGGCCAGTTCCATCGGGATCTTGGCCGGTGGTACGTCGCGCTTGGGAATCGGGCCGAAGTAGCGCTGGGCGAGGTTCTTCACCTCGTCCGGGGTGACGTCGCCGACCACGACCAGGGTGGCGTTGTTCGGTACGTACCAGGATTGGTACCAGTGGCGCAGCTCTTCGACTTTCATGCGGTCCAGGTCAGCCATCCAGCCGATGGTCGGCGTGTGGTAGCCGCTGGCGGGGAATGCCATGGCCTTGAAACGCTCGTAGGCCTTGGACATCGGGTTGTCGTCGGTGCGCAGGCGACGCTCTTCTTTGATGACCTCGATCTCGCGGCTGAACTCGTCGGCCGGCAGGCGCAGGCTGGCCATGCGGTCGGCTTCCAGCTCGAAGGCAACGCCCAGGCGGTCGCGGGCCAGCACCTGGTAGTAAGCGGTGTAGTCATCGCTGGTGAAGGCGTTCTCTTCGGCGCCCAGGTCGCGCAGGATCAGCGAGGCTTCGCCGGGGCCGACCTTGGCGCTGCCCTTGAACATCATGTGTTCCAGGGCGTGGGACAAACCGGTCTGGCCCGGGGTTTCATAGCTCGAACCGACCTTGTACCAGACCTGGGAAACCACCACCGGGGCGCGATGATCTTCGCGCACGACGACCTTGAGGCCGTTGTCCAGGGTGAATTCGTGGGTGGGTTGTGGGTCGGCAGCCAAGGCTGAAAGAGGCAGACAAACTGTGCTGAACAGCAGGCCTGCGGCGCGGCGGGCTAGAGCATTCATTCGTTTTTAAACCTGTTGGGCTGCCCGCTTGGTCTTAGCGTCGGCGGGCGAGGAGGTGCTAGGATACTGATCCGATTTAGGGACGGCCACTGCGGTAGTCATCTTGTCCCGAATCCGGTCGTAGGAATGTTGGGATAGATGGAGGGTTTCCCCGATGATCTTCCACTTTTCGCCGATTTTGTCGCTTCAGTCCTATATTGAGTCGATTTGTTGAGGCCTTTATTTACGCCTTACAAAATGTTGCGCATGAACAAGCGGGCGTTAAAGCAGTCTGTTCTGCATCGAATTTATTTACCGAGGCGCCCTGGCGCATCGCTACCTTGAGATAGCCGTCTCCATGTTTGGTTCCAACGACGACAAGAAGACCCCAGCCCCGGCTGGCGAGAAAAAAGGCCTGTTCGGATGGCTGCGCAAAAAGCCGCAGGAAACCGTTGACGAACAACCGCAGGTTCAAGCCGAACCGATCCCCGAGCCTATAGTAGAAGCCGAACCGGTCGCCGAAACCCCTGCGCCGGTGGTATTGCCGATGGCTGAGCCGGTATTGCAGCCGGTCGCCGAGGCGGAGCCGGAACCTGAGCCGGAACCCGAGCACAAGCCATGGCTGGAACTGCCGGTGGCTGAAGAGCCCGTGGCACTGGTTGAAGATGTGCAGGCCGAGCATGTGGTTCCACCGATTCCGGTGATCGTTGAGCCGCAGCCGGTTATCGTTGAAGCACCAGCACCAGCACCAGCACCAGCACCCGTGGCGGTCGAGCCATTGGTTGCCGCTCCTGCGGTCATCGAGCAACCCGTTTCCCCTGTTGAAACCAGCAAAGCCGGCTTTTTCTCCCGCCTCAAGCAAGGCCTCAGCAAGACCAGCGCCAGTATCGGCGAAGGCATGGCCAGCCTGTTCCTGGGTAAAAAGGTCATCGATGACGAATTGCTGGAAGACATCGAAACCCGCCTGCTCACCGCCGACGTGGGTGTCGAAGCCACCGCCGTGATCATCCAGAGCCTCACCCAGAAGGTCGCGCGCAAGCAACTGACCGACGCCGACGCGCTGTACAAATCCCTGCAGGCCGAGCTGGCCGCCATGCTCAAGCCGGTGGAAGCGCCGCTGGTGATCACCCCGAAAAAGCCGTTTGTGATCCTGGTGGTGGGCGTTAACGGCGCCGGCAAGACCACCACCATCGGCAAGCTGGCCAAAAAGCTGCAGTCCGAAGGCAAGAAGGTGATGCTGGCGGCGGGCGATACGTTCCGAGCCGCAGCGGTTGAACAGCTGCAGGTCTGGGGCGAGCGCAACAAGATCCCGGTCATCGCCCAGCACACCGGCGCCGATTCCGCCTCGGTGATCTTCGATGCGGTGCAGGCCGCCAAAGCACGGAACATCGATGTGCTGATCGCCGATACCGCCGGTCGCCTGCACACCAAAGACAATTTGATGGAAGAGCTGAAAAAAGTCCGTCGCGTGATCGGCAAGCTCGACGCAGACGCGCCGCACGAGGTTCTGTTGGTGCTGGATGCCGGTACCGGCCAGAACGCCATCAGCCAGGCCAAACAATTCAACCAGACGGTCCAACTGACCGGCCTGGCATTGACTAAGCTCGACGGCACGGCCAAGGGCGGCGTGATCTTCGCCCTGGCCAAACAGTTCGGGTTGCCGATTCGTTATATCGGTGTCGGTGAAGGCATTGATGACCTGCGCACCTTTGAAGCCGAACCCTTTGTACAGGCACTCTTTGCCGAGCGGGAGCGTTCATGATTCGATTCGAACAGGTCGGTAAACGCTATGCCAACGGGCATGTCGGCTTGCATGAGCTGAGCTTTCGAGTGCGTCGCGGCGAATTTCTGTTTGTCACCGGCCACTCCGGCGCCGGTAAAAGTACGTTGCTGCGCCTGCTGCTGGCCATGGAGCGCCCGACCACCGGCAAACTGCTGCTGGCCGGCCAGGACCTGGCAACCATCAGTAATGCGCAAATCCCGTTCCTGCGCCGCCAGATCGGCGTGGTGTTCCAGAATCACCAGTTGCTGTTCGATCGCACCGTGTTCAACAACGTGGCGCTGCCGTTGCAGATCCTCGGGCTGTCCAAGGCCGAGATCGTCAAGCGCGTGGATTCGGCCCTGGAGCGCGTGGCGCTGTCGGACAAGACCGATCTCTACCCTGGCGATCTCTCCACCGGTCAGCAACAGCGCGTCGGCATCGCCCGCGCCATCGTCCACCGCCCGGCCTTGCTGCTGGCGGACGAACCCACCGGTAACCTCGACCCGCGCCTGGCGGCCGAGATCATGGGGGTGTTCGAAGACATCAACCGCTTGGGCACCAGCGTGCTGATCGCCAGCCACGACCTGGCGCTGATCGCACGCATGCGCCATCGCATGCTGACCCTGCAACGCGGCCGCCTGATCGGTGATGGGGAGGCCGGCGTATGAGTGCAACACGCAGCCCTAAAGTCTCCGAGCGCGTGGCGCCGAAACCGGCCGACCCGCAACCGCAGAAGAAAAAACACGATCACGATGACGACGGTCCGGACTTCAGCACCTTGCTGCGCGCCTGGATCGAAAGCCATCGCGCCAGCCTGCTCGACAGCCTGCGCCGCCTGGGCAAACAGCCGATCGGCAGCTTTTTCACCTGCCTGGTGATGGCGGTGGCCCTGAGCCTGCCGATGGGCCTGTCGCTGCTGCTTAATAATGTGGAGCGCCTGGGCGGCTCCTGGCAGCGCGCGGCGCAGATCTCGCTGTACTTGAACATCGACGCCAGCGCTAAAGACGGCGAGTCCTTGCGCGATGACATCAAGAACCTGCCCGGCGTGGCGGATGCCGAGTACATCAGCCGCGATCAGGCGCTGGAGGAGTTCCAGCAACAATCCGGCCTGGGCGAGGCGCTCAAGGAGTTGCCGCAGAACCCGCTGCCGGGCGTGGTGCTGGTGACGCCGAATGAAGTCGACAAGCCGGCGCTGGAGGCCCTGCGACAAAAGCTCGCAGAGATGCCGAAGGTGCAGCAGGCACAACTTGATCTAGTCTGGGTAGAGCGCCTGGCGGCGATCCTCAAGCTCGGCGACCGGTTTGTGTTCGGCCTGACGGTGCTGTTGGTGTCTGCATTACTTTTGGTGATAGGCAATACCATTCGTCTTCATATTGAAAACCGTCGCACAGAGATAGAAGTGATTAAACTGGTCGGCGGCACGGACAGCTATGTGCGTCGTCCATTTCTGTACATGGGCGCGCTTTATGGCTTCGGTGCGGGGATTTTGTCCTGGGGGGTGCTGGCATTTGGCCTGGACTGGCTGAACGACGCGGTGGTCGGGCTGGCCGGACTCTACGGCAGCGATTTCGCGCTGGCCGGTGTGCCGGTAGCCGATGGTCTTAGTCTCTTGCTTGGCGCGGTATTGTTGGGGTATATCGGTGCTTGGATTGCGGTCGCTCGGCATTTACGTGAGCTGGCACCGAAGTAGTTAATGTCAGATTAATGTGGTTTCGTTTGTATTGACCGTATCAGTGGTTTAGGGAACTTGTCCTACGGTTCCCGGTCAATTTTCGCAGTGCTGAACTGCACGAGTTATGTGAGTCGGAGGTTTTTTCGTATGACCACTTCTTTGCAACCTGCTTATGCCTTGGTCCCGGGTGCGAACCTGGAAGCCTATGTGCACACGGTCAACAGCATTCCATTGCTGACGCCCGAGCAGGAGCGTGAACTGGCCGAGAGTCTCTACTATGAGCAGGATTTGGGGGCGGCTCGGCAGATGGTGCTCGCCCACCTGCGTTTTGTCGTACATATCGCCCGTAGCTATAGCGGCTACGGCTTGGCCCAGGCTGACCTGATCCAGGAAGGCAACGTTGGCCTGATGAAGGCGGTAAAGCGCTTCAACCCTGAGATGGGTGTGCGCTTGGTGTCGTTTGCCGTGCACTGGATCAAGGCGGAAATCCACGAGTTCATCCTGCGCAACTGGCGCATTGTGAAAGTCGCGACCACCAAGGCCCAGCGCAAGCTGTTCTTCAACCTGCGCAGCCAGAAAAAACGCTTGGCGTGGCTGAACAACGAGGAAGTCCACCGCGTGGCTGAAAGCCTGGGCGTGGAACCGCGTGAAGTGCGCGAGATGGAAAGCCGCCTGACCGGCCATGACATGGCCTTCGACCCGGCCGCCGAAGCGGACGACGACAGCGCCTTCCAATCGCCGGCCAACTACCTGGAAGACCACCGGTACGACCCGGCGCGTCAATTGGAGGATGCGGACTGGAGTGACAACTCCAACCACAACCTGCACGAAGCGCTGGAAGTGCTGGACGACCGCAGCCGTGACATCCTCTACCAGCGCTGGCTGGCGGAAGAAAAAGCCACGCTGCACGACCTGGCACAGAAGTACAACGTGTCGGCCGAGCGGATTCGTCAGCTTGAGAAAAGCGCGATGAATAAGCTGAAGTTGTCGATCGCCGCCTAAAACGCGACGCGGTCAATAAAAATGTGGGAGGGGGCTTGCCCCCGATTGCAGTGGGTCAGCTACAAATAAGCTGACTGATCCACCGCTATCGGGGGCAAGCCCCCTCCCACATTTGTTTTTGTGTTGGTTCAGTCGGACCAAGGGGCTTTGCGGGCGTTATTCAACTCAACCAGATATCCATCACCACCCAGCTGGCTCATCTGCTGCCGAATCCAAGCAGCGCGCCTTGCCACATACGCCGTCGGATGACTGGCACTCCACACCCGAGGGTTCGGCAACACCGCGGCCAAATAGCTGGCCTGCTGCCGCGATAACCCTTTGGCACTCACCCCAAAGTGATGCCGCGCCGCCGCCTCCGCGCCGAAGACGCCTTCATCCCACTCCACGCTGTTGAGGTACACCTCAAGAATCCGCTGCTTGGGCCACAACACCTCGATCAGCCCGGTAAACCAAGCCTCCAGGCCTTTGCGCAAATAACTGCGGCCGGCCCACAGGAACAGGTTTTTCGACACCTGCTGGCTCAACGTGCTGGCGCCGCGTATCGAACCACCGCGCTCGTTGTGCTGGATAGCCGCCTGGATCGCGCCGAAATCAAAGCCCCAGTGCTGCGGGAAACGCTGGTCTTCACCGGCCATCACCGCCACTTTGAGGTCATCGGAGATCTCGTCCCACGGCACCCAGCTGCGCTGCAGGTCAATGGGTTCGCCGTCGAACCAGGATTCGACCTTGCGCTCCACCATCAGCGCGGTGAAGGGCGGCGGGACGACGCGAAACAGCAGTACCAACAGCACACTGGCGATGGCAAACCATTTAACGACATTGAGAAAGCGTTTGAAGAGGAGACGCAGCATAGAGATGGCTTGGCCGAACCCGTTGAGCGGGCCATTATACAGACCCTGCCCGATGAGTCTGACTGGAGTTCCTGATGCTGCGTAGCTTTCTGATGCTGGCTGCCTTTTTTGGCTTCACCGGTGTGGCCCTTGGCGCGTTCGCCGCCCATGGCCTGAAAAACCGCTTGAGCGCCGAGTACCTGGCGATCTTCCATACCGGGGTGACCTACCAACTGGTACATACCTTGGCGCTGTTCGGCGTAGCGCTGCTGGCCGCGCATATTCCTGGTCGGTTGGTCAGCTGGGCGGGCATCTCCTTTACTGTCGGCATCCTGTTGTTCTCCGGCAGCTTGTATGTGCTGACGATGACGGGCATCAGCAAGCTGGGCATCATCACGCCATTTGGCGGGTTGGCGTTCTTGCTGGGCTGGTTTTTCCTGGGGCTGGCTGCCTGGCGCTTGCAGGCGATCTGACCGAGGGACTTGGGTCATCAACCTTGATCGGGCTAGAATGCGGGCCCCTAAAAACGATGGCGGCCCGTGGCATGCGCATTCAGTTGAACGGCGAATCCTTTGAACTGCCCGACGGTGAAACCGTTGCGGCCCTGCTGACCCGCCTGGACCTCACCGGGCGTCGCGTCGCAGTGGAACTCAACCTGGATATCGTCCCGCGTAGCCTGCACGCCGAGACCGCGCTCACCGAAGGTGACCAGGTCGAAGTGGTCCACGCCATCGGCGGCGGCTGATCGCGCAGCTTCCTGAATTCTGCAGAACCTCACCCCATTTCGAGGATTTCCCATGAGCATCGTTCGTAGCGACAAGCCCTTCGTCCTGGCCGGTCGTACCTACCAGTCCCGTCTGCTGGTCGGCACCGGCAAGTACCGCGACATGGAAGAAACCCGCCTGGCCATCGAAGCCTCGGGCGCCGAGATCGTCACCTTCGCCGTCCGCCGCACCAACCTCGGCCAGATCGAAGGCGAGCCGAACCTGCTCGAAGTGCTGTCGCCGGATCGCTACACCTTCCTGCCGAACACCGCCGGTTGCTACGACGCCATCGAAGCCGTGCGCACCTGCCGCCTGGCCCGTGAACTGCTCGACGGCCACAACCTGGTGAAGCTGGAAGTGCTGGCCGACCAGAAAACCCTGTTTCCCAACGTGATCGAAACCCTCAAGGCCGCTGAAACCCTGGTCAAGGAAGGCTTCGACGTGATGGTCTACACCAGCGATGACCCGATCATCGCGCGGCAAATGGCGGAAATCGGCTGTATCGCCGTGATGCCGCTGGCCGGCCTGATCGGTTCCGGCCTGGGTATCTGCAATCCGTACAACCTGCAGATCATCCTCGAAGAAGCCAAGATCCCGGTGCTGGTGGATGCGGGCGTGGGCACGGCCTCCGACGCGACCATCGCCATGGAGCTGGGCTGCGACGCAGTGCTGATGAACTCGGCCATCGCCCATGCCCAGCAACCGATCATGATGGCCGAAGCCATGAACCACGCCATCGTCGCGGGCCGCCTGGCCTACCTCGCCGGTCGCATGCCGAAAAAACTCTACGCCAGCGCCTCTTCGCCGCTGGATGGTCTGATCAAGTAAGAGCCATTGATGACTGAATCAAACGAAACGCCGAACACCCCGGAAGCAGGCGACGAGTCCAAGCACCGCCGCATCAAGAGTTTTGTGATGCGCGCCGGTCGCATGACCGAAGGCCAGCAAAAGGGCCTGGAGCAAGGTACGCCCCTGTTCGTGTTGCCCTTGGCCGACGCGCCGGTGGACTACGACCAGGTGTTCGGCCGTTCGGCCCCGCGTTCCCTGGAAATCGGCTTCGGCATGGGCCACTCCCTGCTGGAAATGGCGGCCGCCGCGCCCGACCAGGACTTCATCGGCGTGGAGGTCCACCGCCCCGGTGTCGGCGCGCTGCTCAATGGTGTGTTGACCCAAGGGTTGACCAACCTGCGGGTCTACGACTGCGACGCGATTGAAGTGCTCAACCGCTGCATCGCCGACAATAGCCTCGACCGCCTGATGCTGTTCTTCCCCGACCCATGGCACAAAGCCCGCCACCACAAGCGCCGCATCGTCCAGGCCTCCTTCGCGGAGCTGGTACGCAGCAAGCTCAAGGTTGGCGGCATCCTGCACATGGCCACCGACTGGGAACCCTACGCGGAATACATGCTGGAAGTGATGAACGTCGCCCCCGGCTATCGCAACCTGGCGGAAGACGGCAAATGCGTGCCACGCCCGGCTGAACGCCCGATCACCAAGTTCGAACGCCGTGGCGAGCGATTGGGGCATGGGGTGTGGGATCTGAAGTTCGAGAAGTTGGCGTAACTCACCATTAGCTTGAAATGCAATCAAATGTGGGAGGGGGCTTGCCCCCGATAGCGGAGTGTCAGTCACCACAAACAGTGACTGGTCCACCGCCATCGGGGGCAAGCCCCCTCCCACATTTGTATCGACGTTTTGCTCATGATCAGCGGCGGTCGGCGACTACACCGATCAGTACCAGTACCACGATCAACACCGGCGCCAGGCTGTAGTTATTGAACTGGCTCAACCCCCGTACAATCCACGGCGTGGCGTAGATCAACGCCGCGCCGCTGCCGATCATGCACACCAACGCCATTAACGGGACGCGCAATGCGCCTGCGATGCTGCCCAAGCGCGCTTCCACCCAGCCTTTGATATCGGCGCCAAACAGCACCAGCAGGCAGCCGACGAGGGCCAGGGAGATTTCCGACAGGTTGCTACGGCTCCAACGGGATACGGTGGCGAGCAGGTCGAGTACCAAATCCATTCGATTTCCTTAGAGCGTCAGCTCAAAAACTTCTGCAACAGGTCATTGAGAAAGAGTTGCCCGCGGTCGGTCGCCGCCAGGCGTGACGGTTCGACCTGCATTAAGCCACTTTGTTCTGCCTCGCGGCGGCCTTCATCCAGGCTCGACAACGCCAGCCCGGTGCGCTCAGCGTAGAGCTTCGCTTCGACGCCTTCGGTCAGGCGCAAGGCGTTCATCAAAAATTCGAACGGCAGTTCTTCGTTAGTCAGTTCTTTCGCGCCGGCCTGGAAGCTTTTGGCCGGGTTGAGGTAGTCCTTCGGTGCTCGGGTCTTCCAGGTACGTACAATGCGCCCGTCGGGGTGGCTGAGTTTGCCGTGGGCACCGGCGCCGATGCCAATGAAGTCACCGAAGCTCCAGTAGTTGAGGTTATGCCGGGCCGGGCGGCCCGGTTGGGCATAAGCCGACACTTCATATTGCGCATAACCGTGTTCGGCGAGCAGTGCCTGGCCGGCTTCCTGGATATCCCACAAGGTGTCGTCCTCCGGCAGCGCGGGCGGCTGGTTCCAGAACACGGTGTTGGGTTCCAGGGTCAGCTGGTACCAGGACAAGTGCGTTGGCTTCAGCGCGATGGCCTGGCGCAGGTCGCTCAAAGCGTCGTCCAGGGACTGATCGGGCAAACCGTGCATCAAGTCCAGGTTGAAGTTATCGAACCCGGCCTGGCGCGCCATACCGGCAGCGCGTACGGCTTCATCGCCGTTGTGAATACGGCCCAGAGCCTCAAGCTTTTGCTGCTGGAAGCTCTGGATACCGATGGACAGGCGATTGATCCCCAGCTGGCGGTACGCCACGAACTTTTCCTGCTCGAACGTCCCGGGGTTGGCTTCCAGAGTGATCTCGATATCACTGGCGAACGGGATGCGCGCTTCCACACCCTTGAGCAAACGGCCCAACGCTGCGGCGCTGAACAGGCTCGGCGTACCGCCACCAAAAAAGATCGAGCTCAGTTCGCGACCGTAAACCGCGTGCAGGTCCTGATCGAGGTCGGCCAACAGGGCGTCCACGTACTCTTCTTCCGGCAGCACTTTACTGGCGGTGTGGGAGTTGAAGTCGCAATAGGGGCATTTGCGCACGCACCACGGGATATGGATATACAGCGCCAGAGGCGGCAGCACAGGCAAGGCCGCCCGAAGTGTTTGCGCGCCACCGTGGATCAGTGGCTGCGCAGAGGTGTTCTGGGTCATTTCAGGCTCAGGCGTTGGCGCAGCAAATCCATTGCGCGAGCACGGTGGCTGATCTGGTTCTTGTCGGCCGGGCTCAGTTCGGCGCTGGAAACGTTACGTTCCGGCACCCAGAACAGCGGGTCATAGCCAAAACCGTGCTCACCACTGGCCGCGTGCAGGATGCGCCCGTGCCACAGGCCTTCGCACAAGATCGGCAGCGGGTCATCGGCATGCCGCACCAAGGCCAGCACGCAGACGAACTGTGCGCCGCGCTCGGCGTCGGGCACGCCCTTGAGCGCATCCAGCAGCTTGGCGTTGTTGGCGGCGTCGCCCTTGCCATCGGCGTAGCGTGCCGAGTAGATGCCCGGCGCACCGCCGAGGAAGTCCACCGCCAGGCCCGAGTCGTCCGCCAGCGCTGGCAGGCCGGAGATACGCGCAGCATTGCGCGCCTTGAGGATGGCGTTCTCGACGAACGACAGGCCGGTCTCTTCCGGCTCCACCTGGCTGAACTCGCCGATCGAGCGCAACTGCACGGAGTCGCCGAGCATGGCTTGCAGTTCTTTAAGCTTGCCGGCGTTATGGCTGGCCAGTACGAGTTGGGTAAGGTTCATCATTCCGCCGGAAACAGTTCCTGGTTGAATTGGAAGCTATGGGCTTTGCCGCCGGTTTCAACGTTGATGGTAAAGGTCTTGTATTCGCGCTGGGTCACGGCGTAGGGCGCGAGATAATTGATGCCACCTTTTTCGTTGATTTGCTTGAAGGTGAGGATCTCGCTTTTGCCACCCAAATCCTTGATGGTGCCCGTCACTTGCGCGGCCACCGGGGTCACGCCCTTGATCACGGTCACGTTGATCAAACCCTTCTCCTTGCTGCGCACTACGCCGACTTTCTGGGCGGTTTCCGGTTGCAGGAAGCTGGAGGTGAACGTGTTGTAGTGAACGGTGATATCGCCGAAATCTTTCTTGCGATTAGCGTCGATAGCGTCCGCGGCCATGGCGCTGGCACCCAGGCATGCGGTCAATAGAAAAACAGCCAAACGACTCATGATCGTCCCTCTTGAAAATGATTAGACGGCAATCTTGTGGTCCGTGAGGCCAGGACTGCTGACCCGATAAATACCGATTTCGCCCAACAGATTGGGCCATAGCTTACTCGCCCAGCCGTGGCGATGCTGTTGATCGACGGCAAGGCGGTTGATCACCTTGGCTTCACGCTCGCCACACAGGGCTTCGAAATCTTCGAAGGTGCAAAAGTGGATGTTCGGCGTGTTGTACCAGGTGTACGGCAGGAAGTCCGACACCGGCATGCGGCCCTTGGTGGCCAGGTACCAGCGGCAGCGCCAATGCCCGAAGTTGGGGAAGGTGATGATGCACTGGCGACCTACGCGCAGCATCTCGTCGAGGATGCGGTCCGGGTAGTGCACCGCCTGCAGGGCCTGGGTCATCACCACGATATCGAAGCTGTTGCTGGCAAAGTTGCCCAGGCCCTTGTCCAGGTCCTGCTCGATCACGTTGATGCCCTTGGCCACGCACTGGGCGATGTTGTCCGGGTCGTTTTCCAGGCCGTAGCCGGTGACTTGCTTGTGGTCGCGCAGCCAGCTCAGCAGTTCGCCATCGCCGCAGCCAAGGTCGAGCACGCGGCTGCCGGCGGGGATCCAGTCTTGGATGATGTCCAGGTCGGCTCTCATGGCGTTCTCACAAAGTTATGCGGTTCATGTAATTGCTGAAGGCCTGCAAGTAGCGTGGGATCGGGATCAGGAAGGCGTCGTGGCCTTGCGGTGCATCGATTTCCAGGTAGCAGACGTCCTTGCGCGCAGCCATCAGAGCATCCACCAGCTCGCGGGAGCGCGCCGGCGAGAAGCGCCAGTCGGTGGTAAATGACATCACGCAGAACTTGGCCGTGGCGCCTTCGAAGGTTTTCGCCAGGTCGTCATCAAAGTTGGCGGCTGGGTCGAAGTAGTCCAACGCCTTGGTCATCAGCAAATAGGTGTTGGCGTCGAAACGCCCCGAGAACTCCTCACCCTGATAACGCAGGTAGCTTTCTACCTGGAACTCGACGCTGTGGAAGTCGTAGTTGAGCTTCTCGCTCTTGAGGCCACGGCCGAATTTCTCGCCCATGGAGTCATCGGACAGGTAAGTGATGTGCCCGACCATCCGCGCCAGCATCAGGCCGCGCTTGGGGATCACACCGGCTTCCTGGAACGAACCACCGTGGAACTCAGGGTCGGTCAGGATCGCCTGGCGCGCCACTTCGTTGAAGGCGATGTTCTGCGCCGACAATTTAGGGGCCGAGGCGATGGCCAGGCAATGGCGCACGCGATCGGGGTAAGTGATGGTCCATTGCAGCGCTTGCATGCCGCCCAGGCTGCCGCCGATCACGGCGGCCCATTGGTCGATGCCCAGCAGGTCGGCCAGGCGCGCCTGGCTGTGCACCCAGTCTTCCACGGTGAGCACCGGGAAGTCTGCGCCGAACGGCTTGCCGTTCTCAGGGTTGAGGCTGCTCGGGCCGGTGGAACCGTTGCAGCCGCCGAGGTTGTTCAGGCTGACCACAAAGAACTTGTTCGTGTCGATGGGCTTGCCGGGGCCGATGCAACTGTCCCACCAGCCGGGTTTGCGCTCGTCGACCGAGTGGAAGCCGGCAGCGTGGTGATGGCCGGACAGGGCGTGGCAGATCAGCACGGCGTTGCTCGCCGTGGCATTCAGTTGGCCGTAGGTTTCATAGATCAGGTCGTAGGCAGGCAGCGAACGGCCGCAGGCCAGGGCCAGCGGTTCGCTGAAGTGCGCCATTTGGGGCACGACCAGTCCAACAGAATCGGGGGGAAAGGCAGTTGGCATCGACCCTGCTCTCGTTTAAATGAGGCGTAAGTCTAAAGAGCGCGAACCCCAGCGGCAAGCAAAGGCCTGCGCGGATTGAATTCAGTGTGCAGTTCGAAAATGTGGGAGCAGGCTTGCTCCCACATTTGATCCGCGTTAGATCAGCAAACGCAGAATGTCCGGCATCATGGTCATCGCCGCCAGGTTATTGATCACCAGCATATCCAGCAACTTGAGCACCATGAATGCCAGGATCGGCGAGATATCCAGGCCGCCCAGGTTCGGCAGCAGCTTGCGGAACGGCGCCAGGGCCGGTTCGCAGATCTGGTTCACCAGCTCGGCGCCAGGGTTGTGGCTACCCGGCGCGACCCAGGACAGGATCACGCTGATGATCAAGGCGAAGAAAAAGATCTTCAGGAACAGCGCGGTCACGCCGATGATCGCCCAGATCAGCAACTGTACGAAATTGCCGGTGGTGCCGTAGGTCAGCAGCAGGGTCAGCGCCATCAAGGCCAACTGCACCAGGATCGCCAGCACCAGCGACGACATGTCCAGGCCGAACAGGCTCGGGATGATCCGACGCAACGGCTTGAGCAGCGGCTGGGTGGCCTTGACGATGAACTGGCAGAGCGGGTTGTAGAAGTTCGCGCGTACCAGTTGCAGCACAAAGCGCATCAGTACGATCAGCAGGTACAGGCTGCCGAGGGTTTGCAGCACGTAGACGGCTGCGGTGTTCAAACCAATCATGTTGGCTCCTTATTTGCCCAGTTGTTCGGCGAGTTCCGCCGAGCGGTGCGCAGCGGCACTCAATGCTTTTTCCACCAGGGCTTCAAAGCCCCCGGCCTGGAACGACTCGATGGCCGCCTGTGTGGTGCCGCCGGGGGAGGTCACGCGACGGCGCAACTCGGCCGCGTCCACATCGCTGGCAACCGCCATATGCGCGGCACCCAAGGCGGTCTGCTCGGCCAGTTGCTCGGCAACGTCCTTGGACAGTCCCAGCTTCACCCCGGCGGCGGTCATGGCTTCGATCAACAGGAAGAAATACGCCGGGCCGCTGCCGGACACGGCGGTGACCGCGTCCAGCTGCTGCTCGTGTTCCAACCACAGGGCGGTGCCCACGGCGGACAGCAGCGCTTGCGCCTGGTTGCGTTGTTCGGCGCTCACTTCGGCGGTGGCGTACAAGCCGCTCACGCCTTGGCTGACCAGCGCTGGGGTGTTGGGCATGCAGCGTACGATCGGCTGGGCGCCCAGCCAGTTATTCATGCTGGCGCAGGTAATGCCGGCGGCGATGGACACCACCAGTTGCTGCGGTTGCAGGCTCGGGCGCAGGCTTTCGCACACGGCCTTCATGGCCTGCGGCTTCACCGCCAGCACGATCACATCGACGCCACGGATGGCCTCGGCGTTGTCGGCAAAGGTTTCAATACCGTGCTCGGCGCTGACGCGGGCACGGGTGTCGGCGCCGGGGTCGCTGGCGCGGATCTGCGCGGCGCCCAGGCCCTTGGCCCGCAGGCCACCGATCAGGCTGGCCGCCATGTTACCGGCGCCGATAAAGGCAATACGCGTGTTGCTCATGACAGGTCCTTACTCAGATGGAAGTCAGCCATTTCATGGCTGGCCGTAGTCGCGGGCGCCAAACAGGGCGGTACCGATCCGCACCCAGGTGGCGCCTTGGGCGATGGCCGACTCAAGGTCGTGGCTCATGCCCATGGAAAGTGTGTCGAGCGGCAGGTTCAGGCTGTTTTGCAGGTCGCGTACAGCGGCAAACGCTGCATCTTGCGCGGCGCGATCTTCAGTCGGCTCAGGAATCGCCATCAGGCCACGCAACTTCAGGCGCGGCAGGGCGCTGATCGCATTGGCCAGGTCCGGCAGGTCGGCGGGCGTACAGCCGGACTTGCTGGCTTCGCCACTGACGTTGACCTGGATGCAGATGTTCAGCGGTGGCAGGTCGGCCGGGCGTTGTTCGGACAGGCGTTGTGCAATTTTGAGGCGGTCCACGGAATGCACCCAAGCGAAGTTCTCGGCGATAGCGCGCGTCTTGTTCGATTGAATGGGGCCGATGAAGTGCCAACTCAAGGGCAGGTCGGTTAATTCGGCCTGTTTGCCCAAGGCTTCCTGCAGATAGTTCTCGCCAAAGTCGCGCATTCCGGCGGCATAGGCTTCGCGCACGGCTGGCGCGGGTTTGGTCTTGCTCACGGCCAGCAGGTGGATGCTGCTTGCGTCACGTTGCACGGCGTCGGCTGCGGCGCGGATGCGCTGGCTAACCTGGCCGATGTTGTCTGCTATCGTCGACATTCAAGATGCGCCCGTGGATATGGAGTCCGCGGCATTCTACTGGAAATGGAAAGCCCTATGGATATCACTGAATTGCTGGCGGCCAGCGTAAGCCGTGGCGCCTCCGACCTGCATCTGTCGGCCGGCCTGGCGCCGATGTTGCGGGTGGATGGCGAGGTGTGGCCGTTGGATTGGCCGGTGCTCTCACCCCGGCAAGTGGCGGACTTATTGAGCCCGTTGCTCAATCAGCACCAGCAAAAGGATTTCGAAACATCTCTTGAAACGGATTTCGCGTTCGACCTGCCTGGCGTGGCGCGCTTCCGGGCCAATGTGTTCACGCAGGACCGTGGCATGGGGGCGGTGTTTCGCACGATTCCCAGCGAGGTGCAGAGCCTTGAAAGCCTTGGTCTTGGCGAAGTGTTCCGGCGTATCGCCCTGCTGCCACGCGGCTTGGTGCTGGTGACTGGCCCGACCGGCTCGGGCAAGTCCACCACCCTGGCGGCGATGATCGATTTTCTCAATCAGCATCGGCGCCAGCACATCCTCACCCTCGAAGACCCCATCGAGTTTATCCACACACCCAAGACCGCCCTGATCAACCAGCGCCAGGTGCACCGTGACACTCACAGTTTTTCCACCGCCCTGCGCTCGGCGCTGCGTGAAGACCCGGACGTAATCCTGGTAGGCGAATTGCGCGACTTGGAAACCATTCGCCTGGCGCTGACAGCGGCTGAGACCGGGCACCTGGTATTTGGCACCCTGCACACCACGTCTGCGGCAAAGACCGTAGACCGGCTGGTGGATGTGTTCCCGGCGGGGGAAAAGGCCATGGTCCGCTCGATGCTGTCGGAGTCGTTGCAGGCGGTGGTGTCCCAGGTCCTGGTGAAGAAGGTCGGCGGCGGGCGCGTAGCGGCCCATGAAATCATGCTGGGCACGCCGGCCATTCGCAATCTGATCCGCGAGGACAAGGTGGCGCAGATGGTTTCAGCGATCCAGACCGGTGGGGCGTTGGGGATGAAGACGTTGGATATGAGCTTGAAGGCGCTGGTCGGGGAGGGGGTGATCAGTCGCGAAGACGCACGGGAGAAGGCGAGGATGCCAGCAGATATATGAGAGCGGGCTTGTTGTGGTGAGCGGGCTTGCCCCGCGCTGGGTGGCGAAGCCGCCCCAAAAACCAGGCGACGAGTTGTATCTGCGGAAATTCGGTGGCCTCATTGGGGCCGCTGCGCGCCCCAGCGCGGGGCAAGCCCGCTCACCACAGAAGCCCGCTCACTACAACAAGCCGCCTATAGCTTTGCGGCAGGCTTAGCGCTGGACGACCCGCAGATTGTTCTGCTCTTTCGGCAGCACCCGCTTGGCGATCACGTAGTTCTTGTCCCAGAACGGCTTCTTCAGCGTGTCGATGCTGACCGCCTTGCCACGGCGCGGTGCGTGGATGAAACGGTCGTTGCCCAGGTAGATGGCAACGTGGTTCACCTGGCGGCTCTTCAGTTTGAAGAACAGCAGGTCACCCGGTTTCAGGTCCTTGCGGTCAACCTTCTGCCCGTGGCCGGCGGCCATGGCGTTGGAGGTGCGCGGCAAATCCACGGCCGCTACGTCGTTAAACGCATATTTCACCAAACCACTGCAGTCGAACCCTTTACTTGGGCTGCTGCCGCCCCAACGATAAGGAGTACCGAGCACGTTCACGGCGCGGCTGAGGACGGTGCTGCTCTGTTTGGTGTTGACTGCCATCAGGGCCGGGTTTGCTTTACCGTGGGCCTTGCTCAGTTGAGTCGGGCGGTTGACGGTCAGCTTTACCGATTTGGCCGTGCTGGGTGTGCTGTGAACTTTAGGGGTGAAACCGTTAACGTTAGGAAGTCGTTGCTCACGATTGGTGGCGTGGGCGGCCAGTGGCATTAATAGGCAAATGGTTAGCCATGTCTTGAAAAATGGTCGCATTAGGCGTGGCTCTTATGGGTTTGCGCGCAACTTTATAACAGCTTTTTGTGTCGTTCTCAGGCCGTTTGTCGACTGAACCTTGACGTCAAAATCAGGAAAAACGCGACGATTCGCCGCAATTGTCCTACACAAGTCAGGTGGCATAAGGCTTTCAGGGCAGGGAAGATACCATTTGCCGTACGTCGGGCGCCTGTAAAAAAGTCACAAAGAAAGTGAAAAAATTTATCTATCGAGGCAAAAGAGGTACGCGATGAACACCTATCAGCAGATTGGTTCGCAGCAAGACACCCACAGCAAGGTGATCGGTTACCTGCTGTGGATTTTTGGTTTTACTGGGGCGCACCGCTTCTATTACGGCAAACCGGTGACCGGCACGATCTGGTTTTTCACCTTTGGCTTGCTGGGTATCGGCTGGCTGATCGACCTGTTCCTGATCCCGGCCATGGACCGTGAAGCGGACCTGCGTTTTACCGCCGGGCCGATCGAATACAACGTGGCCTGGGTGCTGTTGGCGTTTCTCGGGGTGTTTGGCGTGCACCGCATGTACCAAGGCAAATGGATCACCGGCCTGATCTACCTGCTGACCGGCGGTTTGTTCCTGGTGGGGGTGTTGTATGACTTCTGGACGTTGAATACACAGATATCGATCCGCAATGCCGAGCGCAACAGCGGCCGCTGATCTTTAACTTCTGGTGGAGATCAACATGTGGGAGGGGGCAAGCCCCCTCCCACATTGATCATGCCCACATTAGATGTGGGATTTTTCAGGCCTGGTAGCTGATCCGCCCATCCACCAAGGTGTAGCGCACCGTCGCCGGCAGGCTATGGCCGATGAACGGGCAGTTTTCACCTTTGGACAGCCAGTGCTCCCCGGCAACCGTGGAGCGGGCCGGGTCAAACAGCACCAAGTCCGCCGCCGAACCCACCGCCAACTTACCCGCCGGCAGGCGCAATGCCTCAGCCGGGCCTGCGCTGAGGCGTGCCAGCAGTGTCGGCAAGTCCAGCAATCCATCCTCCACCAGTGTCATCGCCAGCGGCAGCAACAGTTCGACACTGCTGATGCCCGGCTCTGTCGCGCCAAACGGTGCCAGCTTGGCATCCCGCTCATGGGGCTGGTGATGGCTGGAAATCGCCGAGACCACACCGGACTTGACCGCCGCACGCAAACCTTCGCGGTCGGCCAGGGTGCGCAGCGGCGGTTGCACGTGGTACAGGCTGGAGAAGTCGATCAGCGCCTCATCCGTCAGGATCAACTGATACAACGCCACATCCGCCGTGACCGGCAGTCCGCGAGCCTGTGCCTGGGCGATAAGGGCGACGCCTCGGGCGCTGGTCAACTGGCTGAAGTGCGCACGCACACCGCTTTGTTCCACCAGCAGCAGGTCACGGGCCAGGGCTACGGTTTCGGCGGTTTCCGGAATGCCCGGCAGGCCGAGGAAGCTGGCCACGGCGCCTTCATGGCCCAGGCCGCCTTCAGCCAAGTCGCGGTCCTGGGAGTGGAAGATCACCGTCAGGTCGAAGGTGGCTGCGTATTCCAGGGCGCGTAACAGCGTCCGGGTGCTGCGAAAGCTTTCCAGGCCGTTGCCGAAGGCCACGCAACCGGCGTCACGCAGGGCGATCAGCTCGGCGAGTTGTTCGCCTTCCAGGCCTTTGCTCAGGGCGCCGATAGGGAACACTTTGCAATTGCCGGCCTCACGGGCGCGGTCGAGGATCAGCTCGGTCACCGCCGAGGTGTCCAGCACCGGCTTGGTGTGCGGCGGGCAGCACAGGCTGGTCACGCCACCGGCCGCAGCGGCGCGGGTTTCGCTGATGATGTTGCCCTTGCGACTGTAGCCTGGCTCGCGCAGGGCGACGTTCAGGTCGACCAGGCCAGGCGCGGCCACCAGGCCTTTGGCGTCGAGGGTCTCGCTGGCGCTGAAGCCTGCGGGCGCGGCGCCGATGGCGATGATCTTGCCGGCTTCCAGATGAAGGTCGGTGACGTGATCCAGGCCACTGGCCGGATCGATGACGCGGGCGCCGAGGATGCTGAGCTTCACTGGGCGTTCTCCTGCTCGAATTGACGTTGCGCGGTTTGCCCGCTCATGGCCATGGACAACACCGCCATGCGCACGGCGATGCCGTAGGTCACCTGGTTGAGGATCACCGACTGGTTACCGTCGGCCACCGCCGACTCAATCTCCACGCCACGGTTGATCGGGCCAGGGTGCATCACGATGGCATCCGGCTTGGCGCCGGCCAGGCGTGCAGTGGTCAGGCCAAACAGGCGGTAGAACTCGCCTTCGCTCGGCAGCAGGCCACCGGACATCCGTTCGCGTTGCAGGCGCAGCATGATCACCACATCCACATCCTTGAGGCCTTCGGCCATGTCGGTGTAGACCTTCACGCCGTACTGCTCGATACCGATCGGCAGCAGGGTTTTCGGCGCGATCACGCGGATGTCCGGGCAACCCAGGGTTTTCAGGGCCAGCATGTTCGAGCGTGCCACCCGCGAGTGCAGGATGTCGCCGACGATGGCTACCGAGAGGTTTTCAAAGCTGCCTTTGTGCCGACGGATAGTGAGCATGTCGAGCATGCCCTGGGTCGGGTGGGCGTGACGGCCGTCGCCGCCGTTGATGATCGCTACCTGCGGGCACACGTGCTCGGCGATGAAGTGCGCGGCGCCGGAGTCGCCGTGGCGTACCACGAACATGTCGGCGGCCATGGCTTCCAGGTTGCGCAGGGTGTCGAGCAGGGTTTCGCCCTTGCTCGCCGACGAGGTGGACACGTTCAGCGTGATCACGTCGGCCGACAGTCGCTGGGCCGCCAGTTCAAAGGTGGTGCGGGTGCGGGTGGAGTTCTCGAAGAACACGTTGCAGATGGTCTTGCCGCGCAACAGCGGGACCTTCTTCACCGCGCGGCCACCGACTTCGAGGAACGAGTCGGCGGTGTCGAGGATTTCAGTCAGCAGTTCGCGGGGCAAACCGTCGAGGGACAAGAAGTGTTGCAACTGACCCTGAGCATTGAGCTGCAGCGGGCGCTTGGCATCTAGAGGCGTCATCGCGGGGACTCTTTACAAGGCGGTTTAAAGGGCGAGGTCTTGCAGTTCGAGTTCGAGCGGCGTGGGACCGGACAATTTTACCCGTTGGTGGGCTTGCAGCGACAGGGTGGCGCCGACCACATCCGGGCTGATCGGCAACTCACCGGCGTCCAGGTCCAGCAGGCACACCAGCGTCACGCTGGCCGGGCGGCCATAGTCGAACAATTCGTTCATGGCGGCGCGGATGGTGCGACCGCTCATCAGCACGTCGTCGATCAGCACCAGGTGCTGGCCTTCGATTTCGAAAGGCAGCGCCGACGGACGCACTTGTGGGTGCAGGCCGTTCTGGCTGAAGTCGTCGCGGTAGAAGGACACATCCAGGGTGCCGAGGGGCGAGTCGCTGCCCAGCGCTTCCAGCAACGCCTGGGCCACCCACACACCACCGGTGCGAATGCCAATGAAACGTGGCTCGCTGATGGCACGGTGTTGCAGATGGGCCGTGAGGTCTTTGGCCATTTGGCTGATCAGTTCGGCGGGGTTCGGCAAGCTCATGCAGGCTCCTTCAGGACCTTGGCGCAGGCAAGGTCCGGGCTCAAACGTAAAAAGACGCGGCAAGCCGCGTCAGTCAGGATTCAAATAAAGCGGTGTTGTCGTCCAGCCAACCCTGCAACAGCAGCGCGGCGGCGATGGCGTCCACGGGGTTGTCGCGGTAGCTGCCCTTCTGGCCGCCACGGTCTCGGCGCTCACCCTTGGCTTCGAAGGTGGTCAGGCGTTCGTCGTGGGTATAGAAGGGGATGTTGTAGCGGCCATTGAGGCGTCGGGCGAATTTTTCCGCGCGCAGGCACATGTCGCTGGGCGTGCCATCCATGTTCAAGGGCAGGCCGACCACCACGGCGTCGGGCTTCCACTCTTTAATGAGGGCCTCGACCTGGTTCCAGTCCGGTATGCCGTTCTGGGCTTTCAAGGTGCACAGTTCGCGAGCCTGGCCGGTGATGACCTGGCCGACGGCTACGCCGATCTGCTTGGTGCCGTAGTCAAAACCGAGGATTAAGCGCAAAGCCATCAGGCGTGCCCCGCCTGGCTGGTCAGCAGGTTGAGGTTGACGCGCAGTTTGGCCGCGGCTGCCTCCAGGCGCAGTTCGCTGGGCGTGTTGAACAGGATTTCAGCGTCGAAGGGGCAAGTCAGCCACGCGTTGCTGGCCAGCTCGGCTTCCAGTTGGCCGGCTTCCCAACCCGCGTAGCCGAGGGTGATCACACTTTGCTCAGGGCCCACGCCGTCCGCGATGGCGAATAGCACGTCCTGTGAAGTGGACAGCGACACGCCTTCCAGGTCGACCGTGGCCTGGAACTTCGGCCCGGTGGGGTGCAGCACAAAGCCGCGATCGGTCTGCACCGGCCCGCCGATGTAGATCGGCACGCCCTGGCAGCGGGCTGGAGGGTCGACCTCCGGGCGCAGTTGCTCAAGGATATCCGCCAGGTTCAGCTCTTGCGGGCGGTTGATGACCAACCCCATGGCACCTTTGGCGGTGTGCTCGACGATGTAGGTCAAGGTCTGCGCAAAGTTCGGGTCGGCCATATGGGGCATGGCGATCAGGAATTGGTGCTTGAGGTAGGTCGGGCTGACATTTTTCATGTCCGCTAGTGTGGCGGTGGAGGGGCGAACTGACAAGCTGGGGTGGACCATAATTGTGGCAAACAGGGTTGTTGTGGTGAGCGGGCTTGCCCCGCGCTGGGCTGCGAAGCCGCCCCAAAACCGGATGTTTCATTTTAGCTGGAGAACCTCTGTGCCTGGATTGGGGGGGCTTCGCCCCCCCAGCGCGGGGCAAGCCCGCTCACCACAACAACCCCGCTTACCACAAAGGGCGTATTCAGTTGCTGGACAGGCGGTCGCCCTTGGCGAACTTCCAGGTGCGGATAATTTCAAGGCGGTCGACGTCGTTCAAGTCGCCGCTGAACGGGGCAAAGGGCGCGGCCAGGCGCACGATGCGCTGGGCGGCCTGGTCCAGCAGCGGCTGGCCTGACGATTCCAGCACCTGGACTTCATATAACGTGCCGTCGCGGTTGATCGACACCAGTAAGCGCAAATTGCCATAAATCTGCTGGCGTCGCGCTTCATCCGGGTAGTTGAGGTTACCGATACGCTCGACCTTCTTGCGCCACTCGTCCTTATACCAGGCGCCTTTGTCGCGCATGGTCGAGGCGGCGTTCAGCCGGTAGATGCGCGGGCGCTTGGCGTACAGCTGCTGTTCGTTGGCCAGCTCGGCTTCCAGGCTGGAAATCTCGTCGGAGAGTGTCGAACTGTCGAACGTCGGCGCGGGCTTCACGGGCTCGGGCGTCGGTTCGGTCTTGGTTTTTTCGCGCTGGGTCGGGGCTTTTTGCGGTTTGGGCGCGACGGTGGTCACCGCAGCCTTGGGCGCGGCCTGCTTCACCTCGGGCTTGGGCGCCGGCGGCGGGGTGACTTTATTCACCTTGTTGTCCTGGAACGGCGCCACTTCAGTGGTCTTGGGCACGGCCTTCTTGTCGAGGGTGCCGCTGCCCTGCTGGTTGTCCTGGGCGAGAAAGTCAGCCTTCTCGGGCTTCTTTTCACTCTTGAACGTGGCGAGGGTGATTTCCAGGGTTTTGCTGATTTGCTTGGGTTCGACCAGGGTGAACCCCACGCCGAGGATCAGGGCCAGGTGAATCAGTGCAGCGAGGAACAGGGTAAATCCGAGCCGATCAGCCGGGCGCACGCCGCTATGGGAGAGTTCGGGGGGCAGTTCGGACGGGAGCGTCATGACAAAAAAACCAACATCGCGCGTTTCACAGGTGGCGCATGATAACGCAATGTTGGTGTGTGTCCGGCTGTTCTATGTCACTTGGCTTGTAGCTTGCGCTCAATGGCAGCCATCAACATTTCGCCGATGTTCGTGCCAAATGCGTTGTCGATCTCGCGAATGCAGGTGGGGCTGGTGACGTTGATTTCAGTCAGGTTCTCGCCGATCACGTCCAGGCCGACAAACAGCAAGCCCTTTTCACGCAGGGTCGGGCCAACCTGGGCGGCAATCCAACGGTCCTTGTCCGACAGAGGGCGTGCTTCACCACGACCGCCGGCTGCCAGGTTACCGCGGGTCTCGCCAGCCGCCGGGATGCGCGCCAGGCAGTAGTCCACCGGCTCGCCGTCGATCATCAGGATGCGCTTGTCGCCGTCCTTGATCGCCGGCAGGTAGGCCTGGCCCATGATTTGCTGAGTGCCCAGGGCGGTCAGGGTCTCCAGGATCACCGACAGGTTCGGGTCGCCTGCGCGGTGACGGAAGATCGAGGTGCCGCCCATGCCGTCCAACGGCTTGAGGATCACATCGCCGTGCTTGGCAGCGAATTCACGCAGCACGTCGGCGCGGCGGCTGACCACGGTGGGCGGGGTGCACTGCGGGAAGAGGGTGGCGAACAGCTTTTCATTGCAGTCGCGCAGGCTCTGCGGCTTGTTCACGATCAGCACGCCGGCGCGCTCGGCCTGCTCCAGCAGGTAGGTGGAGTAGACGAATTCCATGTCGAACGGCGGGTCCTTGCGCATCAGGATCACGTCCAGATCGCTCAGCGGGCTGTCGATTTCGTCCGACAGCTCGAACCACTTCTCAGGGTTGGCAAACACCTGCAGCGGACGCATGCGTGCGCGGGCCTCGCCGTTACCCTGGTAAAGATCGCGCTGCTCCATATAGAACAACGTCCAGCCGCGGGCCTGGGCGGCCAGGAGCATGGCCAGCGAGCTGTCCTTTTTATAGGAGATGCTGGCGATAGGGTCCATGACAATGCCGACGCGAACGCTCATGGGGGATTTCCTCTAGCAAATTAGGGCGCATAAAAGTGGCGTCAGAGTGGCGCTGTGGCTGTTGTGGGTCAAGGAAAAACCACCTGGCCGGTTGCTCGATAGATTGCGCCCGGAGACTGTGCTAAAAAGACTGCCACGGCGCAGCAGCCCTTGAATTCCAAGGCTTGCGGCGCTCATCCTGTGCAACATCAGGCAGTACACACCGAAAACCGATTCGCTGTGGCGATGGCAGAGCAGATATGGAACAGCATTCCAACGCCTTGAGAGTGATGGTGATCGACGACTCAAAGACGATCCGCCGTACCGCTGAAACCTTGTTGAAGAACGTGGGGTGCGATGTCATCACGGCCATCGACGGTTTCGATGCCCTGGCCCGGATTGTCGATCATCACCCGCACATCATCTTTGTCGACATCATGATGCCGCGCCTGGATGGTTATCAGACCTGCGCCCTGGTGAAGAACAACCCGGCGTTCAAGTCGATCCCGGTGATCATGCTGTCCTCCAAGGACGGCCTGTTCGACAAGGCCAAGGGGCGCATCGTCGGCGTCGATCAGTTTTTGACCAAGCCTTTCAGCAAGGAAGAACTGCTGAGTGCGATCAAGGCCTACGTGCCCGGCTTCGCCGCAGTAGAACAAGCACACTGACGTCGCCTCACGAGGGTCGGCGCGAACTTATGTAGCGGGGAAAACCATGGCACGTGTTCTGATCGTCGACGATTCGCCGACCGAAATGTACAAACTGACCGGCATGCTGGAAAAGCATGGCCATCAGGTTCTCAAGGCCGAAAACGGTGCGGACGGCGTGGCCCTGGCCCGCCAGGAAAAACCCGACGCCGTGCTGATGGACATCGTGATGCCGGGCCTCAATGGCTTCCAGGCCACCCGCCAACTGTCCAAGGAGCCGGAAACCAACGGCATCCCGATCATCATCATCACCACCAAAGACCAGGAAACCGACAAGATCTGGGGGGCGCGCCAGGGCGCCAAGGATTACCTGACCAAGCCGGTGGATGAAGAAACCCTGATCGCCACCCTGAACAAGGTGCTGGCCGGCTGACGGTTCGCCATCATGACCGAGTCGCAAACCGCCTTCGAGCTGCTGTTGGACATCGACCGGCGCTGCCGCCTGCTGGCCGCCGACCTGCCGTCCCAGGAAGCCCGCCTGCAACGTTGGAGCGGGATCGGTTTTCGCTTGGGGCCGCACTGGTATGTGGCACCCATGGGCGAAGTTGCCGAAGTCCTGCATGAACCGCGCTGCACGCTTATGCCCGGGGTCAAGGCCTGGGTCAAGGGCGTGGCTAACCTGCGTGGGCGCCTGTTGCCGGTGATGGACCTGGGTGGGTTTCTCGGGCTTGAACTGTCCAAGGCGCGCAAACAGCGGCGCGTATTGGTGGTGGAATTCAACGACTTGTTTGTCGGGCTGCTGGTGGACGAGGTGGTGGGGATGCAGCATTTCGCACAAGACGCACTGCTGGCGAGCGCCGCGCCCGGTGTTCCGTTTATCCAGGGCCAGTTCGAGGGCGACCAGCAGTGGCAGGTCTTCAGCCCATTCGCCCTGGCCCAGGCTCCAGGTTTCATGGATGTTGCCGCATGACCACCGCCACCACGCCAAAACCCCAGGCCGGCTCGCGCAGCCGCTCGCAGATCATCGTGCTGTTCATCGCACTGATCGTGTTCATCATGTTGCTGTTCGCCAACTTTGCGTACCTCAACACCCAGTCCACCTATGACAAACAGTACATCGGCCACGCCGGTGAGCTGCGCGTACTGTCCCAGCGCATCGCCAAGAACGCCACCGAAGCCGCCGCCGGCAAGGCCGCCGCGTTCAAGCTGCTGGGCGATGCGCGCAACGACTTCGCCCAGCGCTGGGGCTACCTGAAAAAAGGTGACCCGGAAACCGGCTTGCCTGCCGCGCCCAACGCCGTGCGCGCCGAAATGCGCGCGGTGCAGACCGACTGGGAAGCGCTGCTGAAAAACACAGACGCCATCCTCGCCAGCGAACAGACCGTGTTGTCCTTGCATCAGGTCGCCGCGACATTGGCCGAAACCGTGCCGCAGTTGCAGATGGAGTCGGAAAAGGTCGTCGATATCCTCCTGCAGCGTGGCGCCCCGGCCAGCCAAGTGGCCTTGGCCCAGCGCCAGTCACTGTTGGCCGAACGGATCCTTGGCGCGGTGAACACCGTACTGGCCGGCGACGAAACCGCCGTGCAGGCCGCCGACGCCTTTGGCCGTGACGCCAACCGCTTCGGCCAGGTGCTCAACGGCATGCTCCAGGGCAACCCCGGCCTGCGCATCACCCAGGTCGAAGACCGCGACGCCCGGGCGCGGCTGGCGGAAATCGCCGAGCTGTTCGAATTTGTCTCCGGCTCCGTGGATGAAATCCTCGAGACCTCGCCGCAACTGTTCCAGGTCCGCGCCTCGGCGAGCAATATCTTCAACCTGTCGCAAACCCTGCTCGATGAAGCCTCGCACCTGGCCACCGGTTTTGAAAACCTGGCCAGCGGGCGCAGTTTCGACACCATCGGCGGTTATGTGCTGGGGCTGTTGGCGCTGACCTCGATCATCCTGATCGGCCTGGTGATGGTGCGCGAGACCAACCGCCAGTTGCATGAAACCGCCGAGAAGAACGAGCGCAACCAGAACGCGATCATGCGCCTGCTGGATGAAATCGAAGACCTGGCCGACGGCGACCTCACCGTGACGGCCTCGGTGACCGAAGACTTCACCGGCACCATCGCCGATTCCATCAACTACTCCGTCGACCAACTGCGCGACCTGGTCGCCACCATCAACCTCACCGCCGGGCAAGTCGCCGGTGCGGTGCAGGACACCCAGGCCACCGCCATGCACCTGGCCCAGGCGTCGGAGCACCAGGCCCAGCAGATCGCCGAAGCGTCCACGGCGATCAACCAGATGGCCCAGTCCATCGACCAGGTGTCGGCCAACGCCGCCGAGTCCTCGGCGGTGGCGGAGCGCTCGGTGGAGATCGCCAACAAGGGTAACGAGGTGGTGCACAACACCATCCACGGCATGGACAACATTCGCGAACAGATCCAAGACACCGCCAAGCGCATCAAGCGCCTGGGTGAGTCGTCCCAGGAGATTGGCGACATCGTCAGCCTGATCGACGACATTGCCGACCAAACCAACATCCTCGCCCTCAACGCCGCGATCCAGGCGAGCATGGCCGGTGACGCCGGGCGCGGCTTTGCGGTGGTGGCCGATGAAGTGCAACGGCTGGCCGAGCGCTCGTCGGCGGCCACCCGGCAGATCGAAACCCTGGTGCGGGCGATCCAGGCTGACACCAACGAAGCGGTGATCTCCATGGAGCAGACCACCACCGAAGTGGTGCGCGGCGCGCGGCTGGCACAGGACGCCGGGGTGGCGTTGGAAGAGATCGAAGGCGTGTCGAAAACCCTGGCGGCGCTGATCCAGAGTATTTCCAACGCGGCGCAGCAACAGACCTCGTCGGCGGGGCAGATCTCCCTGACCATGAACGTGATTCAGCAGATCACTACCCAGACCTCGTCGGGCTCCACGGCCACCGCCGAAAGCATCGGCAACCTGGCGAAAATGGCCAGCCAACTGCGCCGGTCGGTGTCGGGGTTTACCTTGCCGCCGCCAAAGCAGGTCGACGATTGAAATGCAGTACCAATGTGGGAGGGGGCTTGCCCCCTCCCACATTTGATCTCTATCTGTCTTGAGATCTCGCACCACCAGCAACCCACGAATTCTAAGCGGAGCAGTTATGGTTGATCGGCACGACTACGTGGCCCTCGAATGGGTCAAGGGCGACATTGCCGAAACCCTGCAACAGGCCCGTTCGGCGCTGGATGCGTACGTCGAAACCACTGACGGCGACGCGATCAGCGAATGCCTGGCCGGCATCCATCAGGTGCATGGCGCGCTGCAAATGGTCGAGTTCTACGGCGCGGCCCTGCTGGCCGAGGAAGTCGAAGCACTGGCCCTGGCTCTGCAAGCCGGCCATGTGAGCCAGCGCGACGAAAGCATCCGCCTGCTGCAACAGGCCCTCAACCAATTGCCGCTCTACCTGGACCGCGTGCACAGCGCCCGCCGCGACCTGCCGCTGGTGGTATTGCCGTTGCTCAACGACCTGCGCAGCGCCCGCGGCGAAAGCCTGCTGTCGGAGACCAGCCTGTTCAGCCCGCAACTGCTCACCATCGCGCCGCTGCCCGATGAAGCGCTGGCGCAACGCGCGGTGCCCGACCTGAAAGAGCAACTGCGCCAGTGGCATCAGCTGCTGCAACAGGCCCTGGCCGGGCTGCTGCGCGAAGACCACGGCCCCAGCAACCTGGAGGACATGGCGCGGGTGTTCGCGCGTCTCGAAGCCTTGTGCCAGGGCGCGCCGTTGTTGCCGCTGTGGCAAGTCACTTCGGCGCTGGTCGAAGGCATGCTCATCGGCGTGATCGCCAACAGCCCAGCGCTGCGCAGTTTGCTCAAGGCCAGTGACAAACAGCTCAAGCGCCTGCTCGCCCAAGGCATCGGCGGCATCAACCAGCCGGCGCCAGATGAGTTGCTCAAGAGCTTGCTGTTTTATGTGGCCAAGGTCACCCGGCCGACACCGCGCATGCAAAGCCTCAAGGAACGCTACGGCCTGGATGAAGCCTTGCCGGACAGCACGGTGGTCGATGCCGAACGCGCACGTCTGGCCGGGCCGGACCGCAACGCCATGGGCTCGGTGCTGGGTGCATTGTGTGAAGAGTTGGTGCGGGTAAAAGAACGCCTCGACCTGTTCGTACGCAGCGACCGTCAGCACACCAGCGACCTCGACGCGCTGCTCGCGCCACTGCGGCAGATCGCCGACACCTTGGCGGTGCTGGGCTTCGGCCAGCCGCGTAAAGTCATCATCGACCAGCTTGCCGTGGTGCTGAGCCTGGCCCAGGGCCAACGCGAACCCAACGATGCCGTGCTGATGGACGTCGCCGGCGCCTTGCTCTATGTCGAAGCCACACTGGCTGGCATGGCCGGCACCGTGGAGCCGGAAAGCCGCGAAGAAAGCCGCCTGCCCACCACCGACCTGACCCAGATCCACCAATTGGTGATCCGTGAATCCTGCCAGTGCCTCAAGCAAGCCAAGGAACTCGTGATCGATTGCATCGAAGCCGACTGGGACCGCCAGCGCCTTGAGTCCCTGCCGGAACTGCTGAGCCAGGTGCGCGGCGCCCTGGCCATGATCCCTTTGCCACGCGCGGCGAGCCTGATGCGCGGTTGCACGGACTACGTCGATGAACAGTTGATGGGCAACGACGCGCCGCCGACCGAGCGGCAACTGGCGCATTTTGCCGACGTGATCAGCAGCCTGGAGTACTACCTCGAACGGATGCTCCAAGACCCCGATGCCGCAGGTGAACGGGTGCTGGAGCTGGCCACCCAAGGCCTGGCGGCGCTGGGTTACCTGCCTGCCGAGAAACCCTGGCGCCAAGCCCTGGTTGCACCGGATGGAGCGCTGGCGGTGGAGGTCGCGCCGAGCCAGTCGCAGTTCGACGCGCTGGCCAGCCCCACGTCGCGCCTGAACCCGCCGGCCCTGCAACGCCCCGGTAGCCTGCTGCCGCCACCGGCCGACGAAGAGCCCATCGACGATGAGCTGCGCGAGGTCTTCCTCGAGGAAACCGACGAAGTCCTCGACGTGCTGCACCGTTACCTGCCCAACAGCGCGGACAAAACCGCCCAGGGCGAAATGCGCCGTGCTTTCCACACCCTCAAGGGCAGCGGCCGCATGGTCCGCGCACTGGTCCTGGCCGAGCTGGCCTGGGCTGTGGAAAACCTGCTCAATCGCGTACTGGAACGCAGCGTAGCCCTGAGCCCCGAGGTACAACAGGTGCTGGATGAAGCGGTGGCCTTGCTGCCGGAGTTGATCGCGGACTTCGCCACCGACGACCAGCGCCAGCGCGATGAAGTCGACGCCCTGGCCGCCCGCGCCCACGCCTTGGCCAGCGGTACGCCGCAGCCGTCTGCCGAACCCCATGACCCGATGCTGCTGGAGATCTTCCGCAACGAAGTCCAAAGCCATCTGGACAGCCTCAATCACTTCCTGCAACAGGCCGCCGAGCATGTACCGCTGCACGTCAGCGATGAACTGCAACGCGCCCTGCACACGCTCAAAGGCAGCGCCTACATGGCCGGCGTGCTGCCCATCGCCGAACTGGCGCGCCCGCTGGACCACCTCACCCGCGAATACAAGGCACACCGCCTGCCGCTGGACTTGGACGAAGTGGAGTTGCTGCTCGAAGCCGAGAGCCTGTTCCAGCGCGGGCTGCGTGATCTGGACAGCGACCCGTTGGCGCCGATCAAAGGCGCAGAGGACCTGATCAACCGCACCCAACGCCTGCTGGATCAGCAGCTTGAAGCATTGCTCGACGCCCCGAATACCGGTCTGCGTATCAAGCGCGACCCGCAACTGATCGCCAACTTCCTGGCCCAGGGCATGGACATTCTGCTCGACGCCGAAAGCCTGCTGCGCCGCTGGCAACAGCATCCCGGCGAACGCCAGGAACTCACCGCGCTGCTGGACGAACTGACCACCCTGGGGGAGGGCGCGCACGTCGCCGACCTGCACGCCATCGACGCACTCTGCGAAGCGCTGCTCGACCTCTATGGCGCGGTGGAGGAGAGCAGCCTGGCGGTGAGCGAGCGGTTTTTCCACGAGGCCGAGCAGGCCCATGAAGCCTTGATCAACATGCTCGACCAATTGGCCGCCGGGCAGGAAATCAGCCCGGCGCCGGCACGGGTGCAGGCGTTGCGCGAGTTGCTGGATGAGGCCCTTGACCCGTCGGCCACCGGCCTGATCAAAAGCGACGGCAGCCGCGCCTTGAGCATCTCCGAGCTGGGGGCGGCCACGGCGCAATTGGATCAGCCAACGACGATGGACGATGAGATCGTCGAGATCTTCCTGGAAGAGGCCGTGGACATCCTCGACAGCGCCGGGCAGTCGCTCAAACGCTGGTTGCTGGAGCCGGATAACGCGGGACCGCTGTCCTCGTTGCAACGTGACCTGCACACCCTCAAGGGCGGCGCGCGCATGGCCGAAATCGGGCCGGTGGCTGACCTGGCCCACGAGCTGGAATGTTTGTATGAAGGGCTGGTGGACCGTCGCTACAGCTACTCTCCCGAGCTGTCGCTGTTACTGATGGCCAGCCATGAGCGGCTGGCCTTGCAGCTTGATGAATTGCAACAGCAACGGCCCCTGAGCGATGCCGGCGAGTTGATCGCCCAATTGCGTGGATTCCGCCAGGGCAGCACACCGACGGCACCGACCGAGGCTGCGCAAGCCTCGGGTGCTGATCCTGAATTGCTGGATATCTTCCTCGAAGAAGCCGCCGACATTCTCGACAGCTCAGGCAGCGCTTTGCTGCGTTGGCAGGCCGAGCCCGGCAGCCGCCAGGAAGTCGAAACCCTGCTGCGCGACCTGCACACCCTCAAGGGCGGCGCGCGCATGGTCGAGATCGGGCCGATCGGCGATCTGGCCCATGAACTGGAGTTTCTCTACGAAGGGCTGTCCGCAGGCCTACTGGCGCCGTCCGCCGAGCTGTTTGCGTTGCTGCAAGGCTGCCACGACCGCCTGGCGCAGATGATCGACGCGGTGGCCGACGGTTTGCCGGTCGGCTCGGTGGACAAGCTCATCGAGCGCATCAAAAGCCTGGTGCACCCCAGCGACGAACCGGTGACACCGGTGGCGTTGCCGACGGGCAAGGCGGAGGCCGTGGTAGACCCGGCCGCCGACATGGTGAAGATCTCTGCCGAGCTGCTCGACGACTTGGTCAACCTGGCCGGTGAAACCTCGATCTTCCGTGGCCGTATCGAGCAGCAAGTCAACGACGCCCGCATTGCCCTGACCGAAGTGGAAACCACGATCGAGCGCATGCGCGACCAACTGCGGCGTCTCGATACCGAGACCCAGGGCCGCATCCTCAGTCGCCAGCAGGCCGAGGCCGAGCGCCTGGGTTATGAAGAATTCGACCCGCTGGAAATGGACCGCCACTCGCAGCTGCAGCAATTGTCCCGCGCGTTGTCCGAGTCCGCTTCCGACCTGCTCGACCTCAAGGACACCCTCGAGCGCCGCAACGAGGACGCGCACGACCTGTTGCAGCAACAGGCGCGCATCAACACCGAGTTGCAGGAAGGCCTGATGCGCACGCGCATGGTGCCGTTCGAACGCATGCTGCCGCGCCTCAAGCGTATCGTGCGCCAGGTGGCGGGTGAGCTGGGCAAGGACGTGGAATTCATCGTCGGCAACGCCGAGGGCGAGATGGACCGCAATGTGCTGGAACGCATGGCGGCACCGCTGGAGCACATGCTGCGCAACGCCGTCGACCATGGCCTGGAGTCCCGCGATGTGCGACTGCTGGCCGGTAAGCCCGAGAAAGGCCGCATCACCCTGGACCTGACCCACGAAGGCGGCGACATCGTTTTCGACATGCGCGATGACGGCGCAGGTGTACCGCTGGAGGCCGTGCGGCGCAAGGCGATCAAGCGTGGCTTGCTGGGCCCGCATCAAGAGATCAGCGACCGCGACGTGTTGCAGTTCATCCTGCAGCCGGGCTTCTCCACCGCCGAAAAGATCACGCAGATTTCCGGACGCGGCGTGGGCATGGACGTGGTGCATGAGGAAGTGCGTCAGCTTGGCGGCTCGATGGTCATTGATTCGACGCCGGGCGAGGGTGTGCATTTCCGTATTCGCTTGCCGTTTACCGTGTCGGTCAACCGTGCGCTGATGGTGCAATGTGCGGACGACCAGTACGCGATTCCGCTCAACACCATCGAGGGTCTGGTGCGGGTGCTGCCCCATGAGCTGGCGGGCCATTACCAGCAAGACCCGCCGTGTTATGAATACGCCGGCCAGCGCTATGAGCTGTTCTACCTGGGCGACCTGCTGCACACCGTCAGCCGCCCGAAACTGCTGGGCCAGTACCAGCCGGTGCCGGTGCTATTGGTGCAGTGCAACGAGCGGCGTGTGGCCATCCATGTGGACGCCATGGCCGGTACGCGGGAGATTGTGGTCAAGGGGCTGGGCCCGCAGTTTGCCGGGGTGCAGGGCCTGTCGGGCGCGACGATTCTGGGCGACGGTCGCGTAGTGCTGATCATCGATTTGCTCGCGCATATCCGCGCCCGCCAGCCGGCCTTGCCGGCCCAGTCGGTCGATGCGCCGCTGATCCTCAACGACCCCTTGAAAAAACGCCCGTTGCTGGTGCTGGTGGTGGACGACTCCGTCACCGTGCGCAAAGTCACCAGCCGCCTGCTGGAGCGCAACGGCATGAACGTGCTCACCGCCAAAGACGGCATCGACGCCCTCGCTGTGCTCGAAGAACACACCCCGGACCTGATGCTGCTCGACATCGAAATGCCGCGCATGGACGGCTTCGAAGTCGCCACCCAGGTGCGCAACGACCCCCGGCTGATGCGCCTGCCGATTATCATGATCACCTCGCGCACCGGCCAGAAACACCGCGATCGCGCCATGGCCATCGGCGTCAACGACTACCTCGGCAAGCCGTACCAGGAATCGGTGCTGCTCGAAAGCATCGCCTACTGGAGCAAGTCCCATGCTTGACCACCGCACCAGCCAACTCACCGGCCTGCTGCTGCCGCTGGCCGACCGCCACCTGGTGCTGCCCAACGTCGCCATTGCCGAGCTGATCGACTTCCAGCGCGGTGAGCCCGCCAGTGATGCGCCGCCGTGGTATTTGCGGCAAGTAACCTGGCGCGATCGGCAGATACCGCTGATCAGCTTTGAAGCGGTGTGCGGCGAGGCGAGTGTGACCGGCGAACGCTCGCGAATCGTAGTGTTGAACGCGTTGGGCGGGCGACCGACGTTGAAGTTTATCGCACTGGTGATTCAGGGGATTCCACGGTCTTACAAGCTCGACAGCGAGTTGAGTTATGTGGACGTGCCGCTGTGCCCGTTGGAGTTGGCGGCGGTGCAGGTAGGGGAGCATGTGGCGAAGGTGCCGGACTTGATGGGGTTGGAAGCGTTGCTGGTCGAATCCGGATTAGCTTGAATCCCCCGCTCCCACACGGGATCGCGCTCATCTCAGATACTCACTCAACCCGCATAAACCGCTGCCTGCAGACCTCGTTTGTGGCGAGGGAGCTTGCTCCCGCTGGGGCGCGAAGCGGCCCCAAAACCTACCGCCGCTTTCTGCCTGTAGAAACGCGGTGTTTGTACTGGGGCTGCTGCGCAGCCCAGCGGGAGCAAGCTCCCTCGCCACAGGGGGGGTGTTGCTGGGCCTTCGGATTTTTCCTGCAAGATTTTGGGCCGTGCATGAACTTGTCGCGTGCAGCCAGCGCGCCTAGTCTTCGTCCCGTCATCGCAAAAAACGGTGACACGGACGTGCAAGTCCGGTTACATGTCGGCGCACCGGCGCCCATAGCCATTCAACGGGCGTTTTTATGCCTGCTGTATTTGTTATGGCGGCTGTGCGTGGGAGATCCCTCGGGGTCTGCCGGGGTCCGATATGCCCGGTCTTGCACACCTGCGCACAGCTGCCACCTTAGTTCGCGTGCAAGCGGCAGATGGCAGTCTCCATCCCATATCGGAGCTGTAAATCATGATCAAACCTACCCCCAATCCGCCCCTCTTCACCGTAAACCCTCACCAAGACACCGAAACCTTGCTGGTCAACGCCAGCGAAACCCTGTCCTCCCTCAACGCACTCACCTGCAATCTAGCCTTCGACCTGGACACTACCCAGCGCGCCATCATGCTTGGGATTCAGCAAATGGCAGCGTTGGGGCAACTGTTGGTGGATCAAACACTGGAACAAATTTCCCCGTCCATGGCGGCATAAAACTTTATCGTTCCAAAAAAAGGGACCTATCGATTAATGCCAGTCAGTTAAGGGCAAACACTGTACCTGTGGCGAGGGAGCTTGCTCCCGTTGGACTGCGCAGCAGTCCCAGTCTTTTGAAACAAAGAGCTGGGGTCGCTTCGCGGCCCAACGGGAGCAAGCTTCCTCGCCACAGGTTATTTTTTACCCTTTCTACGTCTTAACTGACTGGCATTAACCTATCGTTCCCTTTTTGGGACTCATTGGCCGCCGCCATGCGTCTGCCTGCAAAGCGGGGTCAGGTTGTCAAAGGTGTTCTCCCATGCGAAATAATGCGCTGGGTCAAATCAGCGTTCGGTCCGCTTCGATAGGTCGTTGGTATGGAAAACGGTGTTTCCAGGTAAAAGATATGAGGGTTGTCAGGGCTTTGGATGAGGTTCAGTCCCGATGTATTCACTTCGTAGTGATACGTCATTTTATCCTGCCAATTGCCGAATTTACGCCGCCCGAAGATGGTCTCGGACAGCTGTTTGCTGGGCATATCTTCTGGCGCCAGGTCCGTAAAGTAGTGCCGGCCTTTTCCTCGGGGAAGGGGGTCACCCTTCAAATTGGTATCTGAAGGGCTAAAAGCGCGGTCGGCGTTGAACTTGGCATGGCGATCTTTCGCTACATATTTGTAGAAAACGGTTTTGCCTTTGACAGGCGGTTCCAGCTGCGCTTTTTCACCGGGGAAGGCCTCTGGCACTCGGGGGCGTTTAGTGAGTGGTTGACCGTTTGGCGTGTGTCCTGAAGTCGAAACAGCGGGCTCCAGCGGGCGTTTTATTGGGGTGCCTGCTGGCAATCTGCTCGCTCGCCATTCACCGTTGGTGGCACGCACCAGGTTCTCCCTTCGTCGAAAGAACGTTGATCTCGTCGCAGGCTCATTGGGGTCCAGGATGGAAACCCTTCCGGACCGTGCATGAAAGCTTGAATCGATCAGGTACACCTTGCTGACCTCAGTCGCGTCGGTATAACGCACGTAGCAATTTTCGCCAACCTGATAGGTGCCATTCGCCTTCATCGGGACGCCTTTGATGACGTCGTCCGGAACGCTGAAAGCGCTCAGGTCTCGCTTTGGGGCTGGCGTGTCAACCACGGAAGGGCGTAGCGGTCTGGGTGGCGGCGTGTGGCTGGATGCTGGGCGTAAAGGCGCTGTGCGAACACTCGAGAGACGTGTCGGCGCCCCGGTACCATCGGCATACACCGCTGGCCCCAGGCCGGGACCCTTGATCAGCCGCGGCAGCGTTTTCCCGTTGGCACGCAGGGTCCTCAGGCCAGTCTTTGCCAATCGCGCTCCCGCCGAAAGGCCTTTGCCAACCACGGGCAACAGATCAAGCAGTGCAAAGCCCACTTCAACGCCGAACAGGACTTTGTTGATTGTCGATTGAGCCGCGACTTCCGCGCTGCTCACAGATTGGTGGTCCGCTTTGTCGATGAGCAACTGCACGTGCTGTTTGTACAGCTCATCCTGAACGTTACCTTCTATGGGCTGGAGTGTCGTGCCGGCGCCCGTCAGCTTGAGCACCTTGACGAGCAAATCAATGGCCTTGAAGGGGTTCGTCAGCTGGCCGGTTGCTTGCTGCTTGAGCGCATCATAGGCTTTGGCCACGTCATCTTTATTGACGGGTGATTTCCTGCTTGCGGTGTAGACCCGCCATTCGTTTTTCTCCAGCAAGGTATTCAGCGAATCCTGGTCTGCTACTTCACGAAACGACATGCCGTCGGGCGCACCCGGTGTGTACAGGACCAGCGCGTCATCCGTCTGATTGCCAATCACCATCACCCCCCGTACCGGTATCCCGCGCTGGATAAGGGCATTGGCGGTGATGGTTTTTCCATCGACCTGAGGCCGGTCGGCCGAGTCGGGATTGCCCAGCACGGCGGCAACCCATTGCGCGCCTCGCTGGGTGGTGGTGTCGAGCGTTGCTTTTGCCTTGTAAACATCCGGGTTGAGTTCTGCCAGAAGCGCATCCTTTTCCAGGCTATCGCTCAGGTTGGCTTTCCACGCTTTGCGAATCTCGCTCGCGGGCCCTGACTCGGTATCCGTGGCCAGCGTTTCCTTGAGCAGCTTGGTGTATTCGCCACCGACATCTGCGGTATTGAACAGCGTCTTAAGCTGCTCGGTGGTCCAGATGACCTGCTTGCCGCTAACGTCCAGGATAGGTTTGCCTTGGGAATCGGTGAGCGGCAACGTAAAGGTAGTTTCGGTGAAGTGACTGCTTTCAGCGGTTGGGAACTCGGTGGGGTTTTTCAGCGCCAGATCTGTCAGCGACACGTTGTGGGTTTTGATAAACGGCGTTTCATTGCTGCTGGGTCGACTGAGATTAATCCGGGTCTTCGTTGTAACCGTTACCTTTAACTGGTCTGCATCCAACCGTCCAGGCGGAGATAGCCTTTGGATGGCCGCCGTGATCCTGTCCCGGGCGAAGGATGCGAGGTCAGGGATCTTTTCCAGCAGGGACGCCAGCGTGCGCGTGCTTTGTTTTTCGGCATGCTCCAGGTGGTCGAACAGTGCTATTTGTTTCGGGCTCAGGTTTTTCAGCCACTGGGGTTGCAGCTTATCGGCCAGCTTGGCGTCGCGTGCTGACAGCGCATTGCTACCGTCGAGCAAGTACGACCAGTCGGCGGATTCCTCGAGAGCCTCCAACGCAGTCGGCTCTGTCAGCGGGTTGCCACCGGATTGCGTGAATGCTTGGGCAGCTTTTGCCTGGATTTCCTCTTGCTGACGCTTGAGCATCCAGGGTATCCCTTCGGCCAGGACATCCCCGGTCAGCGGTTCAGCGCTGAGCATCAGGTCATCCCCGGTGGGGGGAGCGTCACGGTTTTGCATGGCCAGTGGCATCTGTTGCAACAGCCGGTCGGCAGTGGCACCCGCTTGTTCAAGGCGATCGGCCAATGCCTGACGTGCCTGGGCGGGAGTGGTGAACTCCTCGAAACCTTCACCGGGTGTATACAACACCACGGGGCCATTGGCATCGTTGAGCGGGAGCGCGCGGCCGTTCGGCCATGTGGGTTCTGTGGCCCAGGAATTATCGGTCTTGGTGATGAGAAAAGCGCCGGCCAGCAGCGCACCCCGTTCGGTGCCGTCATCGACGGTGATCGGGTAAACCCCAGGTCGGGCGCCGTTGGCGAAGGCATGCTCGCGTTCGGCCAGCGTGGGGTGTTGCAGCGCGGCATCAATCAGCTGTTTGCTGGCCGGGGTCAATGTGCCGTCGCTCACGCGCAGCGCCGCCAGGACCGACAGTTGTTGCTTGTGCAGGGTCAGTAGCTGGTTTTGCGGCGCCTCCAGAGTGCGCGGTTCTCTCTCCTTCGGACGGGGCGTGGTCCAGAACGCCTGCAGGCTCTTGGGGTATTGGGTGGCGATGTCCTTGGTGATGGCGTGCTGCGTCGTTTCGGCATTGAGCGGCCTGACGTCTGGAAAGGCTTGCTCAAGTTGCGTCTGCACAAAGGCTTTGAGGCTGGGTTGCTGGCTGTGTAGGCGTTGAATCTGGGCACTCAGACTTTCATGTTGACGGATGAGAAGTTCCTCGTCGCTGATATTGTGGCGTATTGCTAGATTGGGACGATCCACCGTGACCGGCGGTATGCCCGGTGATGTGGGTAAGTGATAGCCGTTGGGTAAATAGGTTGACCTGGGTGAAGCGAGGGCAGGCTGCTGTTGGGTAATAGTCTGTGCCGCAGACGGGGTAACGGGCTGTGAGGGGGGCGGAGGCGATTCGGGGGGGCGGGTTTCCATCAATCGAGCAGTTTGGGTCATAAAGACATCTCACAAGGTGATTGTGCAGTAATAACTACTTTCTTCGCATGCCGTTAGATGGGTGAATATTTGAGGCGGTCGGGTTCCCGTTGAAGTTTAAGAAAGTAAGCATCGTTACTCTCACCGTAACTGTTGCTCAACCAGCGTGATTGATCGTCCGGTTGGTCATCCCTAAGGTAGTCCCACGACAGCAAACCTCGTGGAGCGACCATGACAACAACAATTACCCCCGACTCGCGCTGGACGCGGCGGCGCGACGAGAAGCAGCGGCGGCTCGGGCTGGTCAAAAAGTACGCAGACGGGGCCGTGCTGCCCAGCGACAAAATCGTTGAGGCGCTCGAAGCCCTGATCCTCCCCGGCGACCGCGTCGTGCTGGAAGGCAACAACCAAAAGCAAGCCGACTTCCTCTCGCGCTCCTTGGCCAAAGCCGACCCGGCCAAGCTCCACGATTTGCACATGATCATGCCCAGTGTTGGCCGTTCCGAGCACCTGGACCTGTTTGAAAAAGGCATCGCGCGCAAGCTGGACTTCTCCTTCGCCGGCACCCAATCCCTGCGCATCAGCCAGTTGCTCGAAGACGGCCTGCTGGAAATCGGCGCGATCCACACCTACATCGAGCTCTATGCGCGGCTGGTGGTGGACCTGATTCCCAACGTGGTGCTCTCGGCCGGCTTCATGGCCGACCGCGCCGGCAATATCTACACCGGCGCCAGCACCGAAGACACGCCGGCGCTGATCGAGCCTGCCGCCTTCAGCGATGGCATCGTGATCGTGCAGGTCAACCAGTTGGTGGACGACGTCACCGATTTGCCCCGTGTCGACATCCCCGCCAGTTGGGTGGATTTCGTGGTGGTGGCTGACAAGCCTTTCTACATCGAGCCGTTGTTCACCCGCGACCCACGCCACATCAAGCCGGTGCATGTGTTGATGGCGATGATGGCGATCCGTGGCATCTACGAAAAACACAATGTGCAGTCGCTCAACCACGGCATCGGCTTCAACACCGCCGCCATCGAGCTGATCCTGCCCACCTACGGCGAATCCCTCGGTCTCAAGGGCAAAATTTGCCGCAATTGGACCCTCAACCCGCACCCCACGTTGATCCCCGCGATTGAAAGCGGCTGGGTGCAAAGCGTGCACTGCTTCGGCACCGAACTGGGCATGGAGAACTACATCGCCGCGAGGCCGGATGTGTTCTTCACCGGTCGCGACGGCTCGATGCGCTCCAACCGGATGTTCTGCCAGCTCGCCGGTCAATACGCGGTGGACCTGTTTATCGGTGCCACCCTGCAGGTCGACGGCGACGGCCATTCCTCCACCGTGACCCGTGGCCGACTCGCCGGTTTTGGCGGCGCACCGAACATGGGGCATGACCCACGCGGTCGCCGCCACGGCACGCCGGCCTGGCTGGATATGCGCCACGACGATGCGCCCGAAGCCTTGTTGGAACGCGGTAAAAAACTCGTGGTGCAAATGGTCGAGACCTTCCAGGAAGGCGGCAAACCCACCTTTGTCGACACCCTCGACGCCGTCGAAGTCGCGCGCAAAAGCGGCATGCCGCTGGCACCGATCATGATCTACGGCGATGACGTCACCCACTTGCTCACCGAAGAGGGCATCGCCTACCTGTACAAGGCGCGCTCCCTCGAAGAGCGCCAGGCGATGATCGCCGCTGTCGCAGGCGTCACGGCCATCGGCATGCGCCACAACCCTAAAGACACCGCGCGCATGCGCCGCGAAGGCCTGATCGCCTTGCCCGAAGACTTGGGCATCCGCCGCACCGACGCCACCCGCGAGCTGTTGGCCGCCAAGAGCGTGGCCGACCTGGTGGAATGGTCCGGTGGCCTGTACAACCCGCCCGCCAAATTCAGGAGCTGGTAAATGCGCGCCCTCAAACTGCATGAACTCAGCCTCGCGGATCGCCTGGCGGATAGGGCTGTCGATGCACTGATCGATGAAGCGGACCTGTCGCCCAAACCCGCCTTGGTGGACCGGCGTGGCAACGGCGCCCACAGCGATTTGCACCTGGGCCTGATGCACGCCTCGGCGTTGTCGCTGTGGCCGATGTTCAAGGAAATGGCCGAGGCCGCGATTGAACACGGTGAAGTCGGCTTGCCCCTGCGTGAAGCGCTCGGGCGTATTGGCCGAGAAGGTGAGCAAGCGATGCTCATCACCACCCACGGCGTGAACACCCATCGCGGCGCGATCTGGGCCCTTGGCTTGTTGACGGCGGCTGCCGCGTTGGAACCACGCGCCGTCACGTTGACGGCGGCCAAACTGGCCTTGCTCAACGACCGCTACTCCCCGCAGCCCATGAGCCACGGTGCCCAGGTCGCCCAACGTTATGGCGCACGCGGCGCCCGTGAAGAAGCGCAACTGGGCTTCCCGTCGGTGGTGCAACGCGGCTTGCCGCAACTGCACAGAAGCCGCCAGCAAAACGCTGGCGAACAGAACGCCCGCCTGGACGCCTTGCTCGCGATCATGACGGACCTGGCAGACACCTGCGTGCTCTACCGCGCCGGCACCGAAGGCCTCCAAGCCATGCAATACGGCGCCCAGGCCGTGCTGGATGCCGGCGGCAGCGCAACCTTGGCCGGTCGCCGCCAGTTGCACGCGCTGGACCTCCAACTGCTGGCCCTGAATGCCTCCCCGGGCGGCGCCGCCGACCTGTTGGCCGCCTGCCTGTTTATCGACCGCCTCGACGGAGCGTTGTGATGGAAACCTTATCCTTTGAATTCCCCGCCGGGCAGCCGCCAAAAGGCCGTGCGTTGGTGGGTTGCGTCGGCTCGGGCGACTTGGAAGTGCTGCTGGAACCGGGCACGCCTGGCACCCTGACCATTCAGGTACAGACTTCGGTGAATGGCGCCGAACAGCGCTGGCAGCACCTGTTCGAACGCATCTTCCAAGAGCAAACCCCACCGGCCTTGAACATTGATATCCACGACTTCGGCGCCACCCCCGGCGTGGTGCGCTTGCGCCTGGAGCAGGGTTTCGAGGAGATCGGCCATGACTGACTTACTCGCCAAACACAGCTTCGTTGAACTGGGCGCTCGGCAGCGCGCCAAGGCCTTGCTGGACGCGGGCTCTTACCGCGAATTGATCGACCCGTTCCAGCGCGTCATGTCACCGTGGCTCAGCCGCCAAGGCGTGGTGCCGCAGGCCGATGACGGCGTGGTGATTGCCAAGGGCGTTATCGACGGAAAACCTGTGGTCATTGCTGCCATCGAAGGCAACTTCCAGGGCGGCAGCCTTGGCGAAGTGGGCGGCGCGAAAATCGCCGGCGCCTTGGAGCTGGCAGCCGAAGACAACCGCAAAGGCATCCCGACTCGCGCGGTGTTGCTGCTGGAAACCGGTGGCGTGCGCCTGCAGGAAGCCAACCTCGGCCTGGCCGCCATCGCGGATATCCACGCGGCGATTGTCGACCTGCGCCAGTACCAGCCGGTGATCGGCGTGGTGGCCGGCAGCGTCGGTTGTTTTGGCGGCATGTCCATCGCCGCCGGGTTGTGCAGTTACCTGGTGGTCACGCGCGAAGCCCGCCTGGGCCTGAATGGCCCGCAAGTCATCGAACAGGAGGCCGGCCTGGAGGAGTACGACTCCCGCGACCGGCCTTTCATCTGGAGCCTTACGGGCGGTGAGCAACGTTTCAACAGTGACCTGGCCGACCGTTATGTGGCGGACGATGTGGCCGAAATTCAACAGACCGTCAGCGCATTGCTGCAACAAGGCCTGCCCACCCAACAACGCAGCCGCCAGCCCGCGTACTACCTGGCGCGCCTGGCCGAACTGGATGCCACGGCGCAGATCGACCCGGCGACGGTGCGCGAGCTGTATCAAGGAGAACGCTCATGAGAGGTTTGCAGTGGTTCGACGCGCTGAGCGCGGGTGCGACGTCTGTCGAGGGGTTGCCGAACTCCCTGAAAGTGGCCGACGGCCTGTTGGGCGAGCACGCCGTGCGCTTTATTGCCGTGGTCACTGACGCGCAAAACCGCTTCCCGCGTGCGCGTAATGGCGAAGTCGGCTTGCTCGAAGGCTGGGGCTTGGCCAGCGCGGTGGATGAGGCCATCGCCCGAGGCGACAAACGCCCGATCATCGCCATCGTCGACGTGCCCAGCCAAGCCTATGGCCGTCGCGAAGAAGCCCTCGGCATCCACCAGGCCCTGGCCGCCGCCGCCGATAGCTACGCCCGCGCTCGCCTCGCCGGGCACCCGGTGATTGCGCTGTTGGTGGGCAAGGCCATGTCCGGCGCCTTCCTCGCCCACGGCTACCAGGCCAACCGCCTGATCGCCTTGCGCGACCCCGGCGTGATGGTGCACGCCATGGGCAAGGCTTCGGCCGCGCGGGTGACGTTGCGCAGTGTTGAAGAACTGGAAGCCCTGGCCGCCAGCGTGCCGCCCATGGCCTATGACATCGACAGTTATGCCAGCCTCGGTTTGCTCTGGGAGACCTTGTCGGTCAGCCAGATCGAACAGCCCACGGCGGACGACGTGGCGCGGGTCAGCGATTGCCTGGTGCATGCAATCAAGGATATCGGCAGCACCGACTTGAGCGGGCGCCTCGGTGCAACCCATCGCGCAGCCTCCAGCCACGTACGCCAGTTGCTGCGGGAGCAATGGTGAACGCCCACGATTTGCTCTGGGGCATGACCCCGGCGCATCTGCCTGCCGAGGCTCCGGCCTGGGCGGTGGAAGCGATCAGCGCCGGACACCCGGTGGTGGTGCGTCGCGCCATCGCCGCACCGGGCTACGTGGCGGTCGGCGTGCGCGGGCGCCTGCGGGAGCAGCGTTTCGCCGCCGAGATGCCCATGGCAGCGGTGCAGCGGCGCGTGATACCCGAAGCGTTGCGCGGTGTGATCTCGCCACGGGATTTGCCGGCGTTGCGAGCGCTCGCAGCCCTGCGGCGGGTGCTGACGCAGGAGACCTGGGGCGTCACGGGCAGCGCGGGTTTCGAATTGGCCAGCGGGATCGAAGCGCTGCATGCTCAGAGCGACTTGGATTTAATTCTGCGCACACCCGAGCCTTTGGCTCGAGGTGATGCAAACGACCTGCTGGCGATCCTGGAGACGGCGGCGTGCGCCGTGGACCTGCAACTGCAGACTCCATTTGGCGCCGTTGCCTTGCGCGAATGGGCGAGTGGCTCACGCCGCGTGCTGCTTAAAACCGCCAGCGGCGCGCACTTGGTGCTTGATCCTTGGCAGGCCGTGGCATGAGCAGCCTTCTGGTGTTCCCGGGGCAGGGCGCCCAACGGCCGGGCATGCTCCAGGCGTTGCCGGCCGAGGTGTTGGAGCAGGCCAGCGATGCGCTGGGTGAAGATGTTCGTGCATTGGATTCAACTGAGGCCCTGGCGAATACCCGCGCGGTACAACTCTGCCTGTTGATCGTCGGCGTGGCCCACGCCCGCCTGCTGCAACACGCCCCGGATTACGTCGCGGGCCTGTCCATCGGTGCCTACCCGGCGGCGGTGGTCGCCGGTGCTTTGGACTTCAACGATGCCATCAAACTCGTCAGCCTGCGCGGTGAGCTGATGCAAAATGCTTATCCACAGGGCTACGGCATGACCGCTCTGATTGGCCCTGAGTTATCCACCGTCGAAAGCGTGCTGGCCGACATACACAGTGCTGAAACCCCGGTGTACCTGGCCAATATCAATGCCGACAACCAGACCGTCATCGCCGGCAGCAACGCGGCCATGCAGCGTGTCGCCGACCGCATCAAAGGCAACGGCATCGCCAAGCGCCTGGCTGTCAGCGTGCCGTCGCATTGCGCGTTGCTGGAAGCGCCTGCCCAGGCCCTGGCGCACGCCTTCGTGCCGCTCAAGGCGCCGCGCATCACCTACCTGAGCAGTACCCGCGCGCGGCCGATCCATCACCCCGAGCAATTGCGCGATGACCTGGCCTTCAACATGTGCCGCGTCGTCGACTGGCGCGGCACCGTGCAAAGCGCCTATGAGCGCGGTGTGCGCCTGCAAATCGAACTGCCTCCGGGCGCGGTGCTCACGGGCCTGTCACGCCGGGTGTTTGAACAGGGCACGGTGATCGCCTGCGAAGGCGCACGCCTGGATACCTTGCAGGCCCTGCTGCAAGAGGAGGAACGCCGCCACCGATAAAGCACCACCCAAGGCTTTCGAAGCACAAAAACAACAATTTCGATCGAGCACTTTGAGGACAACAACAATGATTATTTACGGTGTGGCACTGCTGGCGATCTGCACGCTTGCGGGTGTGATCATGGGCGACATGCTCGGTGTGTTGCTGGGCGTCAAATCCAACGTGGGCGGGGTGGGGATCGCGATGATCCTGCTGATCTGCGCCCGCTTGTGGATGCAAAAACGCGGCGGCATGACCAAGGATTGCGAAATGGGCGTCGGCTTCTGGGGCGCCATGTACATCCCCGTGGTCGTGGCAATGGCCGCGCAACAAAACGTCGTGACGGCCCTGCACGGCGGCCCGGTGGCGGTGCTCGCCGCGATTGGTTCGGTGGTGGTCTGTGGTTGCACCATCGCCCTGATCAGCCGCACTCACAAGGGTGAGCCGTTACCCGATGAAGAGCCGCTGATCGCGCCAGTGGGAGGTCGCTGATATGTGGGATCTCATTGAAAAAGGCTTGGAACATAACGGCCTGATCACCGCGTTTGCCTTCGTTGGCGTGGTCATGTGGATTTCCGTGGTGCTGTCCAAGCGCCTGACGTTTGGGCGCATTCATGGCTCGGCGATTGCCATCGTCATCGGTCTGGTCCTGGCCTGGGTCGGCGGCACCGTTACGGGCGGCCAGAAAGGCCTCGCTGACCTGGCGCTGTTCTCCGGCATCGGCCTGATGGGCGGCGCGATGCTGCGCGACTTTGCCATCGTCGCCACGGCGTTTGAAGTGCAAGCCACCGAAGCCCGCAAGGCCGGAATGATTGGCGTGATCGCGCTGCTGTTGGGCACGATCTTGCCGTTTATCGTCGGCGCGAGCATGGCCTGGGTGTTCGGTTATCGCGATGCCGTCAGCATGACCACCATCGGCGCGGGTGCCGTGACTTACATCGTCGGCCCGGTGACCGGTGCGGCCATTGGCGCGACCTCGGATGTGATGGCGCTGTCGATTGCCACCGGGTTGATCAAGGCGATTCTGGTGATGGTCGGCACGCCGGTCGCGGCGCGTTGGATGGGGTTGGATAACCCGCGTTCGGCGATGGTGTTTGGTGGCTTGGCCGGTACGGTGAGTGGGGTGACGGCGGGGCTGGCGGCGACGGATCGGCGGTTGGTGCCGTATGGTGCGCTGACGGCGACGTTCCACACCGGGCTGGGCTGCCTGCTTGGGCCTTCGCTGCTCTATTTCATTGTGCGTGGTCTGGTCGGTTAGCTTTCGCGGTGCCTCGCGTGGCGCCATCGGGGGCAAGCCCCCTCCCACATTTGATGGCATTTCAAATGTAGGCTTGGAATCGTACCCAGTGTGGGAGGGGGCTTGCCCCCGATAGCGGTGTGTCAGGCCGGCACCTGGCGGTTGGCATACATCCGACACTCTGCCAGCAACGCCAGCAGGTTTGGATCCCTTTCTTTGGCCTTCAAAAACACCACCCCAATATGCTGCTGCAACCGATACCTGGGTTGCAGCGGTATCAACTTCACCCGGTTTTCATACACCGCCGCAATCCTCCCCGGCAACAGCGCGTAACCCACCCCCGAACTGACCATGCTCAGCAGCGTAAAGATGTCATTCACCTGCATCGCCACCTTAGGCTCGAACCCCGCTTGCTTGAACACGCGATTGCCATCCTGGTGCGTGGCGAAGCCTTGGGTGAGGGTGATGAAGGTCGCGTCGCGCACGTCGGCGAGGTCGATTTCGTGTTCGCGGTCGAAGGGCGAGTCGGCCGGGGTGGCGAGGAAGATGTCGTCGGAAAACAGCGCGATCTGCTCGCAATCGGGGTCGTTGGCGTGTTCGTCCAGGGAGATGAGGATCGCGTCCACTTCCATGTTCTTGAGCTTGTAGAGCAGGTCGAAGTTGGAGCCCAGGATCAGGTCGATATTGAGTTCGCTGCGGCGGATCTTCAGGCCCATGATCAGTTGCGGCACGGTCTTCACGGTCAGCGAATACAGTGAGCCCAGTTTGAAGCGCTCGGCGGAGAACCCGGCGGCTTCACGGGTGAGGCGTACGCTGTCGACCACGTCGGCCACCAGTTTCTGCGCGCGCTCTTCCAATACGTAAGCGCTTTCCAGCGGCGTGAGGTTGCGCCCCTCGTGCTTGAACAGCGGGCAGCGCAGGGCGTTTTCCAGGGAGTGGATGGCGCGGTGCACACTGACGTTGCTGGTCTGCAGCTCGGCGGCGGCGCGGGCCAGGTTGCCGGTGCGCATGAACGCCAGGAAGATTTCCAGTTTCTTGAGGGTGAATTCTTCGTCGATCAGCATGGCCATGGGCTCTTGTTCGAATGCGGTCGATTGTGCCCGCAAAACCGTCTGGCGTCCTCGGAACGTCATAACCTGCTTGCACTCTTATGCGCAAGGCTGGACGCTTGCCAGCCAGTGTTTAACGGTTACAGGAGGTCAGTGACAGATGTATCACGGGGAACGGTTCAACGCCTGGAGCCATTTGCTCGGTGCAGTCGCGGCGTGTATTGGCGCCGTGTGGATGTTGGTGGTGGCGAGCCTGGATGGCAGCCCCTGGAAGATCGTCAGCGTGGCGATTTATGGCTTTACGCTGATGGTGCTGTACAGCGCGTCGACGGTTTACCACAGCGTGCAGGGGCGGCGAAAAGCGATCATGCAGAAGGTCGATCACTTTTCGATCTACCTGTTGATCGCCGGCAGTTACACGCCGTTTTGCCTGGTGACGTTACGCGGGCCATGGGGCTGGACGTTGTTCGGGATTGTGTGGGGGCTGGCGGTGATCGGCATCCTGCAGGAGATCAAGCCGCGCTCCGAGGCGCGCATCCTGTCGATCGTGATCTACGCGGTGATGGGTTGGATCGTGCTGGTGGCGGTCAAGCCGCTGATCGCCGCACTGGGCATGGCGGGGTTTGTATGGCTCGCATCGGGTGGGGTGTTGTACACCGTCGGCATCATCTTTTTTGCCCTGGAGGACCGCCTGCGGCATTCCCATGGGATCTGGCATTTGTTTGTGATTGGCGGGAGCCTGCTGCACTTTGTGGCGATCATGCATTACGTGCTTTAGCTGATAATGCGGTTGAAAAATGGATCTTCGGTGGTTTTGGAATTGTGTTTTTACAGGCGCTCCAATAACTCCCGGGCACGGTGGCCGAAGATCTCCAGCAGATTAGCCAGCATATGCGGCGGCGGTTCATCGGCGCGGGTCAGGGCGTACAGCGTGATCGGCAGCGGCGGGGTGAGCGTGCGGATGCAGGTGGTGGCGGTCGAAGCACCCAGGGCGGTGAAGGGGTCGATAACCGTCAGGCCGGCGCCGGATTCCACCATCGCACGGGCCAGCGAGTAGGTTTGCACCGAGATCGTCACCCTTGGCGGCGGGTCGACGTGTTCCAGGTAACTGTCGAGTTTAGCCGCCAGCGGGTCGGCGCTGGAAAGACCTATCAGCGGCGTACCCGCCAGATCAGCCAAGGGCAGTGGGCTGCTCAGCTCCGCATCAGACCAATAGCCTTTGGACGCCAATGCCACCAACACGCCGTTGGCCAGCACTTGCGTGGTCAGCCCTGGATGACCAGAGAAGTTGAGCGTCAGCGCCAGGTCAATCTCACGCATCAGCAGCTTCTGTACCAGCTCGCGGCTGTGGTCGCTGGACAACTCACAGGCCATATCCGGGTAATCGCGCTTCCACTCAAGAATAGCTGGCGGCAGCAGCGACAGGGCCAGCGCCGGGATCGCGCCGATGCGCACACTGTGGCCCGGTGCACGGCGCAGGCTCTTGGCCAGGCGGCGTACGCCTTGCAGGCTTTCGGTGACTTTCTCCACTTCGCTTTCCAGCGCCAGGGCTTCCGGCGTGGGCTGCAACTTGCCGCGTACGCGCAGAAACAGAGGGAAGCCCAGCTGCAATTCGGCGTGCTGCAACACCTTGGTCACCGCCGGTTGCGACACATGCAGCAGTTGTGCGGCGGCGCTGACGGAGCCGGTCTGGCGAATGGCCTGGAAAATTTCGATATGACGCAAGCGCATGGCAAGTCCATAACCTTTGTTTATAGGTGACCCATCTTTATTCATTGTCGGCGGCCTGTCACCTGCCCCTAGGCTTGAGGCCTCTTGATTCAACGGCGGGCGGCGGGAATGGTGCACATCATTGGGGGTGGGGTGATTGGTCTGGCCAGCGCGTATGCGCTGGTGCGTGCGGGCCACGAGGTGACGGTGATCGATGCGTGCGAGACCCTGGGCAGAGAAACCAGTTTTGCCAATGGCGGGCAATTGTCCTATCGCTATGTGGCGCCGCTGGCCGATGCCGGCGTGCCGCTTCAGGCCATCGGTTGGCTGTTGCGCGGTGACTCGCCGTTGAAGCTGCGCCCCCGCCTCGACCCTCAGCAATGGCGCTGGATGACCGCGTTCCTCGGCGCCTGCCGTAGCTCGGTAAACACACGTAATACCGCCCACCTGCTGCGACTTGCCTCCCTGAGCCAGGACACTTTGCAGCAATGGCGCGAGGATGATCACCTGGACGGCTTCGACTGGCGGCGCAACGGAAAGCTGGTCACTTTCCGCAACGCCAGTTCCTTTGCGCATGCCCGCAGCAAGGTCACCGATATTCTTCAGCAGCAGGTGCTGTCGGCCGCCGATTGCGCACGCCTGGAGCCGGCGCTGGCGGGCGGTGGTTTTGTCGGCGGGATCTACACGCCGAATGAGGAGGTGGCGGATTGTCATGCCTTCTGCCAGCGCTTGGCGGCGCGGCTTGAAGCGTCCGGCCGCTGCCGCTTTTTGCTGGGGCGCAAGGTCACCGGCATTCGCCACGCTGACGGTGTGGTGCAGGCTATCGAACTGGGCGCAGAGGTGATGCCGGTCGAGCATCTGGTACTGGCGGCCGGGTATCGCAGCGCGGCGTTGGGTGTGCCGCTGCCGCTGTACCCGCTCAAGGGTTACAGCCTTAGTGTGCCGATTGGCGCGCAGCACCAGGCGCCGAACGTGAGCATCACCGACTACGACCGCAAGATCGTCTATGCGCGCATCGGCGAACAACTGCGGGTGGCGGCCATGGTGGATATCGTCGGCTTCGACGCCAGCCTTGAACCCAAGCGCCTGGCGCTGATGAAGCGCCAGGCGCTGGAGACATTTCCTTTGGCGGGCGCTTACGCCCATGCGGTGGAGTGGGCGGGTATGCGCCCGGCCACCCCGACGGGCGTGCCGCTGATTGGTGCCAGTGTCTATCGCAACCTATGGCTGAACCTGGGCCATGGTGCACTCGGCTTTACCCTGGCGTGCGGCAGTGGCCAGTTGCTCGCTGAGTTGATCGGGCAACACGCGCCTTCCATTGATATGCAGGGCCTTGCGCCCCGCGCCGCATGAGGATGTATTGATGACCATCACCCGAATCAGCAGCAATGAGCGCCTCTCGGGCGCAGTGACCTTCAAGGACCTGGTGTTCCTCTCGGGCCAGGTGCCCGGTGATGGCCAGGACGTGGCGACACAAACCCGGGAGGTCCTGACCAGGATCGATGCACTGTTGGCCCAGGCGGGCAGCGATAAGGATCATCTGCTCAACGCAACGATCTATTTGAAAGATATCGGCAGCGGTTTTGCACCGATGAACGAGGTGTGGTCCGCCTGGCTGTCACCGGGCATGGCGCCGACGCGCACGGCCCTGCAAGCGGAACTGGCGCGGCCGAGTGTGCTGGTGGAAATCAGCGTGATTGCGGTACGAAAATAACCGAAAGACCCACGGAGAATAACAATGAAAAAAATCCTGTTGGCCGGCTGCACCCTGGGGCTTTTGCTGGGCGCTCAAGCCCATGCGAACCCAGCGCCGTTGGACGGCACGCTGGGCAAGATCGCTAACGCCCAGTCCATCACATTGGGCTATCGCGATGCGTCGGTGCCGTTTTCCTACGTCGGGGATAACAGCGGCAAACCCATGGGCTATTCGGTGGAGCTGGCCGATAAGATCGTTGAGCGCATTCGGCAGAAAACCGGGGTGGCCACGCTCAATGTGAAGTACACCCTGGTGACGTCCCAAACGCGTATTCCGCTGGTGCAGAACGGCACTGTCGACCTGGAATGCGGTTCTACAGGCGTGACGGCCGAGCGGCAGAAGCAGGTGGCGTTTTCCTACGGGTTTATCTACGTGAAGGGGCAATTGTTGACGGCCAAGGACAGTGGCATCCAAGGCTTTGCCGATCTTGCGGGCAAGAACGTAGTGACCACCGCCGGTACCACCAATGAGCGTTTCCTCAAAAGCTACAACGCCGAGCACAAGGCCAATATGTTCGTGATCAGCGCCAAGGACCATGGCGAAGCATTCAAGATGCTCGAGACCGGCCGCGCGGCGGCATTCTACATGGATGACGCGTTGCTTTACGGCGAGCGCGCCAAGGCCAAGGACCCGCACAATTGGGTGGTGGTGGGGGAGGAGCAGTCGCGGGAAATCTACAGCTGCATGGTGCGCAAGGACGACCCGCAATTTCTCGCAGTGGTCAACGAGACTCTTGGCGACCTTTATCGCAGTGGGGAGATCAACGGGATTTACCAGCGCTGGTTTGAATCACCGATTCCGCCCAAGGGCTTGAACCTGGAATTCCCGATGACCCGTGAGTTGAAGGCGATTATTGCCAAGCCAGTGAGTGATCCGGTGGAGTGATGTAACGGCTTGGTCACCCAATCAAGAGGGTTAGAAGTCGCCCCAGAGTTGTTGGGCCACAGCCAGCGCCACCACCGGCGCCGTTTCGGTACGCAAGACGCGCGGGCCGAGGCGGGCGGCGTGGTAGCCGGCACCTTGGGCCGCTTGGACTTCTGCGTCGGTCAACCCACCCTCAGGCCCGATCAAGAAGGCCAGGCTCGAGGGCTTGGCATGGCTGACCAGCGGCTCGGCCACCGGGTGCAGCACCAGCTTCAAATCTGCCTCGGTCTGCTTCAACCAGTCCGCCAGCAACAGCGGTGGGTGAATCAGCGGCACCGTCGAACGCCCGCATTGCTCGCAGGCGCTGATGGCCACCTGGCGCCAGTGCAGCAGGCGTTTGTCGGCGCGTTCATCCTTGAGGCGCACTTCGCAGCGGTCGCTGAAAATCGGCGTGATCGCGTTGACGCCCAGTTCGGTGGCTTTCTGAATCGCCCAATCCATGCGCTCGCCACGGGACAGGCCCTGGCCGAGATGGATATGCAGCGGCGATTCGGCCTGGCCCCCAACGCTTTCGGTGAGTTGCACAGTGACGCGCTTTTTACCGACTTCGAGCAAGCTGCCCAGGAACTCCTGGCCGGAGCCGTCAAACAATTGCACGGCATCGCCTTCGCCCATGCGCAGCACGCGGCTGATGTAATGCGCCTGGGCTTCAGGCAGCTCGTGGTCGCCGAGGCTCAGCGGGGTGTCGGTAAAAAAGCGGGACAGTCTCATTTCTGTTCTCTGAAAAGGTTTTTCAAGCGCGAGCTCTTACAGGGGCTGGTATTAGCCCGGATCGCGGAAACCTGGGTGGAAGTCCTTCGGCACCGCCACACTGACCTTGCTGTTGGTGGCGATATCAATGCCCTCGCTGGCGACTTCGGCGAGGAAGTCGATCTGCTCCGGCGTGATCACATACGGCGGCAGGAAATACACCACACTGCCCAGTGGCCGCAACAGCGCACCACGTTCCAGGGCGTGCTCGAATACCTTCAGGCCACGACGTTCCTGCCACGGGTAGGCGGTCTTGGTGGCTTTATCCTGGACCATCTCGATGGCCAGCACCATGCCAGTCTGGCGCACTTCCGACACATGCGGGTGGTCCACCAGGTGCGCAGTGGCCGTGGCCATGCGCTGGGCCAGGGCCTTGTTGTTTTCGATGACGTTGTCTTCTTCGAATATATCCAGGGTCGCCAACGCGGCCGCACACGCCAGCGGGTTGCCGGTGTAGCTGTGGGAGTGCAGGAAGGCGCGCAGGGTCGGGTAGTCGTCGTAGAAGGCGTCGTAGACGTCATCGGTGGTGACCACGGCCGCCAGTGGCAGGTAGCCGCCGGTCAGGGCCTTGGACAGGCACAGGAAGTCCGGGCGGATACCCGCCTGTTCACAGGCGAACATGCTGCCGGTGCGGCCGAAGCCTACGGCGATTTCGTCGTGGATCAGGTGCACGCCGTAGCGGTCGCAGGCCTCGCGCAGCAGCTTGAGGTAAACCGGGTGGTACATGCGCATGCCGCCGGCGCCCTGGATCAGCGGTTCGACGATCACGGCGGCGACGGTGTCGTGGTTCTCGGCCAGGGTCTGTTCCATGGCCAGGAACATCGTGCGCGAGTGGTCTTCCCAGCTCATGCCCTCGGGGCGCAGGTAGCAGTCCGGGCTTGGCACCTTGATGGTGTCCAGCAGCAGCGCCTTGTAGGTCTCGGTAAACAGCGGCACGTCGCCCACCGACATCGCGGCGATGGTTTCGCCGTGGTAGCTGTTGGTCAGGGTGACGAAACGCTTTTTGTTCGGCAGGCCGCGGTTGAGCCAATAGTGGAAGCTCATTTTCAGCGCGACTTCGATGCACGACGAGCCGTTATCGGCGTAGAAGCAGCGGGTCAGGCCTTCGGGCGTCATTTGCACCAGGCGTTCGGACAGTTCGATCACCGGTTGATGGCTGAAACCGGCGAGGATCACATGTTCCAGTTGGTCGACCTGGTCCTTGATGCGCTGGTTGATGCGCGGGTTGGCATGGCCAAACACGTTGACCCACCAGGAACTGACGGCGTCGAGGTAGCGCTTGCCTTCGAAGTCTTCCAGCCACACGCCTTCGCCGCGCTTGATCGGGATCAGCGGCAGTTGCTGGTGGTCTTTCATCTGGGTGCAGGGATGCCACAGCACCGCGAGGTCGCGTTGCATCCACTGGTTGTTCAAGCCCATCGGTTCTCTCCTCGAAGCGGTCCTGCGGCGAGCGCAGGTAAAACAATCGCGCAAGCCTATGCAATGGTGGCGCGTGTCACAACCTATTGTGAGGGAATTCGCGGTAAACACAGGACGGTCTGTCACGTTTCTTAGGAATAGTCCTTAATCCTTGGTTAACTTATTGTGCATAGGCTCTTGATCGTATTTCTCGATATTTCAAAGCGAAATTTTCCGCTTTAATTCGATAGGTAAATCGCTAGTCTTGGGCGCAGCTCTTACGGGATTTGGGACATGCAGCTACGTAATTCTTCGGCCCGCTATGGTTGGGTCAGCATTGTTTTGCATTGGGGCGTGGCCCTGGTGGTGTTCAGCTTGTTCGCCCTGGGCTTGTGGATGGTCGGCCTCGACTACTACAGCGCCTGGCGCAAAGACGCGCCGGACCTGCACAAGAGCATTGGCATCACGCTGTTCGCCATTATGCTGGTGCGTATCGTCTGGCGCCTGGTAAGCCCGCCACCACCACCGCTGGCCAGCTACAGCCGCCTGACCCGTATCGGTGCGGCGTTCGGCCACGCGTTCCTGTATCTCGGGCTGTTCGCCGTGATGATCGCCGGTTACCTGATTTCCACCGCAGACGGTGTCGGTATCCCGGTGTTTGGCCTGTTTGAAATTCCTGCCGTGGTTTCCGGTCTACCGGACCAGGCAGACACTGCGGGCGTGGTGCACTTGTACCTCGCTTGGGTGTTGGTGGTCTTTGCCGGCTTGCACGGCGTGGCTGCGTTGAAACACCACTTTATTGATCGTGATGTGACCCTTACGCGAATGCTGGGGCGCAAAGCCTGATGTTCAACCTCGACTCACAAGGAATAGAAAGCATGTTGAAAAAGACTCTCGCTGCTCTGGCCATCGGTACTGCCCTGCTGTCTGCAGGTCAGGTGATGGCGGCTGACTACAAGATCGACAAAGAAGGCCAGCACGCCTTCATCGACTGGAAAATCAGCCACCTGGGCTACAGCTACATCCACGGTACCTTCAAGGACTGGGATGGTACCTTCAGCTGGGATGCCGCCAAGCCGGAAGCCAGCAAAATCGCGGTCGACGTGAAAACCGCCAGCCTGTGGTCCAACCACGCAGAGCGTGACAAGCACATCGCCAGCAAAGACTTCCTGGACGTTGCCAAGTTCGCCGACGCCAAGTTCGTGTCCACCGCCGTTAAATCTACCGGCGAGAAAACCGCTGACGTAACGGGCGACCTGACCTTTCACGGCGTGACCAAGCCTGTGACCTTCAAGGCGACCTTCAATGGTGAAGGCAAGGATCCATGGGGCGGCGAACGTGCTGGCTTCAACGCCAAGACCACCGTCAACCTGAACGACTTCGGCATCAAAGGCCCCGGCCCGTCCTCGCAGACCGTGGACCTGGACATCTCGCTGGAAGGCGTCAAGCAGAAGTAATGTCTGGCTTGGCAATGCGGTCCTTGTGGGAGAGGGCTTGCCCTCGATAGCGGTGTGTCAGTTAAAAGTAGGTCAGCTGACACTCAGCTATCGGGGGCAAGTCGAATCGTCGCACCGCCCCTTCCACATTGGATCGTTATTGAGTCCAAAAAAAATGCCCCGCATCGAAAGATACGGGGCATTTTTTATGGGGCTAAAAACTCAGCGGTTGCGAGTCAGCAATGCTGGCTTTTCACCACGAGGACGGCCTGGCAACTGATCCAGTTGCTCGGGTGTCGGGAAGCGATCCGCTTTCGACTCCTTGTGGATGATCTTCGGCGCTGGGCCACCGCGCGGGTTCTGCACGGCCGGTTCGGACAAGCGAGGCTGGTCGTCACGGGCTGGGCGGCGGTTGTTGCTGCGCGAGTCTTCGCGACGGGCTTGGCCGTCACGCGGTGCGCCATTACGCGGGCCGCTGCGCTTGGCCGGTGGAGTGCCGGTGGTGCCGCCGCTGCTGTTGCGTGGGCCGTTCTGGCGAGCGCCTTGTGGCTGACCGCCACGTGGAGCGCCTGCGCCCGCACCTTGTGCAGGCGCGCCGGGACGACGGCCACGGCCTTGGGCCGGCTTGGCCTGAGGCACGTAGTCAACGCGGTTGCCGAAGTTATCCACGTCGTCGTCGAGGAACTCGTCCGGGGCACGGTCAGCGGCGGCGCGTGGCGGCTGACTCGGCTGGCGCTGTTCGCGGGCCGGGGTGCCTTCACGGGGCTTCTGCTCGCGGGCTGGGCGTTCGCCACGGCCGTTGGTAGGCGCTTTTTCCTTGCCGCCCTTGTCCTTGCCCTTGTCGCGACGACCACCGCCACCACCGCCGCCGTTCGGGCCATCACCCTTCGGACCGCGTGGGTTGCGTGGGTTGCGCACGTCCGGACGCTCGCGCACTTCAGGCTTCTCAGCCTCTACGGCGCTGGCATCGAAGCCCATCAGGTCGCCGTCGGCGATTTTCTGCTTGGTCATGCGCTCGATGCTTTTCAGCAGTTTTTCTTCGTCCGGTGCAACCAGGGAAATGGCTTCACCCGAACGACCGGCACGGCCGGTACGGCCGATACGGTGCACGTAGTCTTCATCGACGTTTGGCAGCTCGAAGTTGACCACGTGTGGCAGTTGGTCGATATCCAGGCCGCGGGCGGCGATATCGGTGGCCACCAGTATGCGCACGGAACCGGCCTTGAAGTCGGCCAGGGCTTTGGTGCGCGCGTTCTGGCTTTTGTTACCGTGGATGGCGACAGCGGTGAGGCCGTGCTTGTCCAGGTACTCGGCCAGACGGTTGGCGCCGTGCTTGGTACGGGTGAACACCAACACCTGTTCCCACGCGCCGGCGGTGATCAGGTGGGCCAGCAGCGCACGCTTGTGGCTGGCGGCCAGGCGGAAGACGCGTTGCTCGATACGCTCGACCGTGGTGTTCGGTGGCGTGACTTCAATGCGCTCAGGGTTGTGCAGCAGCTTGCCGGCCAGGGCAGTGATGTCCTGGGAGAACGTTGCCGAGAACAGCAGGTTCTGACGTTTGGCCGGCAGGCGGGCGAGGACCTTTTTCACGTCATGGACAAAGCCCATGTCGAGCATGCGGTCGGCTTCGTCCAGCACGAGGATTTCCACGTGGGACAAATCGACGCTGCCTTGGCCGCACAGGTCGAGCAAACGACCGGGGCACGCCACCAGCACGTCCACACCACGGGACATGGCCTGAACCTGTGGGTTCATGCCGACGCCGCCGAAGATGCAGGCGCTGACGAACTTCAGGTCGCGGGCATACAGCTTGAAGCTGTCGTGCACCTGGGCGGCGAGTTCGCGGGTTGGGGTCAGGACCAATACGCGCGGTTGGCGCGGGCCGTGACGCTGGGATTTGTCCGGGTGACCGTTGGGAAACAACCGCTCCAGAATCGGGAGGGCGAAACCGCCGGTTTTACCAGTACCTGTCTGAGCCGCAACCATCAGGTCGCGACCTTGCAACACGGCGGGAATGGCCCGCTGTTGCACCGGAGTAGGCTCGGTATAGCCCGCTGCCTCGATGGCGCGGACTAAAGCCTCGGAGAGACCGAGGGAAGCAAAGGACATGAGTAATCCTGTTTTAGTTAGGGCTTGGCCCAAAGGGATAATCTTGCCGGGCGTGAATGGCGCTTAGGGGAGCGCAACCCCGTCCGGTCCTGCTGCGTCTGGCGGGCACTCCACCGGCTCGCGCGGGCTGAAAGCTGCGCTGTAGCGGGGTTGGGTGCCTTTTTCAAGACCTCAGCGGCCGGGCGTGAGCCTGGCGGAAAGGCCGGAGTATAACAGAGCAATCACGGTACGCTGCTTTCCTGCTGCTCAACGGTGTGTCCAACCCCCGTAATTGCTTGGATTCCACCATATTTGATGCTCAAAGCGGTGTACGCAGGTTCTTGTTTGAAGCGTTTGAGCTCGGCGGCAAAGCGTTGTACCAGCAGATCCATGCCCGCGCCACGGCGCACCGCAAGGAACTGCGGCTGGCGGCTGACCACAGCCGGCGCCTGGCTGACCTTGTCCTCCAGGCCCAGTGCCTTGATCACATGCTGGCCTACCCGGCGGTCGGTGATCACCAAATCGATGCGTCCCAACATTAATTTGCCGAAGTTGGCCTCATGGCTGGGGGCCGCTTCGCGGTTGAACAGGGTGGAGTCGCTGAATGCTGCGCCGTACAAGTAACCCGGCGACGTGCCAACGGTCAGGTCGCGCAGGTCTTCGAGGCCCTGGACAGGGTGGGGGCGATCATTGGCATAGAAGAGCACGAAATTCACTTCCGACAGCGGTTCGCTGGGGTATAGAAGCACGGCGTCGCGCTCGTGGCTGTGGAAAATGTCCAGCGCCCCGTCGGCATGGCCTTGGTCGAGCATGGCCAGGCAGCGCTTCCAAGGCAGGAATTGCCATTGCACCTCAATACCCAGGCGCTGGAACACGATCACCGTGGTTTCGTAGTCCAGCCCGCGCATCGTGCCGTTGTCGTCGTACACATAAGGCGCCCATGGCTCGGTGACAATGCGCAATTTCTCGCCATAAGCCGCCAGGCTCAGGCAAGTAAAGAGGGCAGCAGTCAGCAACTTCAGAATGACAGGCATGCCCTGAGGTTACGACGCTCCTGCCTTAAAGAGAAGCTCTGGCACGCGCATCCGCGGGCGGGGCTATTTGGCGGGTGAGGTCATCAAGTGTTCGTAGATCGCTGTGCGCCGCTCGCCGAGAATCAGGCGTACCACGGGGTTGGCGAACCAGTGTTCCAACTGATGCGCGTCAAGCGGGCGCTTTTGACGTTCCTCTTGGTTTTGTCGGGCTTTGTCCCACCAAACCGGGCCACATGCCTGATCGAATTCGTTCTCGTGCTCGTAGCAGCCGTAGAGGATTTCGCGGATGAACTGCTGCTGGTGCTTGGGTAACAGCAGTGTGATCAGCTTGTACAGCAAGCGCTGCGGGCGGGGAGGGCGCGGCAGGTGCGAGGAGACCTGGCGGGTGTCGGCCAGTGCCAATGCGCTGGTAGGGGCGGCCGCATGCTTGGCGATCCAGGCCTTGACCTTGGCGCGAAACAGTTGCTTGCGACTCCAGTAATGATGGATCAGGTCGGGGCACTCGCGCACGTTGACGCTGCGATAAGCGGCAATCGACAGGCAGAACTCTTCGAGGGTGTAGGCGCCCTCGGCATAGGGAAACAGTTCGTCCATCAACGCGATGGAGCGGTCGAGGATGTGCGCGTCCTGTTGCGTCAGGCCCATGACCCCGGAATTGAGGGTCATCATGTCATCGTCGGCGACGCCCATGTCCAGCAGGCGCTGGCGCAGCGCGGTGTACAGAATACTTTCGGGGTTGTCGCCGTACCGGGTGTAGAAGGCGTTGCACAGCAGGGTGCCGGGTTGCACGCGCTCGAACAGGTCCATCGGTGAATGATGGAAGAACGTGTCGGTGTCGATCAGCATGGCCACCGGCGACTCTTCCAGCACTTGGCGCAGCACCACATGTTTGGTGCGGAAGTGATAGCCGTGGGGCTCGCTCCAGCGTTTGCGAGTGGCTTCGTCCAGCGGGCGCACGCGCACCGGCAAAAGGCGATAGGGCTCGGGGTTATCGCTGAATACCTGGATATCCACGGCGGCGTCCGGGGTGTCGTTCAGGAAGGCCAGCGCGCTGGCGATGCTGAACACCGCTTCCTGGTGGTAGGTCTCGGAGCCGAAGACCAGGTAGACCAGTTGCGGGCGGGAAGTCGTGGACACTGTATTCATGGACTGCTGGGTTCCGTGGGCATGTAAAACGACAAAGGCCCTCGTCGAGACGAGGGCCTTGGCACAGCCGGACAAGCTTCAGCGTGGCAGCTTGAGGTTGTTCCAGATGGCAAGGCTGGGTTCAGCCTGGTTCAGGGTATAGAAGTGCAGGCCTGGCGCGCCACCTTGCAACAATTCTTCACACATTGTGCTGATGACCTGTTCGCCGAACGCCTGGATGCTCTTGACGTCGTCGCCATAGGCTTCCAGTTGTTTGCGCACCCAGCGTGGGATTTCGGCCCCGCAGGCGTCGGAAAAGCGCGCCAGCTTGCTGTAGTTGGTGATCGGCATGATGCCCGGCACGATCGGGATGTTCACCCCCATGGCCCGTACACGCTCGACGAAGTAGAAGTAGCTGTCGGCATTGAAGAAGTATTGGGTGATCGCGCTGTCGGCGCCGGCGTTGGCCTTGCGCACGAAATTCTGCAGGTCGTTTTCGAAGTTGCGGGCCTGGGGGTGCATCTCCGGGTACGCCGCCACTTCGATGTGGAAGTGGTCGCCGCTTTCTTCACGGATAAAGCTCACCAGGTCATTGGCGTAGCGCAGCTCACCGCTGGCCATGCCCATGCCGGACGGCAGGTCGCCGCGCAGGGCGACGATGCGCTTGATGCCGGCTGCCTTGTATTGGGTCAGCAGGCTGCGCAGGTCGGCTTTGCTGTCGCCCACGCACGACAAGTGCGGAGCGGCGGGAACTTTGACTTCACTTTCCAGCTGCAGCACGGTGTTGATCGTGCGATCACGGGTCGAACCGCCGGCGCCGTAGGTGCAGGAGAAGAAGTCGGGGTTGTAGCTGGCCAACTGCTTGGCAGTCGCCATCAGTTTTTCATGCCCAGCATCGGTCTTGGTCGGGAAGAATTCGAAGCTGTAGCGACGGTCTTGGGACATGGTAATACCCTTTGAAACTCAGAATGCCGACGGTGCCCCCCTGTAGGAGCGAGCTTGATGTGGCGAGGGAGCTTGCTCCCGCTGGAGTGCGAAGCGCTCCCAAAATCTTGGGGCCGCTTCGCAGCCCAGCGGGAGCAAGCTCCCTCGCCACAACAAGCCCGCCCCAGCAAAGCAGGGGGCTGTTACTCAGTAACGGTAAGCGTGCGGCTTGAACGGACCTTCAACGGTCACGCCGATATAGTCGGCCTGGGTCTTGGTCAGTTGAGTCACCACGCCGCCGAAGCCGCGGACCATTTCCAGGGCCACTTCTTCGTCGAGTTTCTTCGGCAATACTTCCACGGTCAGGCGCTCGGCTTTCTGGGCGGGCGACAGGTCGGCGTACTTCTGGCCGAACAGGAAGATCTGGGCCAGGACCTGGTTGGCGAACGAACCGTCCATGATGCGGCTAGGGTGGCCGGTGGCGTTGCCCAGGTTAACCAGGCGGCCTTCAGCCAGCAGGATCAGGTAGTCGTCGTTCTGGGCGTCGAACGCGCCAGCACCGGTACGGTGAACCTTGTGTACCTGTGGCTTCACCTCTTCCCATGCCCAGTTCTTGCGCATGAAAGCGGTGTCGATTTCGTTGTCGAAGTGACCAATGTTGCAGACAACAGCACGCTTCTTCAAGGCTTTGAGCATGTTCGCGTCGCAAACATTCACGTTACCGGTGGTGGTCACGATCAGGTCGATCTTGCCCAGCAGGGCCTTGTCGATGCTCGCTTCGGTGCCGTCATTGACGCCATCGATGAACGGCGAAACCACTTCGAAGCCGTCCATGCAGGCTTGCATGGCGCAGATCGGGTCGACTTCGGAGACCTTGACGATCATGCCTTCCTGACGCAGGGACTGGGACGAGCCCTTGCCCACGTCACCGTAGCCGATCACCAGGGCTTGCTTGCCCGACAGCAGGTGGTCGGTGCCGCGCTTGATGGCATCGTTCAGGCTATGACGGCAGCCGTACTTGTTGTCGTTCTTGCTCTTGGTCACCGAGTCGTTGACGTTGATGGCCGGGATTTTCAGCTCGCCCTTGGCCAGCATGTCCAACAGGCGGTGTACGCCCGTGGTGGTTTCTTCGGTCACGCCGTGGACGCGGTCCAGGATTGCTGGGTACTTCTTGTGCAGCAGCTCGGTCAGGTCGCCGCCGTCGTCGAGGATCATGTTGGCATCCCAAGGCGCGCCATCTTTCAGGATGGTTTGCTCCAGGCACCACTCGTACTCTTCTTCGGTCTCGCCTTTCCAGGCGAATACCGGGATACCGGCAGCAGCGATGGCGGCAGCGGCCTGGTCTTGAGTCGAGAAAATGTTGCAGGACGACCAGCGTACTTCGGCACCCAGGGCAACCAGGGTTTCGATCAGCACGGCGGTCTGGATGGTCATGTGGATGCAGCCGAGGATCTTCGCACCCTTGAGCGGTTGCTCAGCGGCATACTTGCGGCGCAGGCCCATCAGGGCAGGCATTTCGGATTCGGCGATAAAGGTTTCACGACGGCCCCAGGCGGCGAGGGACATGTCGGCGACTTTGTAGTCGTTGAAATCTGCAGGCGTGTTTACTGCGCTCATGAAGAGCCTCCATTCGTAGTGTGCGAATGGGCGCCGTTGTGCGTTTAGTATCAGGCCAGGTGTACCAGGCCGGACAACGCCCCATCCGAGCCTGACAGGTTGAACCTGCTGCAGCGCCCCTCGGACAGGTGGCGGGAGAACGGTATCAACTGAAGATGACCGTTTTGAAGCGGGGGCGATTATAGCCGTGTGCGCCAGACTTCCCAAGCCTTTCTGTCGGCAACATGAAGATCGCACATAGGCGTGATAGGCAATGGCTCATAGAGCTTGGGGCCGGGCTCTGCCATGATGTTGCCCATCATTTCGCAACACGCTTTGGAGTGACCATGAACTTCCACACCCGCAAATGGGTAAAACCCGAAGACCTCAACCCCAACGGCACCCTGTTCGGCGGCAGCCTGTTGCGCTGGATCGATGAAGAAGCGGCGATCTATGCCATCGTCCAGCTGGGCAACCAGCGGGTGGTCACCAAGTACATCTCCGAAATCAACTTCGTCAGCGCCTCGCGCCAGGGCGACATCATCGAACTGGGCATCACCGCCACCGAGTTCGGCCGCACCTCCATCACCCTGACCTGTGAAGTACGCAACAAGATCACGCGTAAGAGCATCCTCACGGTAGAGAAAATGGTCTTCGTCAACCTCGGTGAAGATGGTCTGCCAGCGCCTCATGGCCGTACCGAGATCCGGTACGTGAAGGACCAGTTCAAGGACGACAGTCTTCCTGAGTAACAAACCCTCGGCGTGATTTGCTTTACCAAATCATTCCGTATGGATCTCTGCCAGGCTCTCTCATCACTCAGGACCACACCCTGTAGAGAGCCTGCGTATGAAAGTGATTAACTCGATCGCCCGGAATCAACCCGCATGGAGTGATAAGGCTCATTCCCCGACCCAGCACACTGTGAAGACGGCGCTGGTGGAGGGCGTGGGCGAGCGCAATGTGACGCTTCTACGCGATAGTAAGGGGCGGGTGGAGGTGATTTTATCGGCGCCGCCCGTCACGAGCCTGGTGTTGAGCGGTGGAGGCGCCAAGGGCGTCGCCTTTTCGGGGGTGGTGCAGGCGCTTGAGGACGCCCGGAAGCTGAACGGTATTCAGTCGATATCCGGCTCATCCGCCGGTGCGATTTCGGCGGCGTTGATTGCCAGCGGAATGGGCGCTGCGGCATTTGACCGGTTGTCGGACAGCATCGATTTACCGAGCCTACTGAACAGCCAGGACGCCGTGACGGCCTGGATGCAGGATGCCTGTACGACACTTGGCAAATGTGCGGGGCGTTTGCCCGGTGGTGTCGGCACTATTTCCCGTTTGTTGATGACCTTGGCGCCGCGCCTGCAGACTGAAGCCCTTCCCCTTGAGGAACTGATCCGCAACGAGTCGCGCGCGTCGATTCTTGGTCATATCGCGCAAAGCCCTCGAGAAACCAGGCCGACCGAAGTCATGAGCATTGCTGACAAGCTGACTGCGGGTGGCGCACCCACGTTTGGTGATCTCGAGGTGTTGAGCCGGTATATTCCTGCGATCAAGCAACTCAGTATCACCGGTAGCGGCATGTTTGATGGCCGCCCGCAATTAGTGATGTTCAATGCCAGCCTGACTCCAGCGATGGATATTGCCCGGGCCGCGCATATTTCGGGTTCGTTACCGGTGGTGTTCAAAAATCCGGTGGAGCAAGGTCATGCCTTCCAGGCATCAGCTGAAAAAACCGCATTCAAGGATGGTGGGTTGCTGCTCAACACTCCGGCGCCAGGTGTTGTGGCGCGGCCATGTCCCGATAGTCCGCTGAACAAGCCTGAATCGCTGATCGTTAAATTTGAGTCCAGCTCTTCTGCTGCATCCGCTCGCAGTGGCAGTTTTTTCAGCAGTCTGGCCGACCATCTCGTGGGCGTTGAGCATTCGGCCGCTGGAGCGTTTCAGGATAAAAGGCTCGAAGCGTTCGCCGATCAGATTGTGACACTGCCCCTGAAGACCGAAAAAGGCGACTTTACGGGTCTGCTCAATGGCACGGTCAACTTCACTATGCAGGATGAGCAGAAGCAACTCCTGCAGACGAAAGCGCGACAAGCGGTGGAGACGCATTTGGAGCGACGGACCAAGGCACTTGAGCATCATTCGTTCCAATCACTGAATGAAGCCGTGCTGGCCATGGATGATGAAATGCTCGCCAGCGTGCAACCCACGCTGCAAAGCGACCCGGCGGTCGCGGATGTGCTGATGTTTCGAAAAAACGCGCAACAGGCGTTGCGAAACCTGGATGGTGCGATCACCCAGGCTAATCAGTCACAGGGCTCGCTGGTGTTCACGCCGAACATTTCATCGGCCCTGCGTAACTTGGATGCCCTTGCCCGACGGCCAGAGCACATCGACTGGTTGGGGCGCAGCCTCAATGTTGCAAGTCAGCGCAACTTTCAGCAATTGCTGCAAGTGGCGGCCAAACAGATCGAAAGTGATGCAATGCCTCTGTCCAAAGTCATCGGCGGTGCAGTGACCGAAATGAAAGTACGCGATATTTCGATGAAAGCTGAAAACTTCACACGGGAAGTGATCTACCCCTCGTTGTTTCGGCCAGGCCAGCCCAAGTCTAACGTTGAACTGTTGCACCGTGCGGCTCAGGACCTGGCTCGGGCTACTACCCCCAGCGAATTCAACCAGGTACTCGACACCATCAGTGGTCACTACAAAGCGCGTAACAAACCCTGGGACAAGGCGCGCCGCTCAACCACCGTGGAGATGGCAAAGGCCTGGAAGGTGCAGGTTTAGTTGTGTGGCCACTGAACAGCTACTGTGGCGGCGTGTCGTAGCTACAGGCACCCCTAGGACTCTGGAACATCATGGCCACTCAAGCAGACGGCAAGACCCCAAACCTGTCGCAGGAAGAGCAACAGGACGTGGACAAGAACCAACCACCCCGTGCGGCGGTGTTGCATGAAATCATCCGTACACAGGGTGACCAGGAACTGGAGCGCAGTGTTGCTGCCTTGTGGTGGTCGGCATTGGCGGCCGGGTTGACCATGGGCCTTTCGCTGATGGCCATGGGGTTGCTCAACTCTCGGCTGCCGGATGGCGAGAGCTTTAAGGTTATCGCCAGCTTCGGCTACTGCGCAGGGTTCCTGGCAGTGATCCTGGCGCGCCAGCAACTGTTCACCGAGAACACCCTGACCGCTGTTTTGCCGGTGATGAGCAAACCCACGCTAGGCAATGCCGGGCGATTGTTACGGCTATGGACAGTGGTGCTGGTGGGCAACCTGTGCGGCACCTTGCTGGTGGCTTATGTGATGTTGCACCTGCCGATCTTCGACACCAAGACCGACCTGGCCTTCCTGGAAATCGGCCGCAAGATCATGGAAAACGACGCCGGCCAGATGTTTGCCAAGGGCATCGTCTCCGGCTGGATGATCGCCACCATGGTGTGGATGATCCCCTCCATGGAAAGCGCCAAGATGTGGATCATTATTCTGATCACCTACCTGATGGCTCTGGGTGACTTCACCCATATCGTCGTCGGCTCCGCCGAGGTGTCGTACCTGGTATTCGCTGGCGAGTTGCCGTGGAAGGATTTCTGGCTGGTGTTCGCCGGGCCGACCCTGGCGGGCAATATCATTGGCGGCAGCTTTATCTTTGCGCTGATCAGCCATGCGCAGATTCGCAGCGAAAGCAGTCTGCCGGGCAAGAAAGCTGCGGACCCGAGGCATCCGCAGCAGATCGACAAGGCTCAGTGAGCGTCCGGCGCGGCCTGGGGTTCGTCCCGGGTCACGCGCTTGACCAGCTTGCCGATGCTCAACCCCTGCAGCAGGATCGACGAGAGCACCACGATGTAGGTGATGCTCAGCAGCAAGTCGCGCTCCGGGCCCAGCGGCAGGGCCAATGCCAGTGCCACGGACACCCCGCCACGCAGGCCACCCCACGTCAGGATGCGGATGGTCCCGCGTGGCACTGTGCGCCAGCGCCGCAGCAGCAGGATGGCCGGTGCAACCGTCAACAGACGCGACAGCAGGATCGCCACGGCCAGCAAGCTGGCGGCGAACACGTGCAGCCAGTTAAACGGCAACAGCAGCAGCTCCATGCCGATCAGTGCGAACAGCAGCGCATTGAGCATGTCATCGAGCAATTCCCAGAAGCCATCCAGGTAGCGCCGGGTCATGTCGTTCATTGCCAGTTTGCGCCCCAGGTTGCCGATGATCAGCCCGGCGACCACCATCGCAATCGGTGCCGAGACGTGCAGTTCGGTGGCCATCGCCGAGCCGCCGATGACCAGGGCGAGGGTCAGCATCACCTCGATCTGGTGCTGCTCGATGCTCTTGATCATCAGGTACACCAGGTAGCCGATCAGGCCACCGAACACCACGCCGCCAATCGCCTCATGGGCAAACAGCATGGCGGTGGCGCCCACCGTCGGCGTTTCGCCTAACTGTGCAATGCCCAGTAAAACGGTAAACACCACGACGGCCGTGCCATCGTTGAACAGCGACTCGCCGACAATGGTGGTCTTCAATGGCTTGGAGGCGTTGGCGGTACGCAGCACGCCCAATACCGCGATCGGGTCGGTGGGGGAAATCAGCGCACCGAACAGCAGGCAGTAGAGGAAGCTGACGTGCCAGCCGAACAGGGCAAAGATGTAATACGCCAGGCTGCCGATCACCACGGTCGCGATCAATACGCCGAAGGTCGCCAGTAGGCCGATGGGCCAGCGGTAGCTGCGCAGGTCGTTGAGGTTTACGTGCAAGGCACCGGCGAACAGCAAGAATGAGAGCATCCAGTTCATCAGCAGATCGCCGAAGTCGATCTGGCCAATCAGTTGCTGGATGCGCTCTTCCAGGCCTGGATATCCGAGAAAACTCAAGCCTTGCAGGATCAGCGAAAACAGCAGGGCCGTGACCATCACGCCGATGGTGGGCGGCAGGCCAATGAAGCGGAAGTTCACATAGGTGAGCAGGGTGGTGAGGCAAATGAAGGCGGCGACAAGTTCAAGCATCCGGGGTCCTTGGAAGTTGGGTGGAAGAGCGTTAATTGGGGGATGGACCGCAACCCCTGCACAATGTTGCAGGGCTGGGGGCAAATCACCGATAGAACCTTTTGCGGGGCTGGCGGCTCATAGCGATGGGTGCGGCGTTTCATGTTGAGTGCTAAAACTCTAAATTCTGCTTCAAACTAAAAAGCAAACTAAAAAAGGAATCAGTGATGACGGTGGCCTTCTGGTGTGTGTTGATCGCAATTTTTCTGCCTTATCTGTGCACAGGCGTGGCCAAGTTCAGCGGTGGCAAGTTCGGGCCGCGGCAGAACCACGACCCTCGCGCGTTCCTGGACACCCTCGAAGGGGTTGCCAAGCGTGCCCACAGTGCTCAACTCAACAGCTTTGAAGTGACGCCGGCATTTGCGGCGGCAGTGATTATCGCGCACTTGGCCGGTACGGCTGAGTTGGTCACCATCAATGTGCTGGCTGTGCTGTTTATCACCAGTCGCCTGCTGTACATCATCTGCTACCTGGCCGACTGGGCGATCGCTCGCTCACTGGTGTGGTTCGTGGGTATGGCGCTGATTGCGAGTTTCTTCTTCGTCTCGATCTGAAGGCTGAAGCAGAGCCACTGTGGGGGCGGTGTTTGTAGTGAGCGGGCTTGCCCCGCGCTGGGTGGCGAAGCCGCCCCGGAACCATACGCCTCGGTGTGCCTGAATAAATGGGGTGAGGCTGATGGGGGCTGCTGCGCAGCCCAGCGCGGGGCAAGCCCGCTCACCACAGCAAGCCCGCTCACTACGGTGAACCGAGCCCGGCGGAGCGTTTTTCAGCTCCCGACAGGTGCATCCGGCACTTGCGGCAATGCTGCGCCCTTGGGCCACAACATCCAGATTTGCCCCTGCTGCTTCATGTTCCCCGCCAGTTCACCCGCCGCATCGCCAGTGCCCCAGAACAAGTCCGCGCGCACTTCACCCGTGATTGCACCGCCGGTGTCCTGTGCCGCTACCGGGCGGGCGATGGGCGAACCATCCGGCTTGGTAGTCGAAAGCCACAGCAGACTGCCCAGCGGAATCACCTTGCGATCCACCGCGACGCTGTAGCCGGCGGTCAACGGTACGTTCAAGGAACCGCGCGGGCCTTCATTGCTGTCGGGCCGTGCGCTGAAAAACACATAGCTTGGGTTGCTCGCCAGCAGCTCCGGAATACGCTGCGGATGCGCCTTGGCCCAAGCGCTGATGGCGCCCATGGTCACGTCTTCCTTCTTCAGCTCGCCTTGTTCCACCAGCCAGCGACCGATCGGGCGGTAGGGGTAGCCGTTCTGGTCGCCATAACCGACGCGCAGTTGGCGCCCACCGGCCAGTTGAATGCGGCCCGAGCCCTGGATTTGCAGGAATTGCAGGTCCATCGGGTTCGTCAGCCAGGCGATCGGCTTGGCCGTGGAGCCCTGGCCGTTGATGGCGCTGGCGTCGTCGTAGGGCTTGAGCACGCGACCTTCCAGGCGACCGCGCAGGCGCTTGCCCTTGAGCTCGGGGTAGATGCTTTCCAGGTTGACGATGATCAGGTCGTCCGGCACGCCGTACACCGGCACGTTGGCCTTGGCGGTCTTGGTCAGGCTGCCGGGGTAGACCGGTTCGTAGTAGCCGGTGATCAAGCCGTTCGGGGTGTTGTCGGCCGAGCGCAGGCCGAACACATCCAGGCGCTCCTTGAGGAATCCGCGCACCGCCACGGCATTGTTCGGCACTGTGGCGGCTGCCGCACAGGTCGCGCCCCACACCGGGTCGGCCTTGAGCCGTTGGCAGGCGCTGCGCCAGGATTCAAAACCGGCCAGCAGATCGCTGTCGGACACCGTCGGCAAGGCTTCCCACGGTGCGCTCACATAGGTGGCGACGGCGTGGGGTTTGGAAGTTTCATCTTTGGCTGTTTCTTTGCCCGCGTCGCAGCCGGCCAGCAGTGCGATCATCGGCAGAGCCCACGCCAGGCGGCGGCTCCAGGGTTTCAAGCTGACATTCATACAAACACTTCCTGAAGCGATTGCCCGCGTAGCAGCGCTGTTGGGCAACCCTTATTAATAATAGGGCTATTGGTCTTTGCGGGCGGGGCGAGGATACTGGCCGCCGTTTTCCGTGACCTCGAAGCCACCATGACTTTTAAACGACTGACCGTTGTACTGCTGGCCTGCCTGACGTTGTCCGCCTGTGGCGGCGTTGATCCGAATTCGCCGCTGGGCCAGCGCAAGGCGATCTTCAAGCAGATGCTCAAGACCGGCGAAGACCTGGGCGGCATGCTGCGCGGACGCATCCCGTTCGACGGCGCGAAATTCGCCGACGGCGCGGTCAAGCTGGACGCGTTGTCCCATGAACCATGGAAACATTTTCCGAGCGTGCGTGAAGAGGATCACACCAGCGCAAAGGACGATGTCTGGCAGAAACAGGCGCAATTCCAGCAACTGGCCCGCAACCTTGAAGCGGCCACCGGTGAATTGGTGACCGCCAGCCAAGTGCAGCCTTACAAGGCCAGCAACCTGGGGCCTGCGGTGCAGAAAGTCGAAGATGCCTGCAGCGCCTGCCATAAACAGTTCCGGGACCACTGACTGGTTTTACTGGTCGAGTTCTTCCACGGCGTCCTGCAGTTCCTTGCGGGACTCGGCGAGTTTGTCCTTACGCTTGTTGATCTTGTCCGCGTCGCCTTTTTTCATGGCCTTGTCGAGGTCGGCCTGACGGCGGCTGACTTCATGCTTGGCGTCGAGCACCTTGTTTTCCCGCTCTTTCCTCAGGGAGGCGTCGGTGCAGTTGGCAGTGACTTCGCTCAGGGCTTTTTCCAGGCCGGCTTGTTGTTCGCTGTTGCCGTGGACCTTGGCTTGTTCGATCTGGGTGCTGATGGCTTGGCGCTTGGCCGCGCAGCCGGTGAGCTGAGGGGCTTCTTCGGCGGCCATCAGCGGCGTGGCCATGAAGCTTGCGACGGTCAGCAAGGCAAAGGGGGCTAGAAATTTCATGTGGGGCTCCAAAGTCGCAATCTGATGGCGCGGACAGCGGGTTCAAAAACCGTCTATCCCCGCCACGCGTAATGTTTCAGCCAAGGCCTGTACGTGCGGGTCGCGAAAAAAAGCGCTCAGTTGCGCTGCGCGGCCCGGGCCGATGCCATCGATGGCCAGCCAGGCCTGGGTGTCTCTGGCGACCAGCGTCTGCCAGTCGCCTTCCAGGTTATTACGTGCCGCAGGCGGTACACCCAAGGCCTTGAGCCATTGTGCGAAGGGCCGTTGCCGCGCGCTGTGGAAGCTGTCGACCACGCGCGCACGGGTGCGATCACCGAAGCCATCAATGTTAGCAAGCTCTGCCGTATCCAGGGTTAACCAATCGAGAAAGCCTGCGATTAGACCGGCCTGGATCAATACGCTCCAGGTTTCGCGGCCTATGTGTGGCAAGGCGAGGCCCTGGTTGCCGCTCAGCCAGGAAAGGCGCGCCAGCAACTGCTCCTCGCAACCGGGGTCCAGTTGCCAGCAACTCAAGGCATGGAATTTCCCCGGATTGGGCACGGGCAAGTCCGCCCTTGTGCTGCTGCGCAGGATGACCTCATCCAGCCGAGGGATCACCTGGCCCGCCAGGCTGATGGAGACGTGGTCGCCAGGGCGGATATCCAGCGATTGCCAGCGCTTCAATGAGCCGGCGCTCACCCGGCTGATCTGCCGGTCATCCAAGCGCACCGGTTCCAATTCCAGCATGGGTGTGATGCGCCCGGTACGGCCGATCTTGAATTGCACGTCGCGCACCAGCGCCAGGGCCTTGGTCGTCGGGTACTTCCAGGCGGCCGCCCAGTAGGGTGTACTGACCTGCCAACGCTCGGCAGGGGCGTGCTGCGCCTGGTGCAACACCACCCCATCGCTGGCGAACGGCAGTGGATGGCCATACCAATAGGCGCGCCAGTGCGCGGCTTCGCTGATGTTCCGGATGGGCTGGCTGAAGCGCTGGGTGTCAGTGAACCCCCAACGTTTCAGTGTGGAAAGGCGCTCGGTAAAGGCTGCCGGCCCTTGTGGCCAAGCCCAGACGAACAGGCCAATACCGGCGGCATCGGTGTCGCCCAAGTGTTTGCGGTTCATCAACCCGGCCACCTTGCTGCGGGCATTGAGCCCGCCGCTGGCCGATTGCACATGGTCGTCGAGGCGCCAATAGAGTTCGCCTTGCAGCACCAGGTCGATGGGGTCGGGCAACTGCTGGACAATGCCGGGGATTTTGCGCGCGGAGGCAGACCAGTCGTGGCCCATGACACCATCGCCTCGGCTGATGACTTGGCGCAGGCGACCCTGTTGATACACCAGGGTTACCGCCACTCCGTCCACCTTGGGTTGAATCCAGACATCCTTTCGTGTGCCCAGCCAGGCGTCGACTGCGTGTTCGTCCAGCAGTTTCTCCAGGCCTGTATGCGCAACGGGGTGAGGCTGGGCGCCACGTGAACTCGCCAGTGGGTTGTTGGGTGTGGCGGTGGGGGCGGGGAAGCACTGATGCCACTGAGCCAGGCGCTGGCGCGCCTGGTCGTAGAGTTCGTCGCTCACCGGGGATTGGCCAAGCCGGTGGTAACTGTCATCCCATTGGCGTATCTGTTCGGCCAGGGTACTGACGTGTGCTCGGGCTTCATCGGAGCACGCTTGGGCCCACACCCAGCAGGGTAGGGCGCTGAGTAAAAGGGCAAACAGTAAGTGCATCATGAGCATCCTTGCTCGGAAAGGGTGCCCAGCCTAAATGATCCACCCGGCCACAAAAAAGCCCCGGCAGTGCGGGGCTCTTTACGGGGTGTTTCTATTTACTTGAACAGGCCGCCCAGGGCTTTCACCGCGTCGGGCTTATCGGCCTTGGCCTCTTGGGTTTGCTGCTTGGCGTCGGCTTTGGCCTGGGCCTCAGTGAGTTTGTTACAACCTTTGTTGATCTGGTCCTGCGCCGCTTTGAAGGCTTTCACTTTCAAGCTGTCCTTCTGGGCCTCGGCTGCATCGATCTTGGCTTGCAGGTCGTTGGCTTGCTTCTGGCAGTCGCCGGAGTTGCCGCCGCCCAGTTGGGAACTCAGGGCACCACTCAGTGCGCTCAGGTCGGCGGCGTTTGCCGGCAGGGCAAACAGGCTGAGCAGGAGGGCGGCAGGGGCGAGCGTGGAGATGCGCATGGAAAACCTCAATGTTCGATTGCCTGCGCGCTGATGAGTCCCGGGCTGGCGCAGGGCAATATCCAAATAAGGTGACGGGCCCGAGAGGGCGCGGATTCTAGAGGGCCATCATTGAGCCTGCAAGGTTTGGATCCAAAAAACGTGAAGGCCATCGCGCAAATGACGGCGCAATAAAAAGCCCCGCCGGGCGAACCCGGCGGGGCTTTTGTGTACCGAGAGCGATTACAGGCCGGCGGCAATCCGCAGGTCGTTGGCGCGGTCGGTTTTTTCCCAGGTGAAGGTGGTGAAGGTGTCGTCGCCGACCGTCTTCTGCGCAGGGGTACGACCGAAGTGGCCGTAGGCTGCGGTTTCCTGGTACATCGGGTGCAGCAGGTCGAGCATGGTGGTGATCGCGTAAGGGCGCAGGTCGAAGATCTCACGCACCAGCTTGACGATCTTGTCATCGCTGATCTTGCCGGTGCCGAAGGTATTCAGTGAGATCGACGTAGGCTGGGCCACACCGATAGCGTAGGACACCTGGATCTCGCAACGCTCGGCCAGGCCGGCGGCGACGATGTTCTTGGCCACGTAACGACCGGCGTAAGCGGCGGAACGGTCAACCTTGGAAGGATCTTTACCCGAGAACGCGCCACCGCCGTGACGGGCCATGCCACCGTAGCTGTCGACGATGATCTTGCGTCCGGTCAGGCCGCAATCGCCTACCGGGCCACCGATGATGAACTGGCCGGTCGGGTTGATGTGGAACTGGGTGTCCTTGCTCAGCAGCTCGGCCGGCAGCACGTGCTTGACGATCAGCTCCATCACGCCTTCACGCAGGTCGGCGTAGGAAACGTCCGGGTTGTGCTGGGTCGACAATACAACGGCGTCGATACCCACGACTTTGCCGCCTTCGTAACGGCAGGTGACCTGGGACTTGGCGTCCGGGCGCAACCACGGCAGCAGGCCGGACTTACGCGCTTCGGCCTGACGTTGCACCAGTTGGTGCGAGAAGGTGATCGGTGCAGGCATCAGCACGTCGGTTTCGTTGCTGGCGTAGCCGAACATCAGGCCCTGGTCGCCGGCGCCCTGGTCTTCCGGCTTGGCACGGTCGACGCCTTGGTTGATGTCTGGGGACTGCTTGCCGATGATGTTCATCACGCCGCAGGTCGCGCCGTCGAAACCGACGTCGGAGCTGGTGTAGCCGATGTCGGTGATCACGTCACGGACGATCTGCTCCAGGTCGACCCAGGCGGTGGTGGTCACTTCGCCAGCGATGATCGCTACACCGGTTTTCACCAGAGTCTCGCACGCCACACGGGCGAACTTGTCTTCAGCAATGATGGCGTCCAGCACCGCGTCAGAAATCTGGTCGGCGATTTTGTCCGGATGCCCTTCAGACACGGACTCGGAGGTGAAAAGGGAGTATTCGCTCATCTCGATGTTTTCCTGATATTTACCGATGGTGAGTGTCGCCAGCCGGCCGCTGAAAATGGCGGACCTGGATCTGGAAACCATTACGTAAACCTACATAGAGGCTTTCCCCGGGAACGAGTCCCGCAGCGGTGGCCCAACGGGCCAGATCGTCCTGTTCAAAACCCAACCAGAGATCACCGCAGGCCTCCCTGGCCCAATTCTGGTTGTGGCTGCATAAATCTGTCACCAGCAGGCTACCGCCGGGGTGCAGCAGCCCGGCCATTTGCTTGAGGGCGTCGGCGGGGGCGGCGAAATGGTGCAAGACCATATTCAACACCACGCAGTCGGCCTTTAACGCCGTGCTATTCAATGCGTCCGCCAGCTGCAGGCTGACATTGCCCAGCGCTTCGCGTTCGCACAGCTGGCGCGCCAGTTCGAGCATCGCCGGGCTGTTGTCCAGCGCGGTGACCTGCTGGAAGCGCCGCGCCAGGTCCGGCAAGAAACCGCCGTCGCCTGGGCCGACCTCCAGCGCGGTGGCCTTCTCACTGAAGCTCAGCTTGTCGAGCAGCGCCAGTACGCTGTCGCGGTATTGCGGCAAACCGGCGATCAAGTCCTGTTGGGCGCGAAATTTCTCGGCGACCCGTGCGAAAAAGTCCTGGCTCGCGGCGGCGCGTTGCCCATGGACTTGGCCGATGCGCGACTGCACATCGCCCGGCAGACCCAGGTTGTCCACCTCTTCGAGCAGCGCGGCGTGCAGCTTGCCGCCAAGCAACTCGGTGTGGGGCAGGGCGCGACGGTAGAAAATCGCATTGCCTTCGCGGCGGGTAGCCACCAGGTCGGCCTGGGCCAGCACCTTCAAGTGATGACTCATGCCGGATTGGCCGATGGCGAAGATCTGCGCCAGTTCCAATACGCCGAAGGAATCGTTGGCCAGTGCGCGCAATACGTTCAAACGCAACGGGTCGCCAGCGGCCTTGCATAAGGCTGCCAGTTCATCGCCGTCGTCAGGACGCAGGGAGGGCATGGGTAGGTTCATAAGGCCAGCAGTCTAGAGACGGGTGGGAGTCCTCGCAAGGCCAATATCAAAAAGTTTTGATATTGATCGATAAGTGGCGGTTATAAGCAGCCGCTATAACCTTTAGACGAACCGGTTAACGGTTTCTGCAAGCGAATGCCGCCCAAAGCACAGGAAAAACACCCACAAGTGACTATCTGTCATTGCCCGCAGGCGGTGGCTGAGGGAAAATGCCGGTCCTTTTTTCCGTTTCTTTTCAGCAAACCCCAGGAGATCAGCGATGCCCAGCCGTCGTGAGCGTGCCAACGCCATTCGTGCCCTCAGCATGGATGCCGTGCAAAAAGCCAACAGCGGCCATCCCGGTGCCCCGATGGGCATGGCGGATATCGCCGAGGTACTTTGGCGTGACTACCTGAAACACAACCCGAGCAACCCATCGTTCGCCGACCGTGACCGCTTCGTGCTGTCCAACGGCCACGGCTCGATGCTGATTTATTCGCTGCTGCACCTGACCGGCTACGACGTCACCATCGATGACCTCAAGAGCTTCCGCCAGCTGCACAGCCGCACCCCCGGCCACCCTGAATTCGGCTACACCCCAGGCGTCGAGACCACCACCGGTCCCCTGGGCCAAGGCCTGGCCAACGCCGTGGGCTTCGCGCTGGCGGAAAAAGTCCTGGGCGCGCAGTTCAACCGTCCCGGCCACGACATCGTCGACCACCACACCTACGTGTTCCTGGGTGATGGCTGCATGATGGAAGGCATTTCCCACGAAGTCGCTTCCCTGGCCGGTACCCTGGGCCTGGGCAAGCTGATCGCGTTCTACGATGACAACGGCATCTCCATCGACGGCGAAGTCGAAGGCTGGTTCACCGATGACACCCCTAAGCGTTTCGAAGCCTACAACTGGCAGGTGATCCGCAACGTCGACGGCCACGATCCGGAAGAAATCAAGATCGCCATCGACACCGCCCGCAAGAGCGCTCAGCCGACCCTGATCTGCTGCAAGACCACCATCGGTTTCGGTTCGCCGAACAAGCAGGGCAAAGAAGACTGCCACGGCGCCCCGCTGGGTGACGCGGAAATCGCCCTGACCCGTGAAGCACTGAAGTGGAACCATGGCCCGTTCGAAATCCCGGCCGACATCTATGCCGAGTGGGATGCCAAGGAAAAAGGCCTGGCCGCCGAAGCCGAGTGGGACCAGCGTTTTGCGGCCTACTCCGCCGAATTCCCGGCGCTGGCCAACGAACTGGTACGCCGCTTGGCCGGTGACCTGCCTGCCGACTTCTCGGAAAAAGCCTCGGCCTACATCGCCGAAGTCGCGGCCAAGGGCGAGACCATCGCCAGCCGTAAAGCCAGCCAGAACACCCTGAACGCCTTTGGCCCGCTGCTGCCTGAGTTCCTCGGCGGTTCCGCCGACCTGGCCGGTTCCAACCTGACCCTGTGGAAAGGCTGCAAGGGTGTTTCGGCTGAAGACGCCAGCGGCAACTACATGTACTACGGCGTACGCGAGTTCGGCATGAGCGCCATCATGAACGGCGTGTCCCTGCACGGTGGCCTGGTGCCTTACGGCGCGACCTTCCTGATGTTCATGGAATACGCCCGCAACGCCGTACGCATGGCCGCGCTGATGAAGAAGCGCGTCATCCACGTGTACACCCACGACTCCATCGGCCTCGGCGAAGACGGTCCGACGCACCAGCCGGTCGAGCAACTGACCAGCCTGCGTACCACGCCGAACCTGGATTGCTGGCGCCCAGCCGACGCGGTCGAATCCGCCGTGGCCTGGAAGCACGCCATCGAACGCAAGGACGGCCCTTCGGCGCTGATCTTCTCGCGCCAGAACCTGCAGCACCAAGTGCGTACCGACGCACAGATCGCCGACATCAGCCGTGGCGGCTACGTGCTCAAGGACTGCATCGGCGAGCCTGAGCTGATCCTGATCTCCACCGGTTCCGAAGTGGGCCTGACCGTCCAGGCCTACGACAAGCTGACCGCCCAAGGCCGCAACGTGCGTGTTGTGTCCATGCCATGCACCAGCGTGTTCGAAGCCCAGGACGCCGGCTACAAGCAATCGGTGCTGCCGTTGCAGGTCAGCGCGCGTATCGCCATCGAAGCGGCGCATGCCGACTACTGGTACAAGTACGTGGGCCTGGAAGGCCGCGTGATCGGCATGACCACCTACGGTGAGTCGGCGCCGGCGCCAGCGTTGTTCGAAGAGTTCGGCTTCACCCTGGAAAATATCCTGGGTCAGGCTGAAGAGCTGCTGGAAGACTAAGTCAGTCTGCGTTGTCTGTACTGGTGCCATCGCGGGCAAGCCCGCTCCCACATTTGGATCGCGGTCTAATGTGGGAGCGGGCTTGCCCGCGATGGCGTCAGAACATTCAACACCGAACTAACATTGATCGAGAACCCCATGCCCCAACCGCGTCCCTACAAAGTTGCACTCAACGGCTACGGCCGCATTGGTCGTTGCGTCTTGCGTGCTCTGTTCGAGCGAGGGGCGGCTGCCGGGTTTGAAATTGTCGCGATCAACGATTTGGCCGACATGGCCAGCATCGAATACCTGACACGCTTTGACTCCACACACGGCCGGTTCCCCGGTGAAGTGCGGGTCGAGGGCGATTGTCTGCATATCAATGGCGACTGCGTGAAAGTCCTGCGCAGTGCCACCCCCGAGGGCATCGACTGGGCGGCGCTGGGCGTCGACCTGGTGTTGGAATGCTCCGGCGCTTATCACACCCGTGCCGATGGCCAGCGTTTCCTCGACGCTGGCGCACCGCGTGTGCTGTTTTCCCAGCCGATGGCAAGCGAGGCGGATGTCGACGCCACCATCGTCTACGGCATCAACCAGGATTGCCTGACCGGCAACGAGCTGCTGGTGTCCAACGCCTCGTGTACCACCAACTGCAGCGTGCCATTGTTGCGCCTGTTGGATCAGGCGATCGGGCTGGACTACGTGTCGATCACCACGATTCACTCGGCGATGAACGACCAGCCGGTGATCGACGCCTACCATCACGAAGACCTGCGCCGCACGCGCTCGGCGTTCCAGTCAGTGATTCCGGTGTCCACCGGGCTGGCACGCGGTATCGAGCGACTGTTGCCGGAACTTGCCGGGCGAATCCAGGCCAAAGCCGTACGGGTGCCGACGGTGAACGTGTCCTGCCTGGACATCACCATGCAAACCGTCAGCGACACCGATGCGACGGAGGTCAACCGGATCCTGCGCGACGCCGCCACCAGCGGGCCGCTCAAAGGCTTGCTGGCCTACACCGAGTTGCCCCACGCCAGTTGTGATTTCAACCATGATCCGCATTCGGCCATTGTCGATGCCAGCCAGACCCGCGTTTCCGGCCCGAGGCTGGTGAACATCCTGGCCTGGTTCGACAACGAATGGGGTTTTGCCAACCGAATGCTCGACGTTGCGGAACATTATCTGCATATCGCCTCTAAACAACCTCAACAGTAATTCAGGAACTGCCACCCATGACCGTGTTGAAGATGACCGACCTCGATCTGCAAGGTAAGCGCGTACTGATTCGCGAAGACCTCAACGTCCCAGTCAAGGACGGTGTTGTCACCAGCGATGCGCGAATCCTGGCCTCGCTGCCGACCATCAAGCTGGCCCTGGAAAAAGGCGCGGCCGTGATGGTCTGCTCCCACCTGGGTCGTCCGACCGAGGGTGAGTTCTCCGCCGAAAACAGCCTCAAGCCGGTAGCCGAGTACCTCAGCAAAGCCCTGGGCCGCGACGTGCCGCTGGTGGCTGACTACCTGGGTGGCGTTGACGTGAAGGCCGGCGACATCGTGCTGTTCGAAAACGTGCGCTTCAACAAAGGCGAGAAAAAGAACAGCGACGAACTGGCCCAGCAATACGCTGCGCTGTGCGACGTGTTCGTGATGGACGCGTTCGGCACTGCTCACCGCGCCGAGGGTTCGACCCACGGCGTGGCCAAGTTCGCCAAGGTTGCCGCTGCTGGCCCGCTGCTGGCCGCTGAACTGGATGCACTGGGCAAGGCCCTGGGCGCTCCCGCGCAACCGATGGCCGCCATCGTCGCTGGCTCCAAGGTGTCCACCAAGCTGGACGTGCTCAACAGCCTCAGCCAGATCTGCAATCAGCTGATCGTCGGCGGCGGCATTGCCAACACCTTCCTGGCCGCTGCCGGTCACCCGGTGGGCAAGTCCCTGTACGAGCCGGACCTGCTCGACACCGCTCGTGCTATCGCCGCCAAAGTCAGCGTGCCGCTGCCGGTGGACGTGGTCGTCGCCAAGGAATTTGCCGAAAGCGCCGAAGCCACCGTCAAGCTGATCGCTGACGTGGCTGACGACGACATGATCCTGGATATCGGCCCGCAAACCGCGGCCAACTTCGCCGAACTGCTGAAAGCTTCCCAGACCATCCTGTGGAACGGTCCGGTCGGCGTGTTTGAGTTCGACCAGTTCGGCAACGGCACCAAAGTGCTGGCCAAGGCCATCGCCGAAAGCTCTGCATTCTCCATCGCCGGCGGCGGCGACACCCTCGCGGCCATCGATAAATATGGCGTTGCTGACCAGATCTCCTACATTTCTACCGGTGGCGGCGCATTCCTTGAATTCGTCGAAGGCAAAGTCCTGCCGGCCGTTGAAGTGCTGGAAACCCGGGCCAAAGGTTAAGGCGCGTGATCCGGAAAAGGAGTATTCCCATGATCAAGTCGTTGGCATTGTTGATCGCAGCGGGCCTGTTGGCCGGCTGCAGCAGCACGCCAAACGCAGAGCCGGAAGCTGGAAAGCCTGCGGCGCAGCAGAAAAAAAGCTGCTACCAGGCGGACTGGCAAGCCGAGACCATGCCGGTGATCAACAAGCGCATCGGCAACGAACGGCTGGAGAAATACGACTCCGCGCCCAACGGTCAGGAACAGGGTTGCCCTTGACGGGTCTGATCAACTAACCGACAGCAGCGGCGGCCCCCTGGTCGCCCTGTGAGGATTGGCAATGAAAGGCGTTTTCGCCCTGGCAGCCCTGGCCCTGTTGGCCGGCTGCAGCAGCATGAACATGTTCAATAAGGCAGAGCCTGCCGATAAATGGACCACCTGGACCTGCGACAGCAAGGCCGAGGTCAACTGGCGCTTTGCCAACCAGGCTCGTAGCGAGGTGGATGTACGCCTCGGCGGTTCCGACCAGGTTTATCGCCTCAAGCAGGAGGTTGCCGCCTCGGGTGTGCTGTATGCCAACGATCAGCTGGCGTTTCACACAAAAGGTGAGGAAGGCCTGGTTTACTGGGTCGCCACCGATGATTTGATCGGGCGGGGCTGTAAAGCCCAATAGAGACACCAGGGTCTTGAAATTAATGAGATCCAAATGTGGGAGGGGGCTTGCCCCCGATAGCGGTGTGTCAGGCACCGACTTCGTTGGGTGAACCGCAGCCATCGGGGGCAAGCCCCCTCCCACATTGATTCGATTCCAGACTGGAATTTGGGTCAGCCTCATCAGCAATAACGATTCAGCAGGCCAGGCATGCAAACCCTGACCCGCAATAACTTGAATAGCAGCCGCCGCTACGGCAGGCTTGCACGATTAACGACCCTCGACCGGGAGAGACAACACAATGGCACTTATCAGCATGCGTCAAATGCTGGACCACGCAGCCGAGTTCGGCTACGGCGTCCCAGCCTTTAACGTCAACAACCTTGAGCAGATGCGCGCCATCATGGAAGCCGCTGACAAGACCGACTCCCCCGTGATCGTCCAGGCTTCGGCCGGTGCGCGCAAATACGCCGGCGCGCCCTTCCTGCGTCACCTGATCCTTGCTGCGATCGAAGAATTCCCACACATCCCGGTGTGCATGCACCAGGACCACGGCACCAGCCCTGACGTGTGCCAGCGCTCCATCCAACTGGGCTTCAGCTCGGTCATGATGGACGGCTCCCTCGGCGAAGACGGCAAGACCCCGACCGACTACGAATACAACGTCCGCGTCACCCAACAAACCGTGGCCATGGCTCACGCCTGCGGCGTATCGGTTGAAGGTGAGCTGGGCTGCCTGGGTTCCCTGGAAACCGGTATGGCCGGCGAAGAAGACGGCATCGGCGCTGAAGGCGTGCTGGATCACAGCCAGATGCTGACCGACCCGGAAGAAGCGGCTGACTTCGTGAAGAAGACCCAAGTTGACGCCCTGGCCATCGCCATCGGCACCAGCCACGGCGCCTACAAGTTCACCAAGCCGCCTACCGGCGACGTGCTGGCCATCGACCGCATCAAGGAAATCCACAAGCGCATCCCTAACACCCACCTGGTGATGCACGGTTCTTCCTCGGTCCCGCAAGAGTGGCTGGCGATCATCAACCAGTACGGCGGCGACATCAAAGAAACCTACGGCGTACCGGTTGAAGAAATCGTCGAAGGCATCAAGTACGGCGTGCGCAAGGTCAACATCGACACCGACCTGCGTTTGGCGTCCACGGGTGCGATGCGCCGTTTGATGGCGACCAACCCGAGCGAGTTCGACCCGCGTAAATTCTTCGGCGCTACCGTGACTGCGATGCGGGATGTGTGTATCGCACGCTACGAAGCGTTCGGCACTGCGGGTAACGCTTCGAAGATCAAGCCGATCTCGTTGGAAGCGATGTACCAGCGTTACCTGAAAGGTGAGTTGAACGCCAAGGTGAACTGAGCCTGGGACGTTTAAAAGGAGCCCGCAGCGATGCGGGCTTTTTTATGGCTGCGATTGGGTCAGGCGGCGTTGAGGGTATCGAAACCACGGTGTTCGATGACGCGGAACACATCGCTGACGTCCTGCACCAGAATGCGCGCCGTATTGGCCGCATTGTTCAGGTCACGCTCGGCGAAGTCCGGCAGGCTGGAGCAGGCCATCAGGTTGAGATGCTCGAGGGCGGCGTTAAGGCGTTCTCGCAGGCAGGCGTGGAGGTCCAGCAATGGGGCGGCGCTGTCGATCAATAGGACGGGGTTATCGGTAGCGTTTTCGGCGCAGGGGTAGAAGCGGCGGGGCGGTAGTTGGTTCTTCATGGCAAATCCTTAACTCAAGTGAAGAATGGCCACCGTTTGCTGCGAAACAAATAGGGTGGCAGCTGTGCGCGGGTTCGCAGACCGAGGAGTTAAGACCCGGCAGACCCGAAGGTCTCCCACGCACAACCGCCATAACAAAGACGGCCATCGGCAAGAATACCGGGGCTGCTTTGACGGTTGTGGTTTTAACTCGGTAGGGCTGCGAAACCCTATCGCCATTCAATGCCGGCGACGGGGCGAACTATAAGCGCCGACCTGATTCGCCGCAACGGCCCTGTAGGACACAGAACCCGTGTGGGAGCCGGGCTTGCCCGCGATGGCGGTGTGCCAGTCAGCGAATAGTTCGGCTGATACACCGCCATCGCGGGCAAGCCCGGCTCCCACAGGGTTCGTTGGCGTGTTCAAGAAAGCGAATGATCTCTGGGCGTGTTAGGACAAGGCCTACACGAGATGAGGCGATGCTCAGTCGTGATCAATGTCCAACTTGGCAAACGTCACCCGCGCGCCTTCCTTGCTGTCCCCACTGTTGTCCTGCACATACGCCCCCGCCTTGAAGTACAGCGGCTTGGCGCCCCACGCCGCACCAATGCGCTCATTCCACTCACCGTCCGCGGCGTACACACTCAGCAACCCCGCCTTATTGAGGTTGATCACGTAGGTGAAGCTCTTCTCCAGCGGCACATTCGACGCCACGGTGATCACCCGCCCTTCGCCGTCATCCGGGCGCATGCGCACCTTGGCGACGATATTGCCGGTCTGGGTTTTTTCCTTGAATTGGTATTCCAGCTTGATCAGCGGCTTCTGGCTGTCGTACGCATGAATCTGCCCAATCACGATTTTGCCGGTAGAGGGCACCTGATTGACGGTCAGGGTGGCGCGCAGGAAGTTGTCCGCATCCGGGTAGGTCCAGTTGCGCAGGCGCCCATCGGCGTAGGTCTCGCGCAATTCGCTGCGCGGGTACACGGCATTTTCGGTGCGGGTGCCGGTGACGGGGGTCCAGAATTGCACATTGCTGCCTTCGGCCTGGAAATACTGGTCTTTGAAGCCGCTCATCAGCTTTGGGGTCTCGATGGTGGCGGGCGGGGAGCCGACCGGAATGCTCAGGTTCCAGGTGGAAAGATCAATCATGGCGTAGGCCTTTTTACAGAGGGGTATAGGCTATGGCCCTTGGGCCAGACAGGTTCTTTATAGGCGGTAGTCCTGCGCTTGTTAATTAATCACTGGCAAATTATTGGCGCCAAAGGAATGCCAAAAAGCCATGTTTCCCATGCGCCGTGGCCTCCAGACCCTGACCGTTAGTCGGCTTCCTGAACTTTGGCGCGATGATGGCACCGCGGTCACTTCTGATTTTCCGGAACCGAGGCTAGAGTGAGGCCTCAGTATTTGTCCGGGTTTTATACCAGAAGTGACCGGAGCAGCTCCTTCAAGGAAGAGACGTAGCATGGATTGCGCTCCACACCTAGGCGATGGCGGATCGGTTTTGCTGGTAGTCGATGACTATCCGGAAAACCTGGTCAGCATGCGTGCACTTTTACAGCGCGAAGACTGGCAAGTGGTCACCGCCGGTTCCGGTGTGGAAGCCCTGGAGTTACTACTCAAGCATGACGTCGACCTGGTGTTATTGGACGTGAAAATGCCCGGCATGGACGGCTTCGAGGTGGCCCGCCTGATGCGTGGCAACCAGCGCACCCGCATGACGCCGATCATCTTCCTCAGTGCCAATGCGCAATCCCCGGCCGCTGTGCTGGAGGGCTACGCCAGCGGTGCCATCGATTACCTGTTCAAACCCTTCGACCCGCATATCCTCAAGCCCAAGGTCCAGGCGTTGCTGGAGCACCAGCGTAATCGCCGTGCCTTGCAGCGCCTGAGTCATGATTTGGAGTCTGCCCGCGCCTTTAATGCGTCGGTGTTGGACAACGCCGCCGAGGGCATTCTGGTGGTGAGTGAGGAGGGCGTGATCGAGTACGCCAACCCGGCGATTTCACGCTTGCTCAATGCCACGATGGATGAGCTGCAGGGGCAAGAGTTCTTGAGCTTCCTGCAGAAACCCCATGTGCCCGCGTGGCTGGAGTCGCAGATGTATGCCGGTTACCGCGACGGCGAAACCTGGCGCCTGCATGATGCGATCTTGCGCACCGGCCGGGGCCAGCAGGTGCCGGTGGCCTTGTCCTGTGCACCGTTGCCCGCCGAACAGAAGGCCATGGTGGTGACGGTGCTGGACATGTCCGAGGTGCGCCACCTGCACCAACAACTGGAGTTCCAGGCCGTCACTGACCCGCTGACCGGGCTGCTCAATCGGCGTGGTTTCTATCAGGCGGTGGAGAACACCCTGCTGCGCAGCGAGCGGGTAGAGCAATCGCTGGTATTGCTCTACCTGGACCTTGACGGCTTCAAGCGGGTCAATGATTCCCTGGGCCATGACGCCGGCGACCGGGTATTGCGCTGGGTCTCGGAGCAGTTACAGGGTTGCCTGCGCTCCTATGACATTCTGGGGCGCATGGGCGGGGACGAATTCACCGCGCTTTTAGAGCTGGAGTTCCCCGAGCAAGCGGCGAAGATCGCGGAAAAACTGATCGAACGCGTGTCGATCTGCCAGCAGGTGGAGGGCCTGGATGTGATGCTCGGCGTCAGCATCGGCATCGCCACGTTCCCGGATTGCGGCTCGGACTTGAACGGCCTGCTGCGCGCGGCTGACATCGCCATGTACGAAGCCAAGCGTGCGGGCCGTCAGCAATATCGCTATTACGACCAGGAAATGAACGGCCGCGCCCGTTCGCGCCTGATGCTGGAAGACAGCGTGCGCACGGCGATTCAAAACAAGGATTTCACCCTGGTCTACCAGCCCCAGGTTTCCCTGGCGGACGGGCGTTTGCGCGGTGTCGAAGCGCTGTTGCGCTGGCAGCATCCGAGTGTCGGCGATGTGCCGCCAGGGCTGTTCTTGCCATTGCTGGAGGAGGCGCGCTTGATCAGCCAGCTGAGTAGCTGGATTTACCAACAGGTCGCCGCCCAGCGCCTGGCCTGGCAAGCCACCTTCGATCAGGAACTGGTCCTGAGCGTGAGCTTGAGCAGCCATCAGTTCAATATGCCCAACCTGGCGGCCCAACTGCAGCAGGTGCTTGAGCGCCATGGGTTGCAGGGGCGCCAGTTGGAGGTGGAAATCAGCGAAGACAGCCTGACGAGTAACCTGGAAGAGTCCGGCAAGCAGCTGAAGTTATTGCGCCAGATCGGTGTGCGGATTGCCCTGGATGACTTCGGTTCGGGCAACTGTTCCCTGGCACATCTGCGCGACCTGGCCTTCGACACCCTCAAGCTCGACCCGCAGTTGATCGCCCGCCTGCCGGGCTCGGCACGGGATGCGGTGATGGCGCGCAGTATCATCGAGCTGTGCGGGCATTTTGATGTGCTCGTGGTCGCCGAAGGTGTGGAAACCTCGGAGCAAGCCCAATGGCTCAAGGCCAATGGTTGCGCGTATATCCAGGGCCCGTGGGCGGCGCAGCCGATGGTGGCCGAGGACGTGGTGGACTGGTCACGCGCCCGCGTGCGTTGAATTCGTTACACTGGCGACCCTCCGAACCCTGTTGCCGAGCCCCATGACCGCGCTGAAATACCTCCAGGCTTATCCTGCAGCCCTCCAAGAGCAAGTGCGCCAGATGATCGCCAAGGATCAGTTGGGCGCTTACCTGGAACAGCGTTACCCCGAGCGCCACGCGGTGCAGAGCGACAAGGCCCTGTACGCCTACGCCCTGGCCTTGAAGCAGGAGCACCTGCGCAACGCGCCGGCCATCGACAAAGTGCTGTTTGATAACCGCCTGGACCTGACCCACCGCGCCCTCGGCCTGCACACTACGATTTCGCGGGTGCAGGGCGGCAATCTTAAATCCAAGAAAGAGATCCGCATTGCGGCGCTGTTCAAGGAGGCCGCGCCCGAGTTCCTGCGCATGATCGTGGTCCACGAACTGGCGCACTTCAAGGAGTCGGACCACAACAAGGCGTTCTACAAACTCTGTGAGTACATGATGCCGGGCTACCATCAGGTGGAATTCGACCTGCGGGTCTACCTCACGTATCGCGACCTGCAGGGCAAACCCTGACCGCACAAGGCGACCGACCATGGATGTGAGCAAGACCAAGAGCAGCTTCTACCGCCGCCTGTATGTGGCGTACCTGATCGACAGTGGCCAGGCGAGCAGCGTCCCGGCGCTGACCGACGCCACGGGCATGCCTCGGCGTACGGCCCAGGATACGATTGCGGCATTGGCCGACTTGGATATCGTGTGTGAGTTCGAACAGGAAGACGGCGCCCGCAACCACGCCGGGCACTATCGGATTCGCAGCTGGGGGGCGATTGATCGGCGGTGGATCGAGGCGAATCTGGCTTCGGTGAAGCAGGTGTTGGGGTATCCCTGAAGTTCGGCGGTGTGTGAACTGGCGCTATCGCGGGCAAGCCCACTCCCACCTTTGATCGGTGAATACTCTCGAATGTGGGCGCTGGCTTGCCTGCGAAGAGGCCCTCAGGCGCGGCGCATCCCTATATGGGGAATATCATCCTCAAGGTATTCCTCACCCGCCACCACAAACCCATACCGCCCGTAATACCCCTGCAAATGCGCCTGGGCTGAGAGGAATATCGGCGTCTGCGGCCATATATCGGCAATCCGCTCTAGCGTCTCTTCCATCATCCGATGCCCCAGCCCGGTGCCGCGCGCCACGGGCGCCACAATCACTCGGCCGATCACCACATCGCCGCCCTGGGATTCCGGGTCCAGCAGGCGCAGGTACGCCACGAGTTGATCATCCTGCCAGGCCATCAGGTGGTGGGTGTCGCCCGACAAGTCCTGCCCGTCAAGATCCTGGTAAAGGCATTTTTGCTCCACGACAAAGACCTCGTTGCGCAGGCGCAGGATGGCGTAAAGCTGTTCCTTGCCCAGGTCATCGTGATGTTTGCAGACCCATTCAACTGTCATGGCGTGTTCTCTTATCAATGTCTGTTCCGGATAGTAAGCGCAGCCGTCACTGCTGTCTAAGTGAGCTATTTTTGTGAGTGAAATCAAATTGCCATCATTGAGTGCGTTTGCCGTCGGCTTCTTTGTGTAATCTGAGCTACTGTTAGAACCTCGGGCCCCGCCTGGGCTAAGGCCACCGCCTGCCTGTCAAGGATTTTGAGCATGCCGCGATTCTCTCGTGCCGTTGCTTTGATTGGAGTGTTGTTGCTGGCGACGCCTGCGTTCGCACAGCGCCTGCGCCTGGTAGCGGATGCCTGGCCACCGTTTACCGATTCCACCCTGATCAACGGCGGGCTGGCCACGGACATCGTTAGCACCGCCTTGGCCCGTGCGGGCTATGCGAGTGATTTTGAACAGGTGCCGTGGGCCCGTGCGCTGATGGGCGTGGGCGATGGGCGCTATGACGTGCTGGTCAACGCCTGGTATGACGATGCCCGCACACAGCTGGGGCAGTTCTCCGGCGAATACCTGCTCAACCGCGTGCGCTTCATCAAGCGCCGCGACGATCCCATCGAGTTCCAGAACCTCGCGCAACTGCACGACTACCCCATCGCCGTGGTGCGCGGGTATGCCTATTCGGCGGCGTTCGACGGGGACCCTCAGCTACAGAAAGTCCCTGTGCATAACTTCGCCATGGCGGTGCGCATGCTCGCGGCGCAGCGGGTGCGGCTGACGTTGGAGGATGAATATGTGGCGCGCTATTACCTGTCCCGTGAATCGGCGCGGGTGCGCAATGCGGTGGAGTTTTTACCCCAGCCGCTGAGCGAAAACAGCCTGCATATCCTGGTCAGCCTGAAACACCCGGAGCATGAGCAGATCGTCGCTGCCTTTGACCGAGAGATTGTCAAGATGAAGGCTGATGGCAGTTATGCGCGGTTGATGAAGCAGCACGGGATGTAGTGGTCTTGAGGGCCTCTTCGCGAGCAAGCCCGCTCCCACATTCAACCGCGTACATCCATTGGGAAGGCAGTCGAATGTGGGAGGGGGCTTGCTCCCGATAGCGCTCTAAGCTGCGCGGGTGTCCTTGATCAAATGCGCTGCCAGCGTGCGCAACGGCCCCAACTGGCGACAAATCAACGCCAGTTGCGTCTGCACCAACCGTTGCCCTTCATCAATCTCATCCGGCATCTGTTCCAGGTCCGCCGCCAGTGCTTCCTCGGCATCGCTCTGAATCGCAATCGGCTGCTTGTTGGCCAGCCCGCTGGCAATGTCATCGATGCTCGCCGCCAAGGTATTACCGGCGCCTTCGATCAAGTGCTCACGCACCTCGGCCGGCAGTTGGGTTTCCCGATGCGCACCCAACCCTGACAAGTAGCTGAGCAATGTGTGCGACAGCACCAGGAAACGGAAGCCTACGTCCGCCTCCTTCCGGAAGTGCCCTGGCTCCATCAACATGTTCGCCAAGGTGGTGGACAGCGCCGCATCGGCGTTGTGTGCGTTGCGCCGGGCCAGGCGGTAGGCCAGGTCGTCGCTCTTGCCGGCGGCGTATTGCTGCATGATCTGGCGCAGGTAGATGCTGTTGCAGGTCAGGGTGTTGGCCAGCACTTTGTTCAGGCGCCGGCCTTGCCAGTCCGGCAGGAACAGGAACACCGCCAGGCCCGCAATCAAGCTGCCGAGCAAGGTATCGAACAGGCGTGGCAGGAACAGCCCATAGCCATCGCCGACCTGGTTGAAGCAGAACAGCACCATCAAGGTGATGGCGGCGGTGGCCAGGGTGTAGCGGGTGGTGCGGTTGATAAAGAACACCAGGCCGGCGGCGATGGCGAACATCGACTGCACCAGGGGGCTCGGGAACAGGTCGAACAGCGCCCAGGCCACGGTGAGGCCGATGGCGGTGCCGATGATCCGCTGGCCGAGCTTGCGCCGGGTAGCACCGTAGTTCGGTTGGCACACGAACAGCGTAGTGAGGATGATCCAGTAGCCTTGGGAGGCGTGGATCGCATGCAGCATGCCGTAGCCGACGGTCAGCGCCAGCGACAGGCGCAGCGCATGGCGGAACAGCAGCGAGGTCGGCGTCATCTGCGTGCGCAGGCGCGTCCACATTTCCTTGAGGTTGCGCGGGGCGCGGTCCAGCAGGTTGCTGTCGGTGGCGTCCGCCAGGCTGTCGGGGTTGCTGGCGTCGCCCAGCAGGCGATCCAGCGTGGACAGGTTGGCCGCGAGGGCGCGCAACGAGCGCAGCAGGCCGCGCCAGGCTGGGTTGCTCTGGATGCGCAGGTGTTCCAGGGACGCGTTCAGGTCGCCCAGGGCTTCGGCGAAGCTGTCGTCATAGATGAACGGCTGGCGCAATTGAATCGATTCGGCCAGGGCCTGGCAGGCCTTGCCCTGCTGGCGCAACAGGCGCTGGCAACGGAACAGCACGTCGCTGTGGAAGAAGGCCTCGGCCAGCGCGTTGTAGGGGTAGTGGGACGAGCTGGCGCGTTCGTGGATGTCCTGGGCGAGGAAATACAGCTTCAGGTAGCGGCTGACTTTCGAGCCGGGGCGACCATTGCCTACGCGGTGCAGGATGATTTCCTTCGCCGCGTTGAGCGCCGCCACCACCCGGCCGTTCTGCTGCGCCAGTTCCAGGCGCCGCGCTTCCACATCCAGTTGGCGGATCGGTTCGAACAACGACGACTTGAGCTTGAGGTAACGCCCCAATTCGCGAAACAACCGCGCCAGGCTCTGTTGCACCGGCTGGTTGGAAAACAGCGCCTGCCACAGCACCGACAGCACGCCGTACCAGGCGGCACCGGCCACCAGCAGCAGCGGTTCATGCCAGAAATCGGAGACCGCGCCACCGCGCTGGTCCACGCCGATCATGGTGTACACCGACAGAATCAGCGTCGCCGAGGCAATCGCGCCATAGCGTTCGCCCAAGGCGCCGAGCATGGTCAGGCAGAAGGTGGCCAGGGCCAGGGAGATCGCGAAGATCCAGGGATAAGGGAACAGCAGCTCCACCGACAGTGCGGCGATGCTGAAACACACCAGCGTTACTGCCAGGGCGTTGAGGCGACCTTGCCAGCTGTCATCGGTCTCGGCCAGGGCGCTGGCGATAATCCCCAGGAACAGTGGGATCAGCAGCGTCATTTCATCTTGGTACCAGCACAGCGCCATGCTGCCGGTGAGGGCGATGAATACCCGAATGCTGTAGCTGAATTTATCCAGCGCCCACAGGCGCCGCATGGACTGCTTGAACGAGGTCGATGACATGAAGGCTGGAGTCTTCCGGGACGATGCCGTTAAATTGAGCTATCAAGGACGCCACGGCAAGCGTGGCGATCACATCAATTCGCAAAATATCTCCCAGACACACCCTAAACCAAATGTGGGAGGGGGCTTGCCCCCGATAGCAGTGTGTCAGTCAGTACATCTGTTACTGATACACCGCAATCGGGGGCAAGCCCCCTCCCACATTTCGACCGAGTGCATCTTTCAGTCAGGCGTATTGCGCGGCTGCGTAGCCCGACGCCCACGCCCACTGGAAGTTGAACCCGCCCAGGTGGCCGGTCACATCCAGCACTTCACCGATAAAGTACAACCCCGGGCTTTTCAGCGATTCCATGGTCTTGGACGACACTTCCCGCGTGTCCACGCCACCCAGGGTCACCTCGGCGGTGCGATAGCCCTCGGTGCCCGCCGGCACCAGTTGCCAGTTGCCGAGTTTCTGCGCGATGTCGGCGATTTCAGCGTGGGTGTACTGCTTCATCGGCTTGGACACAAACCAGCTGTCCGCCAGCAGGTTGGCCATTTTCTTGGTGAAGATCTCGCCCAGCAGGGTTTTCAGCTCGCTGTTCGGACGCTCGGCCTGTTGCTGTTGCAGCCAGGTGTGAGCGTCATGGTCGGGCAGCAGGTTGATCTCTACGGTGTCGCCGGGTTCCCAGTACGAGGAGACCTGCAAGATCGCCGGCCCGCTCAGGCCACGGTGGGTAAACAGAATGTTCTCGCGAAAGCTCTGGCCGTTGCAGCTCACCAGGCAATCCACCGACGTACCGGACAGCTCGCCGCACAGGTCCTTGAGCTGGTCAGTGATGGTGAACGGTACCAGCCCGGCGCGGGTCGGTAGCAGTTCATGGCCGAATTGCTTGGCCACCTGGTAACCAAAGCCGGTGGCGCCCAGGGTCGGAATCGACAGGCCGCCCGTGGCGATCACCAGGGATTCGCAGCGCAGTTCACCCAAGGTGGTTTGCAACTGATAACCGGCGTCCAGCTTGGCAATCTCCTGGACCGACGTGTCCAGGTGCATGCTCACACCGACCTGAATGCATTCATCGAGCAGCATGCCGAGAATGTCGCTGGATTTGTTATCGCAGAACAGCTGGCCGAGCTTCTTCTCGTGGTACGGCACGCCGTGCTTGGCCACCAGCCCGATGAAATCCCACTGGGTGTAGCGGGCCAGGGCGGATTTACAGAAGTGTTCGTTGTGCGAAAGGAAATTGGCCGGCTCGGTGTACATGTTAGTGAAATTGCAGCGGCCACCGCCGGACATCAGGATCTTCTTGCCGGCCTTGTTCGCATGGTCGATCAACATCACCTTGCGCCCACGCCCGGCGGCGGTCAGTGCACACATCAAGCCTGCGGCGCCGGCGCCAATGATCACAACTTCGGTCGAGCGCACTGCAATGTCCTCATACACGTTCTAATTTGAAATACAGTCAAATGTGGGAGGGGGCTGTTGTGGTGAGCGGGCTTGCCCCGCGCTGGAGTGCGTAGCGCTCCCAAGCTTTTGGGGCTGCTTCGCAACCCAGCGCGGGGCAAGCCCGCTCACCACAGCAAGCCAGCCCCCACATTAGATCTCCATTGAATCGGAGATATTTACAGGATCCGCACGCGCAACGACCGGCCTTTGATCTTGCCGTCGTTCAAGCGCTGCAACGCCTGCTTGGCGATCCCGCGTTCCACGGCCACGAACGCCTGGAAGTCAAAGATCGCGATCTTGCCGACCTGGGCACCGGGGATACCGGCTTCACCGGTCAGGGCGCCGAGGATATCGCCCGGACGAACCTTGTCTTTACGCCCGGCAGCGATGCACAAGGTGCTCATCTGCGGCAGCAGCGGGCCACCGCTTTGCGGCTTGAGGTTGTCCAGTTGGTCCCAGTTCAGCGGCGACTTCTGCAGTTGCTCGATGGCCTGGGCGCGGTGTGCTTCGGACGGGGCGACCAGGCTGATGGCAATCCCGGTCTCACCGGCACGACCGGTACGGCCGACGCGGTGGATGTGGATTTCCGAATCGCGGGCCAGTTCGACGTTGATCACCATGTCCAGCGAGTCGATGTCCAAGCCACGGGCGGCGACGTCGGTGGCCACCAGCACGGACGTGCTGCGGTTGGCGAACATCGCCAGTACCTGGTCACGGTCGCGCTGTTCCAGGTCACCATGCAGGCCGACGGCGGAAATACCCTTGGCGGTCAGGTGATCCACGGTTTCCTGCACTTGCTGCTTGGTGAAGCAGAAGGCGACGCAGGAGGCCGGGCGGAAGTGCGCCAGGACCTTGGTCACGGCTTCCATGCGCTCTTCCGGCGAGATCTCATAGAAACGCTGCTCGATCTGGTCATCTGAGTGGAACGCTTCGGCCTTCACTTGCTGCGGCGCGCGCATGAACTTCGAGGCCAGCTGTTTGATGCTCACCGGGTAGGTGGCCGAGAACAGCAGGGTCTGGCGGCGCGGCGGGGTCTTGCTGATGATGTCTTCGATGGCGTCGTAGAAGCCCATGTCGAGCATGCGGTCGGCTTCGTCGAGGATCAGCGTGTTCAGGCCATCCAGCACCAGCGAACCCTTGCGCAGGTGCTGCTGGATACGGCCCGGCGTGCCGACGATGACGTGGGCGCCGTGTTCCAGGGAGGCGATCTGCGGGCCGAGGGACACGCCGCCGCACAGGGTCAGCACCTTGATGTTGTCTTCGGCGCGGGCCAGGCGACGGATTTCCTTGGCGACCTGGTCGGCCAGCTCACGGGTCGGGCACATGACCAGGGCCTGGCAGCCGAAGTAGCGCGGGTTGATCGGGTTCAACAGGCCGATGCCGAACGCAGCGGTCTTGCCGCTGCCGGTCTTGGCCTGCGCAATCAGGTCCAGCCCTTTGAGGATCACCGGCAAGCTTTGCGCCTGGATCTGCGTCATCTCGACATAACCCAGCGAGTCGAGGTTAGCCAGCATGGCGGCGGACAGGGGCAAAGTATTAAAAGCGGTGGCGATGGTAGTCACGGGACTGGCTCTGCAAAACAAAATGTCGCGCAGTGTACCAGTCTCGTGGGAATTTCCCTGCAAGTTCTAGACGAGAAGCCTGTCAGTGCTCAATGTCGTGCTCACGGCTGACCACACGTTTGCCGTCTTTTGGCGACAGTTGCAGGAAGATCGCCGCCGCCAGCATCGCCATGATGCCTACTGTGAGGAAGGTTAACTGGAACGCGCCAAGCACGCTTTCTACCCCGTCATTGCCCGTTTCGGCGGTAAATCCGCCCAGCAGTGCACCGGCGCACGCCACCCCGAGGCTCAGCGACAATTGCGCCACCACCGAGAGCAAACTGTTACCGCTGCTGGCCTGAGCATCATCGAGGTCGATCAGGGTGACGGTGTTCATCGCGGTAAATTGCAGGGAGTTGATCGCCCCCAGTACCGCCAGCATGCACAACAGCAGCGGGTAGGGCGTGTGCTCGCTGACCAGGCCCATGCTGGCGAGCATGATGCCCAGCGCCAGGGTGTTGCCGGTGAGCACGATGCGGTAGCCGAGGCGTTCGATCAGCGTGCGGGCGATGGATTTGGCAAACATCGCCGCCGCTGCCAGGGGCAACATGCTCATGCCCGCTTCGGACGGCGAGTAACCCAGCGCGACCTGCAACAGCAGCGGCACCAGGAACGGCAGCGCGCCGCTGCCCAGGCGCGCGAACAGGTTACCCAGAATGCCCACGGCGAAGGTGCGCGTCTTGAACAGCACCGGCGAAAACAACGGGTTGTCGATATGCCCGGCGCGCAGCCAATACGCCGCCAGGCACGCCAGGCCACCGAACAGCAGCAACATCACCCGCAGGTGCGGCAGGTGCAGTTCGCCCAGGCCTTCCATGGCGATGGTGATCAGCACCATCGCCGCGCCAAACAACAGAAAACCGATACCGTCGAAGCGCGTGCGTTCACTGCCCCGCAGGTCGGGGATCAGTTTCCACACGGCATAACAACCGACCATGCCCACCGGCAGGTTGATCAGGAAGATCCAGTGCCAGGTCAGGTATTGCACCATCCAGCCGCCCATCGTCGGGCCCAGCAACGGGCCGAGCAGGCCGGGGATGGTAATGAACCCCATGATGCGCACCAGCTCGGAGCGGGGGTAGGCACGCAGCACCACCAGTCGCCCCACCGGCAGCATCAGCGCGCCGCCCAACCCTTGGATCACCCGTGCGCCCACCAGCATGGTCAAGCTGCTGGACAAGGCGCACAGCAGCGAGCCAATGCTGAACAGCATGATTGCGCCAAAGAAGATTTTCTTGGTGCCGAAGCGGTCGGCGATCCAGCCCGAGGCCGGGATCAGCAAGGCGACGGTGAGCATGTACGCGATCACCACCCCTTGCATGCGCAGCGGGTTTTCCGCGAGGTCCCGGGCCATGGCCGGCAAAGCGGTGTTGAGGATCGTCCCGTCCAGCGACTGCATGAAGAAGGCAATCGCGACCACCCAGGGGAGCCAGCGGGCGGTCTTGGCATCGAGCGGGACGCGATTCGGCATGGAAAACCTTTTTGTTAGCAGGCTATGTGTTGGCGATTATGCGCCATCCGTCGCTCCTTTTCCCACTGGCGATTCGTCTAAATCCGACAATGCGGCGTGCTCACCCACCAGGAAATCCAACAACGCCCGGTGTACCGCCAGCGCGGCCTCGCGGGACTCCAAGTCGAGCAAGTGGCCGGTATGTTCGGCCACGGCAAAGCTGCTGCGCCCCACGTATTGCTGGAACACCTTTGCCTCGGCGGCCGGGGTGTATTCGTCCAGTGCACCGTTGAGAAAGTGCACCGGTGTTTCAATCTGCTTGAGTGCCGGCAGGTAGTTGCCATCGCCCAAGGCCAGCACCTGATGGATATGAAAACGCGCCTGGCGGTATTCGGTGGTGGCCATGGTCGACAGGTGCCGATGGTTGTTGCGCTTGAGCCGGGATGACAGGTATTTGCCCACGGTCTCGTTGAGCAAGTGGCCGACGGCGGATTTGTCATCCGCTTCGATCAGCACGCGTACACGCTCCACATAGTCGAGCATCGCCTGGTTGAGGTTGGGCGCCAGGGCCATCACCACCGAGCTTTCAATGGAGGGCGGGTTATGCGCCAGGGTCAGCAGGGTCGAGATACCGCCCCACGACGCCGACACCAGATGGTTGACCTGGAAGCGCTCCACCAGGGCGCGCAGGATTTGCACTTCGTCGTCCTTCGTGACCAGGTCCAGGTCAGTATTGTGTTCGCGGGAATAGCCGGAGAACGGCAGGTCGAACAGCAACACATTGAAATGCTCGGCCAGGCATTTGCTGGTGCGGGCAAAGGAGCGTGTGGTGGACAGCGCGCCATTGACCATCAGCACGGTCTTTCTTTGCGGATTGTTTCCCAGCTGCTCAACATGAACGTTGTAGTGCTTGAACAGCTTTTCAATGACAAAACTTCCATGGTTCATGTCAACGCTCCAGCTTGCCCTTCCCGGGCAAGGTCGTGCTCTCGTGGGGGGAGTGGCGGGGTGCCACCAACCGTTATAACGAGGTTTTTTGCAGGCGACAACAGGCTGCCCCGTGCAGACTGGGCAGACGAGAATTGACCGTAGGAAAGTGTAAAGCGAAGGTGTATGAACCCAGCACGGAACAATGTGGGAGGGCTTGCCCCCTCCCACAGGGACCTGCTGTGTTTAAAGGGTGAGGGTCAGGCGTTTGACCAGGGCGCCCGGCAGCAGGTTGGAGGCCGTGTTGCGCTGGCTGTAAGTACTGGCCGACAGCAGCAGTTCCCGATCCGCTGTCAGCGCTTCCAACTGCGACCCCAGCAGTTGGTAGACGCTGTCATCAAAGCGCATGGTGCTGACCGGCGCTTTGATCTCGCCGTCTTCCACCCAGAAGGTGGCGAAGCGTGTCATGCCGGTAAGACGCGCCGCCGGGAGGTCGGAGTAGTTCAGGTACCACAGGTTGCTGATGTACAGCCCGGTGCCCAACTGTTTGAGGATGTCGGCCTGGGCCAGGTTGCCCGCCGCTATTTGCAGGGCGCTGGGCGATTCATCACGGCTGGCGCCGTTGGCGCTGAGGCCGTATTCGGCGGCGCTGCGTGAGTTCACCAATTGGCCGTCGGCTTTGCCGGCGCTGATCAGCGTGACATCGCCCCGTGGGTAGCCTTCGGTGGAAAACGCCTGGCTCAATGAGCCGCTGATCTGCTCTTTCACCGTCACCAACGGGCTCAGGGACTGTTCACCGGCATACAGTTTTTGCAGCGAGCTGCCTTTGCTGGCGATGGCCTGGGCGGAAAACCCACCCCAGGTGATGATGCTGATGATTTCTTCCAGTGCCGCCGGCGCGAGGTAGGCGCGGTATTGCCCCGGTGCCAGTTTGTGCAGCGGGCGGCCAAGGAATTCCAGCTGTTCACGGGCGAGTTGGAAGCGACGGGCGAATTCGGCACTGTCCCATTGGTCACCGGCGTAGCTGGCTTTAACGGCCTCGCCATTGGCATGGAACAGGCTGAAGTCGAAGTTGAAGCTGTTCGCCTGATGCCAGCCAAAGGCGCCGTCGGAGCTGGCAAAACCACGGCTGATCGGCCCGGCGGCGTAGAAACCGACCAAGTCCACGCCTTGCGCGGCGCGGCTGATGTCTTCCAACACCAGGGCCAGGTCGGGCAGGGGGCGGGCCTGTTCGTTATGGCTTTGCCAGGCGTTATGGTTCAGCAGCAGGTACGGGTCCTGCGGCAGCAGCGGCAAGGTTTCGCGCAACTGTTGCAGGCCCTCGGCGAGGCGTTGGCGGTCGACTTCCGGTTGGCCGCCCAGGGTGATACCCAGGTCGGCGTGACGGCCGTCGTTGATCAGTTTCAGCGTGAGGCTGGCCTGTTGCACCTGCCCGGCCTGACGCACGTGCGCATGGTTGAAACGCACGAACTCGGACGACTCATCCGCGTAGCCCAGATGGAAGCGTTCACCGTCGGTGATGGCGTGCTTGAGCCAATCCACCAGTGCCTTGAAGTTGTTCATCAGGCATCTCCCCCAAATACATCGACATCACTGAATACACAGGCAGGCGAGGCATGGCCCACGCGGATCACCTGGTTGGGTTCGCCCTTGCCGCAGTTCGGCGTCCCCAGGACCTTGAACGTGCTGGCGTCGCCGACGGCGCTGAGCTTGCGCCAGAACTGCGCGGAAATGGCCCGGTAGTTGGGGTTTTTCACCACGCCTTTGAGTTCGCCGTTTTCGATCAGTTGGCCCCATTCGCAGCCGAACTGGAATTTGTTGCGCGCGTCGTCGATGGACCAGGAGCGGTTGGTCGACATCAAGATACCGTGCTCGATGCCGCCGATCAGTTGCGCCAGGCTCTGGTCGCCGGGTTCGATATTCAGGTTGGCCATGCGGTCGATCGGCGGGCGGTTCCAGCTGCACGCGCGACTGTTGGCGACGCCACCCATGCCGGCGCGGAACTGCGACAACGCTCCACCCAGCGGTTTGAGCAGCAGCCCTTCGCGGATCAGGAACTGTTTGCTGGCGCGGGTGCCGTCGTCGTCATGGCTGTAGCTGGCGAGTTGTTCGGGGATGTCCGGGTCGAAGGTCACGTTGAGCAGCGTTGAGCCATATTGCAGGTGGCCGAAGTCGCTGGCCTTGACGAAACTGGTGCCGGCGTAATTGCGCTCATCGCCGAGGATGCGGTCGAGTTCCAGCGGATGGCCGATGGATTCGTGGATCTGCAGGATCATCTGGTCGGGCATCAGCAGCAGGTCGCGCGGGCCCTGTGGCGTGTTGGGTGCCAGCAGCAGTTGCAGGGCTTCGTCGGCGATACGCGGCGCGGCGCCGATCAGGCCGAAGCGGCTGATCACGTCGAAGCCACCTTGCTGGCCGAAGTTGCTGCCGCCGAGCGTGCGCGACTGGCTGTCGTTGCCGTCATAGGCCGTGACGTTGACGCCGGGGAATACAAAGCGCTGGGCTTGGCGCAGTTCGGCGCCTGCGTTGTTGAGGTAAATCTGCTCGACGTGGGTCAGGCCAAGGCTGACTTCCCAGTTCACCAGGCGTTCGTCCTGGGGGACGGCGGCCGACTCGCTCCCCAGCAGTTGGTAGCAATCGCTCAGGGACGGAAAGGGTTGGTCGAGGTCGGGTGACAGGTAGTCCGCGACGTCACTGGAGACGTGTTGGTCGCGCAGGTCGAGCAGGGCGTGGGGCTTGATCAACCGGGCTTGCTGTTCGGCACGCTCAAGGGCGGCTTGCAGGCCGGAGAGGGAAATGTCGTGGGTCGCGGCGTAGGCTTCCACCCCGTTGACACGCACCGTGAGCATGGCGCCCTCGTCGTGGTTCAGGTGTGGCGGTTCGGCGACGTTCTTGCGTACGGCCAGGTAGTGGCCGGATTCGCGTACATAACGCAGCGAGAAAAATTCGGCGCGGGTGCGCAGGGCACTGAAGTGCTTTTTGAGTGTGGCGTGGTGGTCGAACATGGGGCCTTCCTTGTGGGCGGCTCAGCGCGGGCAGGCAAACAGAGTAGGCCTGGGCTGGAAGCTGATCAAGGAAAGCGGATCATTGTAGTGAGCGGGCTTGCCCCGCGCTGGGCTGCGCAGCGGCCCCAACATCTTGGGAGCGCTTCGCACTCCAGCGCGGGGCAAGCCCGCTCACTACAAAGGTGTTTCAGTTACTGTGCGGTAGGGCCCACTTCACGCAGCGGCTTGCCACGCACTGGCGCATCGCCGGCCACGTAGTAGTCGGCGGTGCTGCGCGGCAGAGGCTGGCGGCCGCGGATCTTGTCGGCGATTTTCTCGGCGATCATGATCGTCGGCGCGTTCAGGTTGCCGGTGGTAATGATCGGCATGATCGACGCATCGACCACACGCAGACCCTGCATGCCATGCACGCGGCCTTCACCGTCGACAACCGCCATCTCGTCGGTGCCCATCTTGCACGAGCAGGACGGGTGGAACGCGGTTTCGGCGTGTTCGCGGATGAACTTGTCGAGTTGCTCATCGGTTTGCACGTCAATACCAGGGCTGATTTCGCGACCACGGTACGGGTCCAGCGCCGGCTGCTGCATGATTTCACGGGTCAGGCGGATGCCATCGCGGAATTCTTGCCAGTCTTGCTCAGTGGCCATGTAGTTGAAGAGGATGCTCGGGTAGTCCCGTGGGTTCTTCGACTTCAGTTGCACGCGGCCACGGCTTGGTGAACGCATGGAGCCCATGTGCGCCTGGAAACCGTGCTCTTTCACACCGTTGCTGCCGTTGTAGTTAATCGCCACCGGCAGGAAGTGGTACTGGATGTTCGGCCAATCGAATTCCGGACGCGAGCGGATGAAACCACCGGCTTCGAACTGGTTGCTGGCGCCGATGCCGGTGCCGTTGAACAGCCACTCGGCACCGATCGCCGGCTGGTTGTACCAGAGCAGCGAGGGGTACAGCGACACCGGTTGGGTGCAGGCGTATTGCAGGTACAGCTCAAGGTGGTCCTGCAGGTTCTCGCCGACGCCCGGCAGGTCGTGGACCACGGGGATGTCGAGACTTTCCAGCAATTTGGCCGGGCCGACGCCGGAGCGTTGCAGCAGTTGCGGCGAGGCGATCGCGCCGCTGCACACCAGCACTTCTTTGCGGGCGCGGGCTTCAACGCGCTCTTCGGCGGCGCCGATCAGGTAACGCACGCCAACGGCACGCTTGCCTTCGAACAACACTTTGTCCGTGAGGGCGTGGGTGACGATGGTCAGGGTCGAGCGCTTCTTCGCCGTGTCGAGGTAACCGCGTGCAGTGCTGGCGCGACGGCCATTTTTGGTCACGGTACGGTCCATCGGGCCGAAGCCTTCTTGCTGGTAGCCGTTCAGGTCGTCGGTGCGCGGGTAACCGGCCTGCACGCCGGCTTCGACCATGGCGTGGAACAGCGGGTTGTTGCCGGCTTTTGGCGTGGTCACGCTGACCGGGCCTTCGCCACCGTGGTAGTCGTTCGGGCCGATGTCGCGGGTTTCAGCTTTTCTGAAATAGGGCAGGCAGTCCAGGTACGTCCAGTTTTCAAGCCCTGGAAGTTTTGCCCAGTTGTCGTAGTCCATGGCGTTGCCACGGATGTAGCACATGCCGTTGATCAGGGAAGAGCCACCCAGGCCCTTGCCGCGACCGCATTCCATCCGGCGGCCGTCCATGTGGGGCTCTGGATCGGTCTCGTAGGCCCAGTTGTAGCGGCGGCCCTGCAGCGGGAAGGCCAGGGCAGCGGGCATCTGGGTACGGAAGTCGAGACGGTAGTCGGGGCCGCCGGCTTCCAGCAGCAGGACGGTGACGCCTTCGTCTTCGGTCAGACGGGTCGCCAGGGTGTTACCGGCGGAGCCGGCACCCACAATGATGTAATCGTATTCTTGGGACATAAATGCACCCTCTTTGAAGTGTGGTCAGGTCGGGCCTCATCGGGAGCAAGCCCCTCCCACATTTGATCGGGTTTACACAGTCAAAGGTGGGAGGGGCTTGCCCCCGATGGCGGCCTCAAAGGCGATACAAATCTCGAGTCTTAGAACACCGAGGCGTAGTCGCCCAGCTCAACCTGTACCGATTTGATGCGGGTGAAGTTGTTCAGCGAGCTGATGCCGTTCTCACGGCCAACACCCGATTGCTTGTAGCCGCCGACCGGCATCTTCGCGTCGGACTCGCCCCAGGCGTTGATCCAGCAGATGCCCGCTTCCAACTGATGAATCACGCGGTGGGCGCGGTTCAGGTCCTTGGTTACCAGGCCGGCAGCCAAGCCGAAGTCGGTGTCGTTGGCGCGGCGGATCACTTCTTCTTCGGTCTCGTAAGTGAGGATGCTCATCACTGGGCCGAAGATTTCTTCACGGACGATGGTCATCTCGTCGGTGCAGTCGGTGAACACCGTTGGGGCCACGTAGGCGCCTTTGGCGAAGTCGCCGTCGGTCAGGCGGTCGCCGCCGCACAGCAGGCGTGCGCCTTGCTCTTTACCTTTGGCGATGTAGCCCAGCACGCTTTCCATGTGGGCGAAGCTGACCAGCGGGCCGAAGTTGGTGTTTTCGTCTTGCGGGTCGCCAACGCGGATACGGGCAACACGCTCAACGATCTTGGCTTCGAAAGCCGCCTGCAAGTGCTTAGGCACGAACACACGGGTGCCGTTGGTGCAGACTTGGCCGGAGCTGTAGAAGTTGGCCATCATCGCGATGTCGGCAGCACGATCCAGGTCGGCGTCTTCGAACACGATCAGCGGCGACTTGCCGCCCAGTTCCATGGTCACTTCTTTCAGCGAGGAGCTGGAAGCGCTGGCCATGACTTTCTTGCCGGTGTCGGTGCCGCCGGTGAACGAGACTTTCTCGATGCGCGGGTGCTCGGTCAGCCAGGTGCCGACTTCACGGCCGCTGCCGGTCAGCACGTTGAACACGCCAGCCGGAACGCCGGCTTCGGTGTAGATCTCGGCCAGTTTCAGGGTGGTCAGCGAGGTGACTTCGCTGGGCTTGAAGATCATCGCGTTACCGGCGGCCAGGGCCGGTGCGGATTTCCACAGGGCGATCTGGATCGGGTAGTTCCACGCGCCGATACCGGCGACCACGCCCAACGGCTCGCGGCGTGTGTAGACGAAAGACGTGTCGCGCAGTGGGATCTGCTCGCCTTCGATGGCCGGTACCAGGCCTGCGTAGTATTCCAGGACATCGGCGCCGGTGACGACGTCGACGTATTGGGTTTCGGAGAAGGCTTTACCGGTGTCCAGGGTTTCCAGGGCGGCCAGTTCGTCGTTGCGCTCGCGCAGGATGTCGACGGCACGGCGCAGGATGCGCGAACGCTCCATGGCGGTCATGGCGGCCCAGATTTTCTGGCCTTTTTCAGCGCTGACCACGGCACGTTCAACGTCTTCTTTCGTTGCGCGTTGCACTTGGGCGAGAACTTCACCGTTAGCCGGGTTGATGGCTTCGAAGGTGGCATCGCTGCCAGCGTCGCTGTAGCCGCCGTCAATGTAGAGTTTTTGCAGGTCGAAACGGGCCATAAAGTCCTCGCAAGTGCATAAGTGGTTGGCGTTACCCGCCGAAAAGTGGGCCATGAGGGTGTGGCAACACTGAGCGGCAGACGTTCAGGGGTTGAGCGTTTATAAGTGCTCTAACTCACCTGCTTGGCCAATTGGAAATCCATGTATTCGTAAGCGATCCGTTGCGCCTGCGCCGTGTCGAAAGCGTCTCCCGACAGGGCGCCGCGCAACCATAAACCGTCGATCAGGGCCGCCAGGCCTCGGGCTGCTTTGCGTGCGTGCGGCAGCGGCAGCACTCGGCGGAACTGGCAGCACAGGTTGGAATACAGACGTTGATCGTTGATCCGCTGCAACCTGTGCAATGACGGGTGATGCATGCTGGTGGCCCAGAAGGCCAGCCAGGTTTTCATTGCCGGTCCGTTGACCTGGCTGGCGTCGAAGTTGCCCTCGATGATCACCTGAAGATGTGCCCGTGGGCTGTCGTCCGTAAGCGCCAGCCGGCGTTCGTGGACGTTATCGATCAATGCGTTCATCAAATAGCGCATCGTCGCTGCAATAAGGCCGTTCTTGTCCTTGAAGTAGTGACTGATGATGCCGTTCGAGACACCGGCCAAACGGGCGATCAGCGCAATGCTGGCATCGCCCATCCCGACCTGATCGATGGCCGTCAGGGTGGCTTCGATCAACTGCTGGCGGCGTATGGGTTGCATACCGACCTTGGGCATGTAGCACCTCTCCTTAGGCCTGCGACGGGCGATGAACGTTCGTCGACTTGGTGGCCAGTCTATTTTGTTTTGATTGAACGTTCAATCAACAAAGAATAAGCTCTGCGACAAATGGTCGCTGCCTACAGGTATTTCCTACGTGTGGGCCGTGACATCTGACACCTGCAAAAACCCTTGAAACAGGCCGTATCAGGGCCTGGCCACCGTTTCGGCGGGTTCAGGGATTTTCGGGGTGTCTTTATAACACCCGTCCGTCGACTGCCGAAAAATCGATGTCCCGGGATAACCGTTGCCTTGTGTTTCTCTCTCGCACTGCCTGGAGCATCTGCGCCATGAGTTCTGCCTCTCTTATAAAGACCCCGCCGGAAAAGGTGCGGGTCAACGGTTGGGTGTTCTACACCTCCACCGCGCTGATTCTGTTGTTGACCGCCATCCTGATCATCGCCCCGCAGGAGGCCGGGCGCATGCTCGGCGTCGCCCAGGCCTGGCTGTCTAAAAGCTTCGGCTGGTACTACATGGTGGTCATCGCCGCCTACCTGGTGTTCGTGGTCGGCCTGGCGTTTTCGTCCTACGGCAAGTTGAAACTGGGCAGTAAGGACGACACCCCGGACTTCAGCTACGGCGCCTGGGCCGGCATGTTGTTCTCGTCGGGCATCGGCATTTCGCTGCTGTACTTCGGTGCCTCCGAGCCGCTGGACCACTACTTCAACCCGCCCGAAGGCGCCGCCGCCAGCAATGGCGCCGCCCGCCAGGCGTTGCAACTGACCTTCCTGCACTGGGGCCTGCACGGCTGGGCGATCTATGCGCTGGTCGGCCTGGCCGTGGCGTACTTCGCGTACCGCCATAACCAGCCGCTGGCCCTGCGTTCGGCGCTGTACCCGCTGGTAGGCGAGCGTTGGGTGAAAGGCGCGGCCGGCCATGCGGTGGATGGCTTCGGCATGTTCGTGACCCTGCTCGGCCTGGTGACCAACCTGGGGATCGGCTCGATGCAAGTGTCGTCCGGGTTGGAAAACCTGTTCGGCATGCAGCACAGCAACACCAACTTGCTGATCGTGATCATCGTGATGAGCACCGTGGCGACCATCGCTGCCGTGTCGGGCGTGGAGAACGGTATTCGCCGCCTGTCCAACCTCAACATCGTGCTGTTCAGCGGCTTGCTGATCTTCGTACTGCTGTTCGGGCCGACCCTGCACTTGCTCAACGGCCTGGTGCAGAACACCGGTGACTACCTCAACGGCATCATCCTGAAAACCTTCGACCTCTACGTGTACGAAGGCGACGCCGACAAGACCGAGCGCTGGATGGGCCTGTGGACCCTGTTCTACTGGGCCTGGTGGATTTCCTGGGCGCCATTCGTGGGCATGTTCATCGCGCGTATTTCCCGTGGCCGCACCGTGCGTGAACTGGTGGCCGGCGTGCTGCTGATCCCGCTGGGCTTCACCCTGGCGTGGTTGTCGATCTTCGGTAACTCGGCGCTGGACCTGGTGCTGAACCACGGTGCGGTAGAGCTGGGCAAGACGGCGCTGGAACAGCCGTCCATGGCCATCTACCAACTGCTTGAGCACTACCCGGCGTCGAAAATCGTCATCGGAGTGTCGATCTTCGTGGGCTTTGTGCTGTTCCTGACGCCGGCGGATTCCGGTGCGGTGATGATGGCCAACCTTTCGTGCAAAGGCGGCAATGTGGACGAAGATGCGCCGCACTGGCTGCGGATCTTCTGGTCGGCGGTGATCACCCTGGTGACCATCGGCTTGCTGTTTGCTGGCAACTTCGAGGCCATGCAAACCATGGTGGTGCTGGCGGGGCTGCCGTTCTCGGTGGTGCTGATCTTCTTCATGTTCGGTTTGCACAAGGCCATGCGCCAGGATGTGGCGATCGAACAGGAGCAGGCGCAATTGGCCGAACGCGGGCGTCGTGGTTTCAGCGAGCGTTTGACCGCGCTGGACCTGCAACCGAGCCAGGGCACCGTGCAGCGCTTTATGGACAAGCACGTCACGCCGGCGCTGGAAGAGGCTGCGGTCGCGTTGCGTGACCAGGGGTTGGAAGTGCAGACGCTGTTGGGCAAGTCCAAGCGTTGCATCGGTGTGCGCATCGAGATGGAAGAGGGCAACCCCTTCGTTTATGAAGTGAGCCTGGATGCTTATTCGTCGGCGCCGAGCGATGTGCCTGAGGAAGAACGCACGCGTTATTACCGCGCCGAGGTCTACTTGCACAACGGGCCTCAGGAATACGACCTGATGGGCTTCACCCAGGAACAGATCACCCGGGATGTGCTCGATCAGTTTGAAAGCCATCGGCAGCTCCTTGGCCGTGTCTATAGCTGATAGGTGAAGACGGGTGGTGTCCTCACTGACACCACCGGGTCCACATGTGTAAACAGAACTAAATGTGGGAGGGGGCTTGCTCCCGATAGCAATGTGTCAGTCAGTACTTCTGTTACTGATACACCGCAATCGGGGGCAAGCCCCCTCCCACATTGACGCAGTTTCTACATTGAGATGTGCAGTGTTTGTCAGCCCAGGTTTTTGCCTAGCAGGGCATGGTACAGCTCGCTGTCCCCCAGAATCCCCACCACTTGGTTGTTGTCATGCAACACCAACTTGTTCCCGGTGTGATACCGAATCTGCAACGCATCACGCATGCCGATATTCGAGTCCACCAGCGTCGGCACCCGGCCCAGTCCTTCCACCGGTTGCCCCGGCGCCCAGTTCTGCAAATTCATCACCACGCCATTCTGCCGCGCGCCCTGGATGGTATTGCCTTCGGCCAGGTCCAACCACGAGTCGCCGCCCGGGTCGAGGCACACCGAACCGTTCACGCGTTTGCAGTTGTCCAGCGTGCGCATCAGGCTGCGGCCGCACAGTACGTTCAGCGGGTTGGTATGGGCGACGAAGGTGCGCACATAGTCGTCCGCCGGGTTCAGCACGATCTCTTCCGGCACGCTGTACTGGATGATCTTGCCGTCTTTCATGATCGCGATACGGCTGCCGAGTTTCAGCGCTTCATCGAGGTCGTGGCTCACGAACACGATGGTCTTGCTCAGCTTGCGCTGCAGTTCCAGCAGCTCATCCTGCAGGCCCTGGCGGATCAGCGGGTCGAGCGCAGAGAACGGTTCGTCCATCAGCAGGATGTCGGCGTCCATCGCCAAGGCGCGGGCCAGGCCGACGCGTTGCTGCATGCCGCCGGAAAGCTCGTCCGGCTTCTTGTTGCGCCATTGGGTCAGGCCCACCAGCTCGAGTTTTTCATCCACCAGCTTGCGCCGGTCTTTCTCCGGACGACCCTGCATTTCCAGGCCGAAGCTGATGTTCTCGCGCACGGTCAGCCAAGGCATCAGGGCGAACTTCTGGAACACCATGGCGATGCGTTTGGTGCGCATCATTTTCAGCTCGGCGGGGGTGCAGGACGCGATGTCGATCTGGCGCCCTTCATGCTCCACGAACAGCTGGCCACGGCTCACGGTGTTGAGGCCGTTGATGCAACGCAGCAGGCTGGACTTGCCGGAGCCGGACAGGCCCATCAGCACGCAGATTTCGCCTTTCTCAACGTCCAGGCTGGCCTTTTCAACGCCGACAATCTGCCCGGTCTTTTTCAGGATCTCGTTACGGCTCATGCCCTGGTCCAGCAGCTTGAGCGCTTCGCGTGGGTCTTTGGAGAAGATCACGTCGACATTGTCGAATCGGATAATGCTCATGCATCACCCCCTACTTTAGCGTCGGGTTGTTTGCAGATGCGGTCGAGCATGATGGCCAGCAACACGATCGCCAGGCCGGCTTCGAAGCCCAGGGCAATGTCGGCGGTGTTGAGTGCGTTGACCACCGGCTTGCCGAGGCCATCGGCGCCCACCAGGGCCGCGATTACCACCATCGACAGCGACAGCATGATGCATTGGGTAATGCCGGCGGCGATGCTCGGCATGGCGTGGGGCAGTTCAATGCGCGAGAGCAACTGACGGCGCGAGCAGCCAAAGGCCTTGCCGGCGTCCATCAACTCTTGCGGTACATCGCGGATACCCAGGTAGGTCAGGCGGATCGGCGCGGCAATCGCGAACACCACCGTGGAAATCAGCCCAGGCACCACACCCAGCCCGAAGAGGGTCAGGGTAGGGATGAGGTAGACGAAGGTCGGTACGGTCTGCATCAGATCGAGCACCGGCCGCATCAGGGTGTAGAACATCGGCTTGTGCGCGGCAACAATGCCCAGCGGCACACCGATCACCACGCAGACCAGGGTGGCGAACAGCACTTGCGCCAGGGTCTCCATGGTTTCCTGCCAGTACCCCAGGTTCAGGATCAGCAGGAAGGAGGCGATGACAAAAACAGTCAGTCCCCATTTACGTTGAATAAAGTGAGCCAGCAGCGCAATCAGACCGATCAATGCCAGCGGATTGAACCAGGTCAGCGCAAACGTCACGCCGTGGATCATCGTTTCCAGTGTCGATGCGATTGCGTCGAAGTAGTTGGCGCCGTGTTGGGTCAACCATTCGACGAAGGCAGCGATGTACTGGCCTAGTGGGATTTTCTGTTCAGTCAGCATGGTAGTGAATGTCCACATGCGAAGGGGAAAACATCCCGGGCCAGCGCACCGGCCCGGGGTCAGCTGCGTTACTTGTCGAGGTAGGCTTTTACGGCTTCCAGACCTGGTTTGCCGTCAACGGTAGTGACACCGGCGAGCCAAGTGTCGAGGACTTGCGGGTTCTTCTTCAGCCAAGCCTTGGCGGCGGCGTCGGGCTTCATCTTGTCGTCCAGGACGTTACCCATCAGGGTGCTTTCCATGTTCAGGGTGAACGACAGGTTTTTCAGCAACTGACCCACGTTGCTGCATTCCTGGGTGTAGCCCTTGCGGGTGTTGGTGTAGATGGTCGCCTGGCCGTAGTTGGGGCCGAACGAATCGTCACCCCCGGTCAGGTACTTCATCTTGAAGCGGGTGTTCATCGGGTGCGGTTCCCAGCCGAGGAACACGATGGCCTGGTCACGCTTGGTGGCACGTTCAACCTGGGAGAGCATGCCGGCTTCGCTGGACTCGACGACTTTGAAACCGGCGGTTTTCAGGCCGAAGGCGTCTTTGTCGATGAGGGTCTGGATGGTGCGGTTGCCGTCGTTACCCGGCTCGATGCCGTAGATCTTGCCGCCCAGCTCATCCTTGAATTTGGCGATATCGGCGAAGTCCTTCAGGCCTTTGTTGTACAGCGCTTCCGGGACCGCGAGGGTGTACTTGGCGTTCTCCAGGTTGGCGCGCACGGTTTCCACGGTGCCGGCATCACGGTACTGCTTGATGTCGTTTTCCATGGTCGGCATCCAGTTGCCGAGGAAAATGTCCATGTTCTTGCCGTCGGCCAGGGACTTGTAGGTCACCGGTACCGAAATCATCGTGGTGCGCGGCTTGTAGCCCAGGCCCTTGAGGACTTCGCTGGTGGTCGCGGTAGTGACGGTGATGTCGGTCCAGCCGACATCGGAGAAGTTGACGGTCTGACATTGTGCCGGTTCTGCAGCGTGCGCCAGGACTGGCAGACTCAGCATGGCGGCCAACAACAACGAGGGTGAAGCTTTCATGGGGCTAGACTCCTGTGTTTTTTCTGGCGGCCTTCGCCGCGCTTTATAAGTGTTGCGGTTGGTGCGTGCGACAACAGCTCTGGCACGGTGCCTTGCAAACGAGTCGAGACTGATCATGTACCAGTGAAAATCTGACGCCTACAGGGGGCGTCGTATCCAGTACAGGCAGGGTCGCATCCAGTGTCGGTGACGTCGCTTACAGGTTTTTCCCAAGGCAAAACTGCAGTTTTTGCCCATCTGCACCGCCAAAAACGGCCAAAACAGGTGATTGCGCACGGGCGGCGCTGGTGAGCATGGTTACGTCGGTGTGAGACGCCGTGAGGGCGGATAAAAGCTTGATGATGCCGCCATCTGGGCGATCTGAGCGTAGCAGCTCCTTGGTGCCTGGCCCGTACTCACCGAGGAGTTTCACGGCAATGGCTATCAGCGTTTTCGACCTGTTCAAGATCGGCATCGGGCCTTCGAGTTCTCACACCGTCGGCCCCATGCGCGCCGCGGCGTTGTTCGTTCAAGCACTGCGTGAACGTGAATGGTTGGAACAGGTTCGGCGCGTTGAAGTTCAGCTCTACGGTTCCTTGTCGGCCACGGGCATTGGCCACGGGAGCGACACGGCCACCATCATGGGCCTGATGGGCGAGTGGCCGGACGCGATCGATCCGGCGCAAATCGGCTTGCGGATCCACACCCTGCGCGAGACCGACACCCTGCTGCTGGACGGGCGCTTGCCCGTGCCGTTCGTGTGGGCCCGTGACATGCGCCTGCTGGACGAAAACCTGCCCTTCCACCCCAACGCCATGACCTTGGTGGTGTACGACGATAACGGTGAGTTGCACCGCGACACCTACTATTCGGTGGGGGGCGGCTTTGTGGTGGATGAGGCCCAGGCGCAAAGCGGCGTGGCCGATATGGACCGCACCGAGTTGCCCTATGATTTTTCCAGTGCGGTGGAGCTGTTGCAGCTGTGTAAGACCCACAACCTGCGCGTGGCCGAATTGATGCTGGCCAACGAAAAAACCTGGCGCTCGGAAGAAGAAATCCGCAGTGGCCTGATGAAGCTCTGGCGCGCCATGCAGGATTGCGTGGAGCAGGGCCTCAAGCACGAAGGCATCCTGCCCGGCGGCCTGAACGTGCGCCGCCGCGCCGCCAAGCTGCACCGCAGTTTGCAGGAATTGGGCAAGCCGAACGTGATCGGCTCGACCTTGAGCGCGATGGAATGGGTCAATCTGTTCGCCCTGGCGGTGAACGAGGAAAACGCGGCCGGTGGGCGCATGGTCACGGCACCCACCAACGGTGCGGCGGGGATTATTCCAGCGGTGCTGCATTACTTCATGAAATTCAGCGAGGAGGTGACGGAAGCCAACGTGGTCGACTACCTGCTCGGCGCGGCGGCGGTCGGCATCCTGTGCAAGAAAAACGCCTCGATTTCCGGCGCCGAAGTCGGCTGCCAAGGGGAGGTAGGCTCGGCCTGTGCCATGGCCGCCGCCGGGCTGGCGGAGATCCTCGGCGCCACGCCGGAGCAACTGTGCAACGCCGCCGAAATCGGCCTGGAGCACAATCTGGGCCTGACCTGCGACCCCGTGGGTGGGCTGGTGCAAGTGCCGTGCATCGAGCGCAATGCCATTGCAGCGGTGAAGGCGATCAATGCGGCGCAGATGGCTTTGCGTGGCGACGGCCAGCACTTTATTTCCCTGGATCGGGTGATCCGCACCATGCGGGATACCGGGGCGGATATGCATGACAAGTACAAAGAGACATCGCGGGGTGGGCTGGCGGTCAGCGCAGTAGAGTGTTGACCTGATCAGCTTTTGTGGCGAGGGCGCTTGCTCCCGCTGGGCTGCGTAGCGGCCCCAAGATCCTGGGAGCGCTGCGCACTCCAGCGGGAGCAAGCTCCTTCGCCACAAAGGGTCGGCAGACTGCGCATAAAGTGAACACCCAAACCAAAAGCGCCACCTTTTGGCGCGTCGCAAATAGATAAGTAGCTTGCAAACGATTTTACTCTCGACCACCCGTCACCTGTGCGTGTGGTGACAGACGTTTCCCACGCCCTCAAAGCGCCTTCCCACAAGTGCTACCGAACTGCTCACACAGCTTGAGCAGGCTCGCTCTGACGTCCTTTTCAGGTCATATCCCGCACTTCCTGCGCGGGCTTATATAGACGCGTCATCAGGTCGTTTTCAGGAGTTATTGAATGGCCATTCAATTTTAGGCATGGCATTTGCTCTATCAATTCAAAGCGTCGCCTTCCTTAGGCTGAGCGCAATAACAAGAGCCTCGCCTGAGGCCACCACCCGCTTTGTGTGAGGAGATACTGCGATGACGTCGTTCAACTCAGGGGCTCAACCCCAGAACCGTGCGCCTCAATCCATCGGCTTTTTGCTGCTGGACAATTTCACGCTGATTTCCCTGGCGTCCGCAGTCGAACCGCTGCGCATGGCCAACCAGTTGTCCGGCCGTGAGCTGTACCGCTGGACGACCTTGAGCGTCGATGGAAACCAAGTGTGGGCCAGCGACGGTCTGCAAATCACCCCCGATGCCTCCATGCACAAAGCCCCAGCCCTGGACACGGTGATCGTGTGCGGCGGTGTCGGTATCCAGCGCACCGTTACCCGTGAACATGTGTCGTGGCTGCAAAGCCAGGCGCGCCAGTCCCGTCGCCTGGGTGCGGTGTGCACAGGCAGTTGGGCCCTGGCCTGCGCCGGTTTGCTCGACGGTTTTGATTGCAGCGTGCACTGGGAATGCCTGGCGTCGATGCAGGAAGCCTTCCCCCGCGTGGCAATGAGCACACGCCTGTTTACCCTCGACCGCAACCGCTTCACCAGCTCTGGCGGCACCGCGCCGCTGGATATGATGCTGCACCTGATCAGCCGCGATCACGGTCGCGAACTGTCGGCCGCCATCTCCGAGATGTTTGTGTACGAACGCATTCGCAACGAACAGGATCACCAGCGGGTGCCGCTCAAGCACATGCTCGGCACCAACCAGCCCAAGCTGCAGGAAATCGTGGCGCTGATGGAAGCCAACCTGGAAGAGCCGATCGACCTGGATGAACTGGCCGTGTACGTCGCCGTGTCCCGTCGCCAGCTGGAGCGCTTGTTCCAGAAATACCTGCATTGTTCGCCGTCACGCTACTACCTCAAATTGCGCCTGATCCGTGCGCGGCAGTTGCTCAAGCAAACGCCGATGTCGATCATCGAAGTGGCATCGGTGTGTGGGTTTGTCTCTACACCGCACTTCTCCAAGTGCTACCGCGAATACTTCGGCATTCCGCCACGGGATGAGCGTGTAGGTTCCAACACCACCCAGCAAGTGGCGATGATGCCGATTCCGCAGGCGCTGGTGTTGTCACCGTTGTCGGGGCCGATGTCGGCGTTGAGCCAGGCGCGTAATGAGTCGACGTTTGCCAGCGTACGGCTGTAGACCGAGTCGCCTGCATCGGGAGCAAGCCCCCTCCCACCTTTGACTGTGTTCACACATCAACCTGTGGGAGGGGGCTTGCCCCCGATAGCAATCTATCAGGCGCCAGAGTTCTGCCTGAACTGCACCAGTGCCGGCAACAACTGCTTATCGATCGCCTGCCGCACTGCCGGCAAAATCGTCGCACTGCCGCTGTACATCTGCTCAACCATGCCCTTGAGCGCCCTGGCCCGTGCTTCGTTCAAACCGCGCACCGCGCACTCGCAAGCCTGTTCGGCGGTGGCGCCGCTGGACACGTCGAAACCCAGCGAGCGCAGTTGGCCCAGCAGGTCATCCTGGTCAATCAAATCCGCATGCATCATGACGTTTATCCTGGTGAAGGGAGCGGGGTCTGACTGGGATTCTGGTAGCCGCTCAACCGGTCGGCAAGGGCAGATTGCACGAATGCCTCAGATGGCTATGAACAGGTCGTTTTCGAGGCATTGACCGGTAGAAGTAATAGGCACACTGAACGCCAGGCAAGCAACTTGAAGGTTTGGTCACCCTCGGGATGTCACGCCACACAAAGCACTCTGCCCCGATCCTGTCACGGCTTGATCGGGGCTTTTTTTGCCTGCGACGGTGGCAGCCCTATCACTCGGCCAAGGAGTGCGGGGCGCGCGAGGTCAGCCTGTTCAGCGCTGATGGCCGCGAGTTTTTCCAGCGTGGCCTCGGTGAACGGCGCCGAATGCGGGCCGGCGAGGTCAACGTGCAAGAGCATCTGTTCGTTGCCCGCCAGCTCCCGTTCTTCACCCACAAGATGCAGGCTGTGATAGAGGTGCAGGCGCTTGGCATCGTGCGCGATCAGTTGCGTATGCACTTCGACGTCGGCGCCCCGTTTCACTTCGTGCAGGTAGTTCAGGTGCAGTTCCAGGGTGAACAGCGAGTGGCCGCTGGCTTCGCGGTTTTCACTGTCCAGGCCCAGGGTGTCCATCAATGCATCGGTGGCGTAGCTGAAGATCAGCAGGTAGAACGCGTCGCGCAAGTGGCCGTTGTAGTCCACCCACTCGGGGTGGACCTGGGTGGTGTAGGTGGTGAGTGCGGGCATGTCAGGGTTTCCGTTATTCGGCGAAGTTCATGCCGTGTTTGGCCTTAGTGGTTTTCACCGCCTCCAGCACCGCCAGCAGGCAATCATCACGATAGCGCTCCAGCGCCGAAATGCTGTGCTTGCCCAATTGATCGCTGGTGCCGTCGACCACATCGTCAATCAACTTGTCGGTCAGTTCCGGCGCCGGCAGGTAGGTCCACGGCAACTGCAGCGCCGGACCGAACTGCGCCATGAAATGCCGCATGCCGGCATCACCACCCGCCAGGGTATAGGTGAGGAAGGTGCCCATGAACGACCAGCGCAGGCCCGCGCCAAAGCGGATCGCGTCATCGATCTCGCCGGTGGTGGCCACGCCATCGTTGACCAAGTGCAGCGCCTCGCGCCATAGCGCTTCCAACAGGCGGTCAGCGATAAAGCCGGGCACTTCCTTGCGCACATGCAGCGGGCGCATGCCGAGTGATTCATACACCTTGATCGCCGCCTGGATCGCCTCTGGCGCAGTGTGCTTGCCGCCCACCACTTCCACCAGCGGCAGCAAGTAGACCGGGTTGAACGGGTGCCCGACCACGCAGCGCTCGGGGTGAGTCGAACCTTCGTAGAACTCGCTTGGCAACAAGCCCGAAGTGCTAGAACCAATCAACGCGTTCGGCTTGGCTGCGGCGCTGATCTGGCTGTGCAGATCCAGTTTGAGTTCCAGGCGCTCCGGGGCGCTTTCCTGGATGAAGTCGGCGTCTTTCACGCACGCTTCGATGGTCGCGACAAAGCGCAGGCGGTCCTGGGATGCGCCCGGTGCGAGGCCTTGTTTTTCCAGAGCGTCCCAAGCGTTGGCGACGCGCTTGCGCAGCGCCGCTTCGGCACCGGGCGCGGGGTCCCAGGCGACCACATCCAGGCCGTGGGCCAGCGCGCGAGCCACCCAGCCGCTGCCGATAACGCCGCTGCCGAGGGCGGCGAAGGTTTTGATTTCAGTGATAAAGCTCATGGCGACGTCCTAAAGAGTTCGGTGATCCCTTGTGGGAGGGGGCAAGCCCCCTCCCACCGTTTTGATTAGCTGCGTTTGGTCAAACCCATCTTGATGCGGCCTTCGGCCGGGGTCATGACCCGTGCACCCAGGCGGCTGAGGATTTCACTCGCTCGCTCCACCAACTGACCGTTAGTGGCGAGCACGCCTTTGTCCAGCCACAGGTTGTCTTCCAGGCCGACCCGCACGTTGCCGCCCAGCAACACCGCTTGTGCGGCCATTGGCATTTGCATGCGGCCGATGCCGAAGCCGGCCCACACAGCGTCGGCGGGCAGGTTGTCGACCATGGCTTTCATGGTGGTGGTGTCGGCCGGCGCGCCCCACGGGATGCCCAGGCACAATTGGAACAGCGGGTCGTCCAGCAGGCCTTCCTTGATCATCTGTTTGGCGAACCACAGGTGGCCGGTGTCGAATATTTCCAGCTCGGCTTTCACGCCCAATGCCTGGATGCGTTTGGCACCCGCCCGCAGCTGCGCCGGGGTGGACACGTAAATGGTGTCGCCATCGCCGAAGTTCAGGGTGCCGCAGTCGAGGGTGCAGATTTCCGGCAGCAGCTCTTCCACATGGGCCAGGCGAGTCAGCGGGCCGACCAGGTCGGTGTTGGGGCCGAATTCCATCGGGTGCTCGCCGCCGCCGATCTCCAGGTCGCCGCCCATGCCGGCGGTGAGGTTGACGATGATGTCGATGTCGGCCTCACGGATGCGCTCCATCACTTCACGGTACAGGGCAACGTCGCGGCTGAACTTGCCGGTTTCGGGGTCGCGCACGTGGCAATGCACCACGGTGGCACCGGCCTTGGCGGCTTCCACGGCGGCGGCGGCGATTTGTTTCGGGGTGACCGGCACGTGCGGGCTTCTGCTGGTCGTGTCGCCAGCACCGGTGAGTGCGCAGGTGATGATGACGTCGTGGTTCATGAGGCGGTTCCTTACAGGCGTGATTTCAAGGGTGTGGCGATGCCGTTCGCGGTCGAAAGTGACCGCGAAGCGGTGATTGAAAGGGGGTTACTTGCTGGTCAATTGCAGGTTGGCTGCCGCCGGTTTGCCGTCGAAGGTGGTCACCCCTTCCAGCCAGCGCGCCTGGTCCTGCGGGTGATCCTTGAGCCACTGTTTGGCGGACTCGAGGGCGTCCTTGTGATCCAGCAACGGCTGCATCATCCGGCTCTCGTCGGCGGCGGTGAAGGTCAGGTTGGTCAGCAGTTTGTGCACGTTGGGGCACTGTTCGGCGTAGGTTGGCGCGGTCACGGTCCACACGGTCGCCATGCCTTCGTTCGGGCCCAGGGCGTCGTCGCTGCCGGTGAGGTACGTCATGGCGACGTTGACGTTCATCGGGTGCGGCGCCCAGCCGAAGAACACCACGGCTTCCTTGCGGCGAACCGCGCGGTCGACGGCGGCGAGCATGCCGGCTTCACTGGACTCGACCAACTGGAACTTGCCCAGGCCGAACTGGTTCTTGGCGATCATCGCCTTGATCTGGGTGTTGGCGCCCGAGCCTGGCTCGATGCCGTAGATCTTGCCGCCCAGCTCTTTCTCGAACTTGGCGATGTCGGCGAAGGTTTTCAGGCCTTTGTCCGCCAGGTAAGTCGGCACGGCGAGGGTGGCGCGGGCATCTTCCAGGCTGGGCTTGTCCAGCACCTTGACTTGCTTGGCGTCGACGAACGGCGTGATGGTCTGGGTCATCAGCGGGTTCCAGTAGCCCAGGAACAGGTCCAGGCGCTGGTCGCGGATACCGGCGAAGATGATTTGCTGGGAGGCGCTGGTCTGTTTGGTCTTGTAGCCGAGGCCGTCGAGCAACACTTGGGTCATGGCGCTGGTGGCGATTACGTCGGTCCAGTTCACCACGCCCATGCGCACGTTCTGGCAGGACGCCGCATCGGCGGCCATTACGTGGGTGCTCAAGATGGCGCTGGCGCTGAGTGCGAGCATGCAGCGGCGAATCAGTCGGTTCATGGTGGATCCCTCGGCAGGTCGTTATTGTGGGGTCCGGCGTCTTTGTGCGCCGTGGGATCACGTTACGTAGCTTTAGGGGCGACAAAACGCACGGCGGCGACCCGCTCTTGCACTGCAGCGACCTGTGCTCTTGAATGGCCCGTTGAACTGGCGTATCACAGTGAGCACGCTGCCCGTATTACGAGAGCGCCACCATGTCCCAGGATTTCTACTTTCTGCTGATGCCGGGTTTTTCGGCCATCGGGTTTATCTCTGCGCTGGAACCGCTGCGAGTGGCCAACCGCTTTCGCGGCGAGTTGTACCGCTGGCACATATTGAGCGCGGACGGCGGCGCGGTGCTTGCGAGCAATGGCATGTCGGTCAACGCCGATGCAGCGCTGGAACCGCTGAAAAAAGGCGCGACCTTGCTGGTGGTGGCCGGCTTTGAGCCGCTGCAGTTCGCCACTCCTGCGCTGGAACACTGGCTGCGCCGCCTCGACCATGACGGCGTGACCCTCGGCGCCATCGACACCGGCGCCTGTGTACTGGCCGAAGCCGGTTTGCTCGACGGCCACCGCCTGACCCTGCACTGGGAAGCCATCGACGCGTTCAAGGAATCCTACCCGCAGCTCACAGTGACCCAGGAACTCTTCGAAATCGACCGCCGCCGCATCACCTGCGCTGGCGGCACGGCGTCCATCGACCTGATGCTCGACCTGATCGCCCAGGCTCATGGCTCGGAGCTGGCGATCCAGGTTTCCGAACAATTCGTGCTCAGCCGTATCCGCCCACGCAAAGACCACCAGCGCATGCAGATCGCCACGCGCTACGGCATCAACAACAAAAAATTGGTGCAAGTGATCGGCGAGATGGAGCAACACACCGAGCCGCCGCTGAGCACATTGGCCTTGGCCGAGGCGATCAAAGTCACTCGGCGGCAATTGGAGCGCCTGTTTCGCCTGCATCTGAACGACACACCGAGCAACTTCTACCTCGGCCTGCGCCTTGAAAAAGCCCGACAGTTGCTGCGCCAGAGTGATTTGAGCGTGCTGGAGGTGAGCATTGCCTGTGGGTTTGAGTCGCCGTCGTATTTCACTAGGAGTTATCGGGCGAGGTTTGCCAAGTGTCCGAGGGAGGATCGGCGACGGGAGGTGGTTTGACGGCTGATTATAGTCAATTATACTCGTTACTATAATTTATAGTCCTTTCCATAATTGAGTATAAAAGCATGTCCAAGAACAGCGGCTTTGTATTCCGCCGTCCCGACCTGGCAAGCAGCATTGCCGATGGCCTGGTGGGGGCCGGTATTCAGGATTTCACCTCTGGCCTATTTCTCGCGGCGCCGCGTCGCACGGGCAAAAGTACTTTTTTGCGTGAGGACCTTGTTCCTGAATGCCAGGCACGTGGTTGGCTGGCGGTGTATGTCGACCTGTGGGCCGACAAGGAAAAAGATCCCGCCGACCTGATCTCCAGTGCCATTGCCGGTGCCCTGGTGCCCTTTGAAAAGGGCATCCGCAAACTGGCCAAAAATATCGGCATCGAAAAGCTCAGCTTCCTGCGCACCTTGTCCTGGGATTTCACCAAGCCGCAATTGCCTGCAGGCGCGACACTGACGCAAGCGCTGGAGCTGCTTCACAGCGCTGCCGAGAAAACCGTCGTGCTGGTGATCGACGAAGCCCAGCACGCGCTCACCACCGAAGCGGGTGTTAACGCGATGTTTGCCCTCAAGGCCGCCCGGGACCAGCTCAACCAAGGTCGTGAAGGCGAGGGCAGCGGGTTGCGCCTGGTGTTCACGGGGTCCAATCGCGACAAGCTTGCCCATCTGGTATTAGGTAAAAGCCAGCCGTTCTTCGGGTCCAGCATCACGCCATTTCCACTGTTGGGCAAAGCATTCACACAGGCCTACACCGTGTACCTCAACGGCCTTCTGGCCAAGACCAACCAGTTCAATGCGGCCGACATCGATGAAGCGTTCGAGCTGGTGGGCCGTCGCCCGGAAATGTTGCGCACCATTATTGGTGAAGTGGCATTGGAACTGGGGGAGGCGAGCAATCTCGGCCAACTGCTGCACAGTCGCGCCGAACTGCTGCGCGCCGGCGTTTGGACCGAATTCGAAAGTGCCTGGAACGCCCTCACCATTCCCCAGCGTGCGGTGCTGGAAGTGATGGTGGAGCGCTCCCAGAACAACGAACCGTTCGCGCCGTTTACCGACAGCACCATCACGGCCGTCAGCAAGGCGTTGGAAGACATGGGCAGCGACGTAGTGCCGGGCACCCAGACCATCCAGGCCTGTATCGATGCCCTGCGTGATAAAGAGCTGGTATGGAAGTCGAGCCGGGGTGGCTATGCCCTGGAGGACAAATCCTTCGGAGATTGGCTGCAGCACCGGCGCCGAGCACTTAACTGAATCAAACGCTGAGCACATGTGGGAGCTGGCTTGCCTGCGATAGCGGTGGGGCAGCGCTGTAGATGCTGGCTGATACACCGCCATCGCAGGCAAGCCAGCTCCCACATTGATATAGGGTGTGGCTTATTTCTTGACCAGTGCCGAACACGCCGCCTTGTACGCCTCATGCTGATATTTGTTCAGCGTCACCGGCAAGTCAAAGGTGTGCTTCTTGTTCTGTGCATTGATGGTCTGCGGCGACAACAGCGTCACCTCAACACCGTCCAGCAACTGAAATACCCCTTCAATCTTGAACGTGGTCGGCCCACCGGCAAACTCACCTTTCTTGCTGCGCTTCTTGATGGCGATGCGCTCGATGGCATTTTCCTGCACAAACGCCTTCACCTGGGTGGCGAAGGCTTTGACGTTGGCGGCCTCATCGTCGTCGTCCAGCGCGATTTTCTTGGTCGCCAGGGCGACATGGGTCAGCGCCTGGTTGTCCAGGGAGGCGACGGCGATGATGGCTTCGCTGCCTTTGATTTCGATGCCGCAGGTTTTCATGGTTTAGCCTTGAAGGACGTGAGATGACGCAGATGGTCGCGCACCTTTCGAGGGGGGTCAAAGGCGCGGCAATCCAGGTCAGATTTATATTTTAATAAGAGATACCAGGTTGTCTCTTATGCTAAGAAAAACATATTAATGGATAGCAGGTTGTCCATTATTTTATGTGGGCTTCCTGCGGGTGCTACACTTGCTAACACTCATTTGAGGTCGGACCATGGCCCTTACCCATATTCTCTACGCCCCCGGCGAGATTGCTTTGCAGATCGCTGGAAATGCCAAGGCACTGCGGCTGAGCAAGAACCTTTCTCGCCGAGCCTTGGCAGCCCAGTCGGGAGTGGCCGAGTCCACGCTCAAGCGCTTTGAAACGACCGGAAAGGTTTCCCTTGATGCCTTACTGCTGATCGCGATGAGCCTGGGGGTAGGGGCGCAAATGGCGAATCTGTTCAGTGCGCCGCCGCCGATCAGTCTCCAGGAATTGAAAAGTCAAACCAGGCTTCGAGGGCGTCGATGAAAACAGTCTCCGCACTGCACGTTATGTTGCAAGGCTCACACGTCGGTGAGCTGGTGGATGCACCCGGCAGGGGGATTTATTTTTCGTATGATCCGAGTTGGTTGGCGAACGGCTTCAACCTGGCGCCGTTGTACATGGACTTTTCTTCCACACCTCAGTTGGCAGCTGACGAGTTACTTTTCGGTGGCCTGCCGGGGGCGTTCAGCGATTCGTTGCCCGATGGCTGGGGGCTGTTGCTGATGGACCGTTTCTTTCGCATGAAATTGGGAATTGAACGGCGTGCGATACGCCCATTGGACCGGCTGGCCTATATGGGCAATCGGGGCATGGGGGCGCTTGAGTATAGGCCGATGCTCGAGAAAGATTCAGAGCAAGGCGAGCTGGATCTGGCGTCCCTTTACCACGCTTCGCAAAACGTATTGTCTGGCGAAACGCACGAGGTGATCGAGTCATTGCGCCTGGCGGGAGGCTCTCCCGGTGGTGCGCGGCCAAAGGCAGTCATTGGGCTCTCGACCGACAAGCAGCAGGCCATTTCTTCATTTGGTGAGATGCCTGAAGGCTATGAACACTGGTTGATCAAATTCCGCAGTCAGGGCGAGCATCGCGACAGTGGCGCTATCGAACAAGCCTACGCCGAGATCGCTCGTAACGCGGGGGTCGAAGTCTCGGATTCAAGCCTGCTCGAGGTACAGACGGATACCGGACTAGAGCGTTTTTTCAACACTCGACGCTTTGACCGAACCGGTCACATCAAGCGCCATATGCTGACCTGCGCGGCGATCCTGTATGCCGATTTCCGCATGCCCAGCCTTGACTACGGCGACCTGTTGCGCCTGACCTTCGCCATCACCCAAAACGCCGGTGATGTGCAGAAAATGGCTCGGCTGATGGTCTTCAATGCGTTGGCTCACAATCGCGACGATCACGCGAAAAACTTCTCGTTCTTCGGCTCCTCGGCTGGCTGGCAGATGGCGCCAGCTTATGACCTGACGTTTGCCAATACCAGCGGTCGCGGGAATGAACATACCTGTGCCTTTGCAGGTACGGGCCAGCCATCACGCCAGGCAATCAGGAAGGTCTGTGAACCCTTCAGCTTTCTCGAACCCGAGCTTTACATCGAGCAGACCATGGAGGCCTTGTCGAAGTGGAGCCAGCATTGCGCGGACCTCCATATCGACAAAATTCAGCGTGATCATCTGCAAATGGCCTTCAACTCAATATGGAAAGCCTTCTAGCCGTCACTCCTGCCCAATCGATTCCAAAAACTCCGACCGCTCATCACTCATTCGCGCCAAACAATCATTCTGCGCAATCGCATAGGCCTTGGTGCCGTTCACGGCCGGGAACGTATCCACGGCGCAATCGGCATCGCGCAATTTCTCCCACTTCTGCTGCGCATCCTTCAGACGAGCGGTAATGTCGGCCAGTTTGGTCTTGTCGCTGCCATAGGTCGAACCCATGCGTTCCAGCAGGCCCTGATAGTTATCCTTGAGCAGTTGCTCAGCGGTGGTTTTGTTGTAAGAGGCGCATTCCAGGGTTTGCTTGTCGTTTTCGATGCCGTCGCACGGCGTGCTATCGGTGTCTTCGGCCGCGTGAACGCCGGTTGCGATGAGTGCCAAAGCCAGGAAAATCGATTTCATTGCGCCGTCTCATATCAGGTGATGCGGGAATTCTGGCTCAAGCGTAAGACAATGAACAGTCGCCAGTCAGACCTCTCTTAACAGCCTTTGTCGTGGATTGACGCTTTCGGCAATTCCCCTGTCGTTTTTGCACCCGGCTCTGTCGGCCCCTGGGCATATGCTGGCCCCAAAGCGCCGGCAGACGATTCGGCGCATGAATCGCCAATAAGGGGACGCCTGATGAGCCCAGCCGAATTGCACGCCGACAGCATCGTTATCGACGGGCTGATTATTGCCAAGTGGAACCGCGACCTGTTCGAAGACATGCGCAAAGGTGGCCTCACGGCTGCCAACTGCACGGTGTCGGTGTGGGAAGGGTTCCAGGCCACCATCAACAATATCGTGGCCAGCCAGACCCTGATCCGTGAGAACAGTGACTTGGTGATCCCGGTGAAAACCACTGCGGACATCCGCAAAGCCAAGGAACAGGGCAAGACCGGCATCATTTTCGGCTTCCAGAACGCCCATGCCTTCGAAGACCAGCTCGGCTACGTCGAGATCTTCAAGCAGCTCGGCGTCGGTGTGGTGCAGATGTGCTACAACACCCAGAACCTGGTCGGCACCGGTTGCTACGAGCGTGATGGCGGCCTGTCGGGCTTTGGCCGTGAGGTGGTCGGCGAGATGAACCGCGTCGGCATCATGTGCGACCTGTCCCATGTGGGCTCCAAGACGTCCGAAGAAGTCATCCTCGAATCGAAGAAACCGGTGTGCTATTCGCACTGCCTGCCGTCCGGGCTCAAAGAGCACCCGCGCAATAAATCCGATGAAGAGCTGAAGTTCATCGCTGACCACGGCGGCTTTGTCGGCGTGACCATGTTCGCGCCGTTCCTGGCCAAGGGCATCGATTCGACCATCGACGACTACGCCGAAGCCATCGAATACACCATGAACATCGTCGGTGAAGACGCGATCGGCATCGGCACCGACTTCACCCAGGGCCATGGCCAGGATTTCTTCGAAATGCTGACCCATGACAAGGGCTACGCACGCCGCCTGACCAGCTTCGGCAAGATCATCAACCCGCTGGGCATCCGCACCGTGGGCGAGTTCCCCAACCTCACCGAGACCCTGCTCAAGCGCGGCCATCCTGAGCGCGTGGTGCGCAAGATCATGGGCGAGAACTGGGTCAACGTGCTCAAGGACGTCTGGGGCGAATAAGCCACCGCATTTCTCCCCCGGCCGTTCGCGTCGGGGGCACTACCAAGAATTTTCTGGAGTTAAGTTTCCATGGCCAAGATCGCCCCGCAATTGCCTATCGAAGTTGACAGCGAAACCGGTGTCTGGACTTCCGACGCCCTGCCGATGTTGTACGTGCCACGTCATTTTTTCGTGAATAACCACATCGGCATCGAAGAAGTGCTGGGCGCCGACGCCTATGCCGAGATCCTCTACAAGGCCGGCTACAAATCCGCCTGGCACTGGTGTGAAAAAGAAGCCGAGTGCCACGGCCTGGAAGGCGTCGCGGTGTTCGAGCATTACATGAAGCGCCTGTCGCAACGCGGCTGGGGCCTGTTCAAGATCCAAGACATCGACCTCGACAAAGGCACCGCCAGCGTCAAGCTCGAACACTCGGCGTTCGTCTACGTGTACGGCAAGGTCGGGCGCAAAGTGGACTACATGTTCACTGGCTGGTTTGCCGGCGCGATGGACCAGATTCTCGAAGCGCGCGGAAGCAAGATCCGCACCGTCGCCGAACAAGTCTACGGAGGCTCCGAAGAGGGCCACGATGACGGCCTGTTCACCGTCAAGCCGTTGTAAGCCGAGGACCGTGCCATGGCTTTCGAAGCAATGTTTGCGCCGATCCAGATCGGCAAACTGACCATCCGCAACCGCGTGCTCAGCACCGCTCACGCCGAGGTGTATGCCACCGACGGCGGCATGACCACCGACCGCTATGTGAAGTATTACGAAGAGAAAGCCAAGGGCGGCATCGGCCTGGCGATCTGCGGCGGTTCCTCGGTGGTCGCCATCGACAGTCCGCAGGAGTGGTGGAGCTCGGTCAACCTGTCCACCGACCGTATCATCCCGCACTTCCAGAACCTGGCTGACGCCATGCACAAGCATGGCGCCAAGATCATGATCCAGATTACCCACATGGGCCGTCGCTCGCGTTGGGACGGCTTCAACTGGCCCACCCTGATGTCGCCGTCCGGCGTGCGTGAGCCGGTGCACCGTGCCACCTGCAAGACCATCGAGCCCGAGGAAATATGGCGCGTGATCGGTAACTACGCCAGCGCCGCCAAGCGCGCCAAGGCCGGTGGCCTGGACGGTGTGGAGCTGTCGGCCGTGCACCAGCACATGATCGACCAGTTCTGGAGCCCACGGGTCAACAAGCGTACCGACGAGTGGGGCGGTAGCTTTGAAGGCCGCATGAAGTTCGGCCTGGAAGTCCTCAAAGCCGTGCGTGCCGAGGTCGGTGACGACTTCTGCGTGGGTATGCGCCTGTGCGGCGACGAGTTCCACCCGGACGGCCTGTCCCACGAGGACATGAAGCAGATCGCCAAGTATTACGACGACACTGGCATGCTCGATTTCATCGGCGTGGTGGGCTCGGGTTGCGACACCCACAACACCCTGGCCAACGTTATCCCCAACATGAGTTATCCACCGGAGCCGTTCCTGCACCTGGCCGCCGGTATCAAGGAAGTGGTCAAGGTCCCGGTGCTGCACGCGCAGAACATCAAGGACCCGAACCAGGCCACGCGCATTCTGGAAGGCGGCTATGTGGACATGGTCGGCATGACCCGTGCACACATCGCCGACCCGCACCTGATCGCCAAGATCAAGATGGGCCAGATCGACCAGATCAAGCAGTGCGTCGGCGCCAACTATTGCATCGACCGCCAGTACCAGGGCCTGGATGTGCTGTGCATCCAGAACGCTGCGACTTCCCGTGAATACATGGGCGTGCCCCACATCATCGAGAAGTCCACCGGACCCAAACGCAAAGTCGTGGTGGTCGGTGCCGGCCCGGCCGGGATGGAAGCCGCACGCGTGGCTGCCGAACGTGGCCACGACGTGACCCTGCTCGAAAAGAAAGAGTTTATCGGCGGGCAGATCACCACCGCCTCGAAAGCGCCACAGCGCGATCAGATTGCCGGGATCACCCGCTGGTTCCAGTTGGAGCTGGCACGTTTGAAAGTCGACCTGCGCCTGGGCGTGGCGGCCGACGCCGACACCATCCTGGACCTGCGCCCGGATGTGGTGGTGCTGGCAGTGGGCGGGCACCCGAATGTGGAGCAGAACGAACACTGGGGCGCGGCCGAAGGCTTGGTCGTCAGCAGTTGGGACGTGCTCGACGGCAAGGTCGCACCGGGTAAAAACGTGTTGGTGTACGACACCATCTGCGAATTCACCGGCATGTCGGTCGCGGATTTCCTCGCGGACAAAGGCTGCCAGGTCGAGATCGTCACCGACGATATCAAACCGGGCGTGGCCATCGGCGGTACGTCGTTCCCGACCTACTACCGCAGCATGTACCCCAAGGAAGTGATCATGACTGGCGACATGATGCTGGAAAAGGTCTACCGCGAGGGCGACAAGCTGGTGGCGGTGCTGGAGAACGAATACACCGGTGCCAAAGAGGAACGGGTGGTCGACCAGGTGGTGGTTGAAAACGGCGTGCGTCCGGATGAAGCCATCTACTACGCGCTCAAGGAAGGCTCGCGCAACAAGGGCCAGATCGACGTCGAAGCCTTGTTCGCGATCAAGCCGCAGCCGTGCTTGAGCGAGGCGGGTGACGGGTACTTGCTGTTCCGCATTGGCGACTGTGTGGCGCAGCGTAATACCCACGCTGCGATCTATGACGCCCTGCGCTTGTGCAAGGATTTCTGACCCGACACCGAAATAATGTGGACTCGGTCCAAATGTGGGAGGGGGCTTGCTCCCGATGGCAGTGTGTCAGTTGATGCATGTGTGGCTGATTCGCCGCCATCGGGAGCACGCCCCCTCCCACATTAAGGCCAGTTTCACAGTAGACCTGTGTGGTCTGTGGGAGCTTCACCATGTTGAACACCTTGCTGCCTATTCTGTTGTTTGCCGCGTTGGGCCTGGCCGTCCTCGGCGCCCTGCGCCGGGTGAACATGTGGCGCCGTGGCCGCGCTTCCAAGGTTGACCTGCTGGGCGGCCTGCTGGCCATGCCCAAGCGCTACATGGTCGACCTGCACCACGTGGTCGCCCGCGACAAATACATCGCCAACACCCACGTCGCGACCGCGCTGGGGTTTGTGCTGTCGGCGCTGCTGGCGATCCTCGTACACGGTTTCGGCCTGCATAACCGCATCCTCGGCTACGCCTTGCTGATGGCCTCGGTGCTGATGTTTGTCGGCGCCACGTTCGTCTATCTGCGGCGGCGCAATCCGCCGTCGCGCCTGTCGAAGGGCCCGTGGATGCGCCTGCCGAAAAGCCTCATGGCGTTCTCGGTGAGTTTCTTCCTGGTGACGCTGCCGGTGGCTGGAATCCTGCCGGCTGATTTCGGCGGCTGGCTGCTCGCTGCGCTGCTCAGCGTCGGTGTGTTGTGGGGCGTGTCCGAGATGTTCTTCGGCATGACTTGGGGCGGCCCGATGAAACACGCCTTTGCCGGTGCCTTGCACCTGGCCTGGCACCGCCGCGCCGAACGCTTTGGCGGTGGCCGTTCCACCGGTTTGAAGCCGCTGGACCTCAGCGACAAGTCCGCGCCGCTGGGCGTGGAGAAACCCAAGGATTTCACTTGGAACCAATTGCTCGGTTTCGACGCCTGCGTGCAGTGCGGCAAGTGCGAAGCCGCGTGCCCGGCGTTCGCCGCCGGCCAGCCGCTGAACCCGAAAAAACTCATTCAGGATATGGTGGTCGGCCTGGCCGGCGGCACCGATGCCAAATTTGCCGGCAGCCCCTATCCAGGCAAACCGATCGGCGAACACAGCGGCAACCCGCACCAGCCCATCGTCAACGGCCTGGTGGACGCCGAGACCCTGTGGTCATGCACCACCTGCCGTGCCTGTGTGGAAGAGTGCCCGATGATGATCGAGCACGTGGACGCCATCGTCGACATGCGCCGCCACCTCACCCTGGAAAAAGGGGCCACGCCGAACAAGGGCGCCGAAGTCCTCGAGAATTTGATCGCCACCGACAACCCCGGCGGTTTCGCACCGGGTGGTCGCCTGAACTGGGCGGCGGATCTGAACCTGCCGTTGCTCAGCGACAAGGGCAGTGCCGAGGTGCTGTTCTGGGTCGGCGATGGCGCCTTCGACATGCGTAACCAACGCACGCTGCGAGCCTTTGTCAAAGTGCTCAAAGCGGCCAAGGTGGACTTTGCCGTGCTCGGCCTGGAAGAACGCGACAGCGGAGATGTAGCCCGCCGTCTGGGCGATGAAGCGACATTCCAGTTGCTGGCCACGCGCAATATCCAGACGTTGGCCAAGTACAGCTTCAAGCGCATCGTCACGTGCGACCCGCACAGTTTCCACGTGCTGAAGAACGAGTACGGCGCCTTTAACGGCAACTACCTCGTGCAGCACCACAGTACCTTCATGGCCGAGTTGATCGGCGAGGGCGCGCTGAACCTGGGCCAGCACAAGGGCAACAGCGTGACCTATCACGACCCGTGCTACCTGGGCCGCTACAACGGCGAATACGAGGCGCCGCGCCAAGTGCTGCGGGCGCTGGGCATCGAGGTCAAGGAGATGCAACGCTCGGGCTTCCGTTCTCGCTGCTGCGGCGGTGGGGGTGGGGCGCCGATTACTGACATTCCCGGCAAGCAACGTATCCCGGACATGCGCATGGACGACATCCGCGAAACCGGCGCCGAGCTGGTGGCCGTGGGTTGCCCGCAATGTACCGCGATGCTGGAAGGTGTGGTCGAGCCGCGCCCATTGATCAAGGATATCGCGGAGTTGGTGGCTGATGCGTTGCTGGAAGACGCCGCACCGGCCAAGGCCCCGGCCAAACTTGAACCTGCGGAGGTGCATTGATGAGCGACATTATCCGCCGCGACCCACGGGCCGAATGGATCGCCCGCAACCGCTTGCACCCGCTGCACGCGGCCATGCAGCCGGTACAACACAGTTGGATGGGACCTAACGGTGTCATTCGCAAGAACGTACACGGCGTCGGTTTTATCGGCCCCAACGGCATCAAGCGTATCGACCGCAGCGGTGCCCAGCAGGGCGGCGCGGCCAAGCGCACGGCGGCGGTGGAAGTGCAGTTGCCGCTGCATCAGGTGCCTGCGCCTGCCTTCTACATCAACGTGGTGCCGGACATGGTGGGCGGCCGCTTGAGCAGCCACGACCGCGACCTGCTTGGCCTGGCGCGGCAACTCGCCGGCAGCGACGGCGCGGTGCTGGCGGTGGTGTTTGGCGAGCACAAGGAAAGTACGTTTGCCACCGCTGGCGTCGACCGTCTGCTGGTGCTTGAGGGCCACGAATTCGACGGTTATTCACCGGAGCAACGGGTTCAAGGTTTGCGCGCTGTGGATAACCAGTTCAACCCGCGTCATTGGTTGCTGCCGGACAGCCGCAGCGGTGGCGGCGAACTGGGCCGACGTTTTGCCGCGAGCCTCAAGGAGCGCCCGGCCACGCGGGTGTGGCAGATCAAGGGCGACGAGTGCATCGGCCGCGCCGGTGCTGGCCATGAAGACTTGGCCCGGCCGCTGCCGCGCCTGATCCTGGCTGCCGTAGAGTGCGCGGAGCCCGTCAGCGAAACCCGTCACGAAGCGTTGCCTGTGGAGTTATCCACAGCCCTGGCGCGCAGCTTGCCGCGTATCGAGGACCTCGGCGCGGTGGCGGTGGACCCGGGGGCTATTCCCATGGCCGAGGCCGAATTCATTTTCTCCGGTGGCAATGGGGTGAAGGACTGGGCGCTGTTCCACCAGACCGCTGCGGCGTTGGGTGCCACCGAAGGCGCCTCCCGCGTCGCGGTGGACGATGGCTTCATGGCGCGTGACCGTCAGGTGGGCGCCAGCGGCACCTGGGTCACGGCGCGGGTGTATGTGGCCGTGGGCATTTCCGGGGCGATCCAGCACCTGCAGGGCATCGGCGCCTGCGACAAGGTGGTGGCGATCAACCTGGATCCTGGCTGCGACATGATCAAGCGTGCCGACCTCTCGGTCATCGGCGAAAGCGCCGCGATACTGCAAGCCTTGATCGCGGCGGTCGAGACCTACCGCAACGGCGCCAAGCGCGATGCTGCTTAAGGATATGACCATGACGACGAATGTAATCAGCCTGGTGTCCATCGGTGCCCACCCTACCTCCGGGCGCCCGCGCCGTGCTGAGCAGGACGCGCGCGCCGTCGAACTGGGCCTGCAAATGGCTGGGGATAAGTTGCAGGTGCTGCACGCCGGCAACATCGCCGAACCGACACTGCGCAGTTACCTGGGCATGGGCTTGCCAGAGTTACATGTACTGGAGCAACCGGCTGGCAGCGATGCGTTGCCGGTACTCAGTGAGTACTTGCGCGATGCCGGTGCCCAGGTGGTGCTCACTGGCAGCCAGGCCGAAACCGGTGAAGGCTCGGGCATGTTGCCGTTCTTGCTGGCCGAGCAGTTGGGCTGGCCGCTGATTGTCGGGCTGGCGCAGGTTGAATCGATCGAAGCGGGCGTGGCCCATGTGCTGCAAGCCCTGCCACGCGGCCAGCGGCGCCGGTTGAAGGTGCGTTTGCCGTTCCTGGCGACCGTGGATAACGCCGCGCCCAAGTCTCGGCAAAGTGCGTACGGCCCGGCGCAGCGCGGTGAACTGGCGGCTCACGAAGTTGAAGTCGAGCAGGACGCGTTATACACAGGGGCCGTGCTGCAACCGGCCAAGCCTCGCCCCAAGCGGCTCAAGGTGATCAAGGCCAAGAGCGGCGCCGATCGTATGAAAGCCGCCACGGCCAAGGCCAGCGGCGGCGGTGGGCAAGTGCTCAAGGGACTCAGCCCGGAAGCGGGCGCCGAGGCCATTCTCAAGCTGCTGGTTGAGGAAGGCGTCGTACGCTGATCCCCTGTGGGAGCTGGCGTATCTGTACCTGTAGTGAGCGGGCTTGCCCCGCGCTGGGGGGCGAAGCCGCCCCAATAAATACGCCGCTGAGTTTCAGATAAAACCAAGTCGTTTGGTTTGGGGCGGCTTCGCCCCCCAGCGCGGGGCAAGCCCGCTCACTACAACGATGTGTAGATTCCAATGGCTATAGCAGGGAAGCCAGCTCCCCCCCATACTTGAAGTCCCTTGAGCTTACCCACAATCCCTGTTGACCCGTCTGTGGATAACCTGTTCGCGGTTGTCCACAGCCCCTGTGAATCAAGCCCTGCAGCCCTCTGTACGAAAAACAACCAAGCTAACTGACGGTTTTTACTTGGGTTTTTCCCTGTCTCTGTGCATTTTTCCCAGCCGACTTGCCCCCATACTCTGTTGGCGCTTCTGTGGATAACGTGTTCGCTCCCGGCTGCAGCCCTTATAAATAAAGGCTTTCATTCGATTGGTCAAAATCTGATCGATTCACGATTTTTTTCGACTAAAACTCGTGTAAACCGCGATTTATGAAGGTTTGAAGCGGTTTTCCACAGCATCGTCAAAGTTGCCCCCAAAGTCTGTTGGTGCTTCTGTGGATAAGGTGTTTGCGTACCGCTACAAGCCACGGTTTACATGGCTTTCACGGTATTGGTCAGAAAGTGATCAGCTGTGCGTTAAAACTGGCAGCACGAATAAGTCACGGATTTTCTTCATTTATTTTTAGGGGATAGCGCAGTTGCCCACAATTGCTGTGGGTGGCTTTGTGGATAAGTTGTTGGGGAAAGGCTGGAAGGCAGGATGCGATTGGTCTGCAAGGGGGTTGATCAAATTTTGATCATGGGTGAAAGCTAATGTGGGAGGTGCCTGCGATGGCGTTGTATCAGCCCATACCGCCATCGCAGGCAAGCCCCACCTTTTTATTCGTGTACGGCAACACCTTTGAGGTACGGCGCCGGGGCGGCACCCAAGTTGCTGAGCATGCGCTCGCTGTACCAATCCACGAAGTTCACCACGCCGAACTCATAGGTCTTGGAGTAAGGGCCGGGCTGGTAGGCGGTGGAGTTGATCCCGCGCTGGTTCTCTTCGGCCAGGCGACGATCCTGGTCGTTGGTGGCGTCCCACACCTGGCGCATGCGCTCCACGTCATAATCCACGCCCTCGACCGCATCCTTGTGCACGATCCACTTGGTGGTGACCATGGTTTCCTGGGCGCTGATCGGCCACACGGTGAACACGATGATGTGGTCACCCATGCAGTGGTTCCACGAGTGCGGCAGGTGCAAAATGCGCATCGAGCCCAGGTCCGGGTTCTTGATGCGACCCATGAGTTTGGCGCAGCCCTGCTTGCCGTCCAGGGTCATCGACACGGTGCCCTTGAGCAGCGGCATGCGCACGATGCGGTTACGCAAGCCGAAGCTCGCGTGGGCGTAAGGGATCTTCTCGGCATCCCAGGCAGCGGCAGACGCGGCCACGTGGTCCTTGAACGCCTGGTCGGCGCGCGGGTCGGTGACGTCATCCCATTCCAGCAGGGTTTTGAGCAGTTCCGGGTGCGAAGCGTTGCAGTGGTAGCACTCGCGGTTGTTTTCCAGCACCAGCTTCCAGTTGGCCTTTTCGAACAAGGTGGTCTGAATCGCCACCTTGGTGTTCTCCATGTCGTAGGGTTCCATGTAGTGGTTCAGTGTCGACAGGAAGTCATCGATGGCCGGCGGGTTCTCAGCCAGGCTGATGAAGATGTAGCCACCCGCGGTCTTCACGTTCACCGGCTTCAAGCCGTACTGCTTCATGTCGAAGTCGGCGCCCATCTCGGTACCGGCGAACAGCAGGCGCCCGTCCAGTTCGTAGGTCCACTGGTGGTAATGGCACACCAGTTTGGCGACCTTGCCCTTGTCGCTGGTGCACAAGCGCGAGCCACGGTGGCGGCACACGTTGTGGAAGGCATGCACCACGCCTTCGGCGCCACGGATCACGATGATCGGGTTTTTGCCCACTTGCAGGGTCAGGTAGTTGCCCTTGGTGGGGATCTCGCAGGTCATGCCGGCGATCAACCACTCTTTCTGGAAGATCTCCTGCATGTCGATATCAAACAACCGCTCATCAGAGTAGAACGGCTGTGGCAGCGAAAAGGTGCGCTCGCGCTCTTGCAGCATCTGCGCGGTGGCCTTGCGTGCGGGTTCCAGCGGATCGCCCAAGCTTAAAGTTGCGGTGACGTCCATCGTGTGTGTCCTCATGGCCATTCTGTGTGGCCGAGATAAGTGGCTAATCAGGTTTGCAGCAAGGCGTAAAGAAAGCGTCTGTGTTGGGAGCGAGTGTGGGGCCGCCGATGCGCCGAACCTTATCCATGAGCGACATGGCCCACTCTGATCCCGACGCGCAACCCCCGTGGTATGGGGGCTGGTCGCGATAAGTATGTGAATGTCGCAGATAGGTAAATGGGTGGTTCTCGCGTTACGCAGAATCGCCACCATAAGGCCGACCTCGGCGGTGGAGAAGAACATGTCCAGCAATTTCCTGAATCCGGTAACGACCCAGACCTGGGCCAATGGTCGGCACATCGTCCGTTGCGTCAAAGTCATCCAGGAAACCTGGGACGTGCGCACCTTTTGCTTCATGGCCGACCAGCCGATCCTGTTCTTTTTCAAGCCGGGGCAGTTCGTCACCCTGGAGCTGGAAATCGAAGGCCAGCCGATCATGCGTTCGTACACCATTTCCAGCTCGCCGTCGGTGCCGTACAGCTTCTCGGTGACGATCAAGCGCGTGCCGGGCGGCAAGGTCTCCAACTGGCTGCACGACACCCTGCACGAAGGCCAGGAGTTGGCGGTGCACGGGCCGGTGGGCCTGTTCAATGCCATCGATTACCCGAGCCCGAAAGTGTTGTACCTCAGCGGTGGTGTGGGGATCACCCCGGTCATGTCCATGGCGCGCTGGTTCTACGACACCAACGCCAATGTCGACATGACGTTTATCCACAGCGCCCGCTCGCCCAAGGACATCATTTACCACCGCGAGCTGGAGCACATGGCGTCGCGCATCGATAACTTCAGCCTGCACCTGATCTGCGAGAAACACGGGTTGGGTGAGCCATGGGCAGGTTATCGCGGTTACCTGAACCACAAGATGCTCGAGCTGATGGTGCCGGACTTCCTGGAGCGCGAAGTGTTCTGCTGCGGGCCTACGCCGTACATGAACGCGGTGAAGCGCCTGCTGGAAGTCGCCGGTTTCGACATGGCGCGCTACCACGAAGAATCCTTCGGAGCCACGCCACCCGAAGCCCGTGCCGATGCGGTGGAGCAAGCCGAACAAGCTGCCGACGCACCGGAAATCGATCTGGCGGATTTGCACCAGGTGGAATTCATTGCGTCGGGCAAGAGCATTCGCGTCGCACCGGGCGAAACCGTGCATGCGGCGGCGGCCAAGCTCGGCCTGTTGATCCCGAAAGCCTGTGGCATGGGGATTTGCGGCACATGCAAGGTGATGAAGCTGGGGGGCGAGGTCGAGATGGACCACAACGGCGGGATCACCGAGGAGGACGAAGCCGAGGGCTACATCCTATCCTGCTGCAGTGTGCCGAAGGGTGATGTGCGCATTGAGTTCTGACGCTCAGTACAGCCCGGGCCGACGATCCTGGTGAACGTGGTTGTGGTCGCTGATTGACTTGTTCCTGGCCTCGGCCAACGGCAGGTCAGCCATCAACGGTTGTTCCCCTGGGTGGGAGGCTGCTCCGGCCAACGGGTAGCCATCGGCGTCGACGATGACCGAGCCGCCCACCCACCTGACGCCACGTTCCTCGCCATGGCGGTCGCACGCGGCGATGAACATGCGGTTGACCGCCGCATTGGCCTGTACCCGCACGATCTCTGCCGGCCGTTCACCCTCGGGGCGCGGGCCATCCGGCCAGTTCACCGGAACGCAGAGCAGGTCGGCGTCCGCCAGCGCTGCCAGGCGCACCCATTCGGGCAGTTCCAAGTCGTAGCAGATCATCATGCCGATCCGCCCGACGGCAGTGTCGATCACCGGAGGTGGCGCATCCCCAGCGGTGAAGATCAGTTTCTCACGGTCCCACAAGTGCGCCTTGCGATACACCGTCAACCGCCCCGTGGGTTCGACCAGTGCGGCACTGTTGGCGACCTGTCCCGCGCTCAGACGCTCACAGAACCCTGCGACGATGATGATCCCCAGCTCCCGCGCCAGGCTTTTCCACAGGACCAGGGTTGGACCGTCACATGTCTCGGAGGCGGTGTAGGCTTCCTCCCGGTCGGCAAATACGTAACCGCTCTGAATCAGCTCCGGCAGGACGATCAACTGGGCGTTGAGACTCGCCGCTCGACGAATCGCACGTTCGGTCAGCGCCCGATTGTAATCGGTATCGCCGATACGCGGCGCCAGTTGGTGACAAACGACGCGTAACGGAGTCATGACACGTTTCCTTCCAGCGCTTGTTCACTGGCTTTTATGGCCTGCGACTCGGCGGCGTGGTCGAGTTGGCGACTCATCACGCAGTAAACCAATGCCGAGACCAGCAGGCCGACGACGAACGCAATGTCGGCGCCGCCCAACATGAAGCTGATCGGCCCTTGATAAAAACCCAGCGACATAAACGGAACCATTGCCGCCAGGCCGAGGAAATAGGCGACGAGTCCGGTGCTCGACCAACGGCCATAGATGCCCGCTGGGTTGAAAATGTCGCTGATGGCGTAGCGCCCTTTTCGTACGGCGTAGAAGTCGGCAAGGTTGACTGCTGTCCAGGGCACCAGGAAATACAGCATCAACAGCACGAAGGTGTTAAAGCTGCTGAGGTAGCTTTCGGGGATGCACAAGGCGATCACAAAAATGATCGCGGCCACCAGGCTGATCCCGAGGATTCTGCTTTTGATCCTGGGCTTGATCGGCACAAAACCGTCAATGGCACTGATTCCGGTGAGCATCGCGCCATAGCAGTTGACGGCCATGATGCCGACCAACGCCGGGACGGCAATCAGCACGGTAAAGGTGCCAAACCCCGGCAGCAGTTGGTTGCCTACTGCCTGCACGCTGCCGATGGCGTCGGGTGAGGGCAACGCCGAGGCGAGAAACGCCCCCAGTGACATCAGCCACAGCGCCGAGCCGGCAGCCCCCAGGTATGTCCAGGTGATGACACTGCGCGACGGCGTGTTATGGGGCAGGTAGCGCGAGTAATCCGAGACATAGACGGCGTAACTGATCTGATAGCCCGCAGCGGCTGAAAGTTGGATCAGGAAGGCCGACCAGGAAAAGTGCGCGTCGGCCACTGCCGTGTCGGCCTGCAGGTGCGTCACGGCTGCGACTGTGAGTACGGCGAAGACACTGATCATCACGTAGGTCAGCCAGCGCTGCACGGTGTGCAGGAGGTCGTGGCCGATCACGGCAATCACCACCGCCAGGATGATCATCAACGCGTACCAGGGGGCACGGCTGCCGGGCAGCACGGTATTGATGGCGTCCGTCGCCAGAATCACATTGAACACGTTGAAGCCGATGTACACGAAGACCACCGCGATAAAGGGCACGATTGCCCCGCGTAAACCGAACTGTGCCCGCGACTGGATCATCTGCGGCAAGCCCATGCGTGGGCCCTGGTTGGCGTGGAACGCCATGGCGAATGTACCCAGGCACACGCCGATGACAATCGCCAGGACGGCATACACCAGGCTCAGCCCCAAGGCTGCGCCGGTAAACCCGGTGACCATGGTGGTCAGAACGAAGTTGCCGGTGAACCAGAACGGCGCCTGGTGCCAGACCTTACCGTGGCGTTCATTGCGCGGCACGTAGTCAATGGAGCGGGTTTCGATTTTCAGCGTGGTGGAAGTGGGAGCAGCCGATCGGTCGGAGGGCGTGTTCATAGGCATCACGGTCTGTTTTTATTGAGTGAGACTACGCAGAGTCTTGTAACTAAAAAAACTATTGAATCGGCATTTGCAAATAATCACTTCATGAATTTCTGAACTGATGGCGCATAACCTTATGGGGCAAGCCCTGCCTTACGCAGTCGCTTTCTATTTTCAATTTAGATGCAGACATTTCCTACAAGCGTCTACGCTTAGGATCGAACTCGTCGTAGTCGCCCTTCGCAGTGAAGCCGTAGGCGGACGTCCTTTGACACACCAAGGATGACTGATATGTCTGCTATCCCTTCACGTTCTAAAGGTGCGGCGCGCCTGTTGACCAACGATGTCACTGCGCTTATTCCAGACTTCCCTTTTCATTACGCCAAGTTCCTCAATTCGGCTGTCAGCAATGGAAAACCGTTGGCGGGTGTTTCTACACGTCAGCAGGGCACCCAGGTACTGATTGTTGGTGCCGGAGTGGCCGGACTGGTGGCTGCTTATGAAGCGATGCGCATGGGCTTGCACCCGGTGGTGGTGGAGGCCAGCGACCGTATTGGCGGGCGTTTCTATTCCTATGTGGCGGGCGATCCGCAAGACTCCGCCAACAGCGTTATCTGTGAAATGGGCGCTATGCGCTTTCCCGTCTCCGGCAAGGCGTTGATGCACTATTTCGATAAAGTGGGTATGACCGCCAATTCAGCGGACTTTCCCAACCCAGGGTCGGCTGCAACCCCCAGCACAGTGGTCGACTATCAACAACGACAGGTCTATTACGAAGGCAAGAACTTGCCTCCCGAATATGAAGATATCGAAAGCAAATTGTTCGATGTTTTCCTGGAGCAGGATCCGATCAAGTTCCTTGAAATGGAAACCGCGATGTCCGGGGACAATCCTGATCTGGCGAAGATCAAGACCCTGTGGAACGCGATCCTGGACAAAGGATGGGACAATCTCAGCTTTTTCGCGGCCATGGTGGAAGAGGCGGGTTGGAGTCGTGAGGATATCGACTTGTTCGGCCAGATCGGCTTTGGTACCGGCGGATGGAACACCGACTATCCGAACTGCTTTCTGGAGGTGTTGCGGGTGCTGTATACCGGGCTGGATACCAACCACAAGCTAATGTATGACGGTTCCAGCGAGTTGCCTACCCGACTGTGGAATCGTGCTCCGGATGCCCTCGGCGACCCCATGGCTTATTGGCCCGCGGGCACTACCGTCCAGGGCCTGACCGCCCAGGTCATTGCTCAGCCTTTCAACCAGGAAGTGCGCCAGATCATACGGCGTCCGGATGGCGAATTTGATGTGTGGATGTTTGATCATAATCGAGGAAGCGAGCGTCAATACACCTTTGCTGCTGTGGTTTATACGCCTCACAAACGAGTCCTCGACAAATTCCGTTTTATGGATGGCGTCGCCCGCTTTGACCAAATGAATAGCCTCTTGTCCATAAAAGAGTGGGAGGCAGTTACGTACACCCATTACATGCAGTCGGCCAAAATATTTGCGCAGACCCAGCGGCCTTTCTGGACCGATGTCGGTGCAGATCGTCAATACAAGATGAGTGTGACGTTGTCGGACCGAATTACCCGCGGCACATACCTGCTGGACTACGCTGCGAGTCAAGGCCCCTACAAAGGCAGCGGGATGTTTTTGTCTTACACCTGGAACGACGACAGCATCAAGTTCCTGGGTGATCGCGCTGCGCCATTACCGTCCCATGTGGCGGTATGTTCAACCTTGTTGGATTCGGTGTATGCCCACCATCAGTTGAACCTTGCGGCGGAGTTCGGTATGACCGATCCATTTGTCGAAATCAATTGGGAAGAACAACCGTTTTTCCTGAGTGCCTTCAAAATGAACCTGCCGGGGCAGTACGAATACCAGCGCCTGCTGTTTTCGCAGTTTATGAACGGTGTGTTTGATGGAAGTCCCGATGGCTTCATTCTGGCCGGCGATGATGTGTCCTTCACGGGAGGCTGGGGGGAAGGTGCCGTGACCACCGCCTTGAACGCCGTAAACAAACTGGCGGTGAAGTTCGGCGGGGGTACCTTTATTGAAAACCGAGGTCCCATCGACGACTGGCAAGTGCTCAAGCCAAAGGCCCTGTAAGTCGACCCTGGCGAGCCAGTACCAAGGTCGGGTTTTAATCTGATGAGGTCGCAGACTTCGGTTCCGCGTCGGAGGTCATGAGCCTGCGGCGCGGGTCTCAGGCGTTAACGGTTACTGCGCGTAGATATGAACCACGAAATGTTGGCCGGATGCTGTCAGTTCGTAGACTTTATCGTAGATCCTCAGCGTCCTTGAGGGCTCTTTGATGGTGTCACCGACTTTCGCATATTTCCTGAACTCATCCCAATCAATGACGGTAGTGCTGACGGTGCCGTCGCTCTGAAGGGTGTTGCCGTTGTTTTGATATTCCATGATATTGCCCTCTATCGGATTTCCATTTCCAGCCGACTATTCGGCAGGCAGTCAGCCCCGAAAGAACGCGTCCGTTCGTTCGGGGTGCAGAGATCCTATCCAAGGCAGGGGGTAGATAGATACTGTCAGAAACACGTACAAACAGTCTCTGCTAAGAGGCTGAAAGGCCCGTCGTTTCAGGCCTCCATCACTTTCCGAATATCCGCCGCCAATTCTCTTACACGCTCTTCCTCGGTATCCCACGCACACATGAAGCGTGCGCCGCCTTTACCGATGAAGGTGTAGAAGCGCCAGCCCTTGGCGGTCAGCGCCGCGATGGCCGGTTCCGAGAGTTGCAGGAACACGCCGTTGGCCTGCACCGGGAACATCAGCTCCACACCGGGAATATCCGCCACCAGGCTGCTCAGCAACTGGGCGCAGTGGTTGGCGTGGCGGGCATGCTTGAGCCAGGCGTCGTTTTCCAGCAGGCCTACCCACGGGGCGGACAGGAAGCGCATTTTTGACGCCAGCTGGCCGGCCTGTTTGCAGCGGTAATCGAAGTCTTCGGCGAGCTTGTGGTTGAAGAACAAGATGGCTTCACCCACCGCCATGCCATTCTTGGTGCCGCCAAAACACAACACATCCACGCCGGCCTTCCAGGTCAGGTCCGCCGGTGAGCAGCCGAGGAACGCGCAGGCGTTGGAGAAGCGTGCGCCGTCCATGTGCAGGTTCAGCCCCAGTTCCTTGCAGGTCACGCTGATGGCGCGGATTTCTTCCGGGGTGTACACGCTGCCGACTTCGGTGGCCTGGGTCAGGGTGACTACGCGCGGTTTCGGGTAGTGGATGTCCTGGCGCTTGAGGGCGATCTCGCGGATCGATTCCGGGGTCAGCTTGCCGTTTTCGGTGCGGGCGGTGAGCAGCTTGGAGCCGTTGGAGAAAAACTCCGGCGCGCCGCATTCGTCGGTTTCGACGTGGGCGGTTTCCGAGCAAATCACGCTATGGTAGCTCTGGCACAAAGAGGACAGCGCCAGGGAGTTGGCGGCGGTGCCGTTGAAGGCGAAGAACACTTCGCAGTCGGTTTCGAACAGATTGCGGAAACCGTCGGCGGCGCGGTGGGTCCATTCATCATCGCCGTAGGCGCGCTGATGACCCTGGTTGGCTTGTTCCATGGCGGCCCAGGCTTCCGGGCAGATACCGGAATAGTTGTCACTGGCGAATTGCTGGCTCTTGTCGGTCATGGCCCATTCCTGTGGTCGATGTTGGTGCGCACTGTAACCAAGATTGTCGCGGGTGCGCACGCACTGTAAATGCAAAGTCACTGGGGAATTATGCACGGTACTGAAACGATGCCTGTCGGACGCGTCCGTGATGGCGCTCTGGATCTGCTCAAGTGGCTGGCGCTGGTGAGCATGGTGCTGGACCACCTGCGGTATGTCGGTTTGAGCCTGGATGGCCTGTATGTGCCGGGCCGCTTGGCGTTTCCGTGGTTTTGCCTGGCGATTGCGGCGAATTTGCATCGGGCGAGAAACGCACCTGTCACGGGCCAATGGCGTTACCTGGGATGGCTGCTGCTGTTCAGTGTGATCAGCGAAGTGCCCTATCGGATGTTTATCGACGATGCCGATACGTTGAATGTGTTGCCGACCTTGGCGCTGGGGTTACTGGTTGCCCGAGGATGGCAGCAGAAGACGCTTTTTGATCGGGGATTGGCGGTAATTGCCGTCATGATCGGCGCTGTATTTTCCACACACCTTATGTTCGGGTTTTTCGGTGTATTGCTGCCGTGGGCGATGTTATGGGTGTTTCGTCGGCCATGGTATTTCAGCGTGTTGCCGGGGCTGCTGTGTGTGGCTGCCAATCAATGGCAGATCTTGCTCGATAGCGGCACGCCGGTGGCGCTGATGGGACTGAGCGCCTGCCTGCTTGCGCCGCTGCTCGGCCTGGTCCTGTTGCGACACACCCAAAACACCTCGCCACCGGCCATGCGCCGCTGGGCGTATGCCCTCTATCCCCTGCATTTCCTGCTGCTGCTACTCGTCCGTCACATCATCGCCTAAGCGGTGTGGGAGGGGGCTTGCCCCCGATAGGGTGGTGTCAGCCACGGCATGTGCAAGCTGATCCACCGCTATCGGGGGCAAGCCCCCTCCCACATTTTTTCCGCGTTGTTCCTGCCATGTCGTAAACGCACCTTTGCGTGGCGTCCGTAGGCATTTGACCTGTCTGCACCAGCCCTACCATCGCATCAAAGGGCCCTGCATGGGCCTCAACAATACGAAAGGCTGGGAGAGACGCGATGTTCAGCAAAAAAGACCAGATCCAGGGATATGACGACGCACTGCTGGCGGCCATGAATGCCGAAGAGCAGCGTCAGGAAGATCATATCGAGCTGATCGCGTCAGAGAACTACACCAGCAAACGCGTGATGGAAGCCCAAGGCAGCGGCCTCACCAACAAATACGCCGAAGGCTATCCGGGCAAGCGCTACTACGGTGGCTGTGAGCACGTGGACAAAGTAGAGGCCCTGGCCATTGAGCGCGCCAAACAGCTGTTCGGTGCCGATTACGCCAACGTGCAGCCGCACTCCGGCTCCTCCGCCAACAGCGCGGTGTACCTGGCGCTGCTGAACGCCGGTGACACCATCCTCGGTATGAGCCTGGCCCATGGCGGTCACCTGACCCACGGCGCCAAGGTGTCGTCCTCGGGCAAGCTGTACAACGCCGTGCAGTACGGCATCAACACCGACACCGGCCTGATCGACTACGACGAAGTCGAACGCCTGGCCGTCGAACACAAGCCGAAAATGGTCGTGGCGGGGTTCTCTGCCTATTCCAAGACCCTGGATTTCCCACGCTTTCGCGCCATCGCCGACAAGGTCGGTGCGCTGCTGTTCGTCGACATGGCCCACGTTGCCGGCCTGGTTGCCGCCGGCCTGTACCCGAACCCGCTGCCGTACGCCGATGTGGTCACCACCACCACCCACAAGACCCTGCGCGGTCCCCGTGGCGGCCTGATCCTGGCCAAGTCCAACGAAGAAATCGAGAAGAAACTCAACGCTGCCGTGTTCCCTGGCGCCCAGGGCGGCCCGCTGATGCACGTCATCGCCGGCAAGGCCGTGTGCTTCAAGGAAGCCCAGGAGCCTGGCTTCAAGGTCTACCAGCAACAAGTGATCGACAACGCCCAGGCCATGGCCAGCGTGTTTATCAAGCGCGGCTACGATGTCGTGTCCGGTGGCACCGATAACCACCTGTTCCTGGTCAGCCTGATCCGTCAGGGCCTCACCGGCAAGGAGGCGGACGCCGCCCTCGGTCGCGCCCACATCACCGTCAACAAGAACGCCGTGCCGAATGACCCGCAGTCGCCGTTCGTGACCTCGGGCCTGCGCATCGGCACCCCGGCGGTGACCACGCGTGGTTTCAAAGTGCCGCAGTGCATCGAACTGGCCGGCTGGATCTGCGACATCCTCGACAACCTCGGTGATGCCGATGTCGAGGCCAACGTGGCCAAGCACGTGTCTGCCCTGTGCGCTGATTTCCCGGTTTATCGCTGAGCGCGGTTTTGGAGTAATGACTATGCAACGCTACTCAGGCTTCGGCCTCTTCAAGCATTCACTCAGCCACCACGAAAACTGGCAGAAGATGTGGCGCACGCCGACCCCTAAAAAGGTTTACGACGTGGTCATCGTCGGCGGCGGCGGGCATGGTCTGGCGACTGCCTACTACCTGGCAAAAGAACACGGCATCACCAACGTGGCGGTGGTCGAGAAAGGCTGGCTGGGCGGCGGTAACACCGCGCGCAACACCACCATCGTGCGCTCCAATTACCTGTGGGACGAGTCGGCCCACCTGTACGAGCACGCGATGAAACTGTGGGAAGGCCTGTCCCAGGACCTGAACTACAACGTGATGTTCTCCCAGCGTGGCGTCTACAACCTGTGCCACACCCTCCAGGACATCCGTGATTCCGAGCGCCGCGTGAGCGCCAACCGCCTCAACGGCGTGGACGGCGAACTGCTCAACGCCAAGCAAGTGGCCGACGAGATCCCGTACCTCGATTGCTCGAAAAACACCCGCTACCCGGTACTCGGCGCCACCGTACAACGTCGCGGCGGCGTCGCCCGTCACGATGCCGTGGCGTGGGGCTTTGCGCGTGCCGCCGACGCCCTCGGCGTGGACTTGATCCAGCAGACCGAAGTGATCGGCTTCCGCAAGGAAAACGGCGTGTGCATCGGCGTGGAAACCAACAAGGGCTTTATCGGCGCCAAGCGCGTCGGTGTGGTGACCGCCGGTAACTCCGGGCACATGGCTTCGCTCGCCGGGTTCCGTCTGCCGATCGAATCCCACCCGCTGCAAGCGTTGGTGTCGGAGCCGATCAAGCCGATTATCGACAGCGTGATCATGTCCAACGCCGTGCACGGTTACATCAGCCAGTCCGACAAGGGCGACCTGGTGATCGGCGCCGGTATCGACGGCTACAACGGCTACGGCCAGCGTGGCTCGTACCCGGTGATCGAACACACCATCCAGGCCATCGTCGAGATGTTCCCGGTGCTGTCCCGCGTGCGCATGAACCGCCAGTGGGGCGGCATCGTCGACACCACGCCGGATGCGTGCCCGATCATCTCCAAGACCCCGGTGCCGAACATGTTCTTCAACTGCGGTTGGGGCACCGGTGGCTTCAAGGCCACGCCGGGCTCAGGCAACGTGTTTGCCGCCAGCCTCGCCAAGGGCGAAATGCACCCGTTGGCCGCGCCATTCTCCATCGACCGTTTCCACAACGGTGCGTTGATCGACGAACACGGCGCTGCGGCCGTCGCCCACTAACAGGAGAAATTCCCTATGTTGCATATCTTCTGTCCTCACTGTGGCGAACTGCGCTCCGAAGAGGAATTCCACGCGTCCGGCCAAGCGCACATCCCGCGCCCGCTGGACCCGAACGCCTGCACCGATGAAGAGTGGGGCGACTACATGTTCTTCCGCGACAACCCCCGTGGCCTGCACCACGAGCTGTGGATTCACGCCGCCGGTTGCCGCCAGTACTTCAACGCGACCCGCGACACCCTGACCTACGAAATTCTTGAAACCTACAAGATCGGCACCAAGCCGCAATTCACCGCCAAGGCTGCTGGAGAGAAGGTATGAGCCAGACCAATCGCCTGTCCAACGGTGGCCGCATCGACCGCAATAAAGTCCTGACGTTTACCTTCAACGGCCAGAGCTACAAAGGCTTTGAAGGTGACACCCTGGCCGCAGCCCTGCTGGCCAACGGCGTCGACATCATCGGCCGCAGCTTCAAGTACTCGCGCCCTCGTGGCATCTTTGCCGCCGGCGCCGAAGAGCCGAACGCCGTGCTGCAGATCGGTGCGACCGAAGCCACGCAAATCCCTAACGTGCGCGCCACGCAACAGGCGCTGTACCAGGGGCTGGTCGCCACCAGCACCAATGGCTGGCCGAACGTCAACAATGACGTGATGGGCATTCTCGGCAAGGTCGGCGGCAAGCTGATGCCGCCGGGTTTCTACTACAAAACCTTCATGTACCCGCAATCGTTCTGGATGACCTACGAGAAGTACATCCGCAAGGCGGCTGGCCTTGGCCGCTCGCCGACCGAGAACGATCCGGACACCTACGACAACTTCAACCGTCACTGCGACGTGCTGGTGGTGGGCGCAGGCCCCGCCGGCCTGGCCGCTGCCCTGGCGGCTGCGCGCAGCGGTGCCCGCGTGATCCTCGCCGATGAGCAGGAAGAGTTCGGCGGTTCGCTGCTGGACTCGCGCGAAAGCCTCGACGGCAAGCCGGCTGCGGAATGGGTCGCCAGCGTTATCGCGGAACTCAAGGCGCTGCCGGACGTGGTGCTGTTGCCTCGCGCCACCGTCAACGGCTACCACGACCACAACTTCCTGACCATTCACGAACGCCTTACCGACCACCTCGGTGACCGTGCGCCGATTGGCGTGGTGCGCCAGCGTATCCACCGTGTCCGCGCCAAGCGTGTGGTGCTGGCGACCGGCGCGTGCGAGCGCCCGCTGGTGTACGGCAACAACGATGTGCCGGGCAACATGCTCGCTGGTGCAGTCTCGACTTACGTGCGCCGCTACGGTGTAGCACCGGGCAAGAAACTGGTGTTGTCGACCAACAACGACCACGCCTACCGCGTTGCGCTGGACTGGCTCGACGCTGGCCTGCAAGTGGTGGCAGTGGCTGATGTGCGCCACAACCCACGCGGCGCCCTGGTTGAAGAAGCCCGCGCCAAAGGCATTCGTATCCTCACCGGCAGCGCCGTGATCGAAGCCCGTGGCAGCAAGCACGTCACCGCTGCCCGTGTGGCCGCGATCGATGTGAAAGCGCATAAAGTCACCAGCCCAGGCGAGTGGCTGGAGTGCGATCTGGTGGCCAGCTCCGGCGGCTACAGCCCGGTGGTCCACCTGGCCTCGCACCTTGGCGGCAAGCCGACCTGGCGTGAAGACATCCTCGGTTTCGTACCGGGTGAAGCCCCGCAGAAACGCGTGTGCGTCGGCGGTATCAACGGCGTCTATAGCCTCGGCGATTCGCTCGCCGATGGTTTCGAAGGCGGCGTGCGCGCGGCCAGTGAAGCGGGTTTCGCCCCGGTGGAAGGCACGCTGCCCAAAGCCTTGAGCCGTCTGGAAGAGCCGACGCTGGCGGTGTACCAAGTGCCGCACGACAAACCGACTGCACGGGCACCGAAGCAATTTGTCGACCTGCAAAACGATGTGACCGCCGCCGCCATCGAACTGGCGACCCGCGAAGGTTTCGAGTCGGTCGAGCACGTCAAGCGCTACACCGCGCTCGGCTTCGGCACCGACCAGGGCAAGCTGGGCAACGTTAACGGTCTGGCCATTGCTGCGCGCTCGCTGAACGTGACCATCCCGCAGATGGGCACCACCATGTTCCGCCCCAACTACACGCCGGTGACCTTCGGCGCGGTGGCGGGCCGTCACTGTGGGCACATCTTCGAACCGGTGCGCTACACCGCCCTGCACGCCTGGCACGTCAAGAACGGCGCCGAGTTTGAAGACGTCGGCCAGTGGAAACGCCCTTGGTACTTCCCGCGCAACGGTGAAGACCTGCACGCCGCGGTGAAACGCGAATGCCTGGCCGTGCGCGACAGCGTCGGCCTGTTGGACGCGTCGACCCTCGGCAAGATCGACATCCAGGGCCCGGACGCGCGTGAGTTCCTCAACCGCATCTACAGCAACGCCTGGACCAAGCTCGACGTGGGCAAGGCGCGCTACGGCCTGATGTGCAAAGAAGATGGCATGGTCTTCGACGACGGCGTCACTGCCTGCCTCGCCGACAACCACTTCCTGATGACCACTACCACCGGCGGCGCCGCCCGCGTGCTGCAGTGGCTGGAAATCTACCAGCAGACCGAATGGCCAGACCTCAAGGTGTACTTCACCTCGGTCACCGACCACTGGGCGACTATGACCCTGTCCGGCCCCAATAGCCGCAAGCTGTTGAGTGAGGTCACCGACATCGACCTGGACAAGGACGGCTTCCCGTTCATGACCTGGAAAGAAGGCCTGGTCGGCGGTGTGCCGGCGCGAGTGTTCCGCATCTCGTTTACCGGTGAGCTGTCGTACGAAGTCAACGTGCAGGCCGACTATGCCATGGGCGTGCTGGAACAGATCGTCGAGGCCGGCAAAAAGTACAACCTGACCCCGTACGGCACCGAAACCATGCACGTGCTGCGGGCCGAGAAGGGCTTCATCATCGTCGGCCAGGACACCGACGGCTCGATGACCCCGGACGACCTGAACATGGGCTGGTGCGTCGGCCGCACCAAGCCGTTCTCGTGGATCGGCTGGCGTGGGATGAACCGTGAAGACTGCGTGCGTGAAGAGCGTAAGCAACTGGTGGGCTTGAAGCCGATCGACCCAACCGTGTGGCTGCCGGAAGGCGCGCAGTTGGTGTTCGATCCGAAGCAGACGATCCCGATGAAGATGGTCGGCCACGTCACCTCGAGCTATGCCCACAACTCCCTCGGCTATTCGTTTGCGATGGCGGTGGTGAAGGGCGGCTTGAAGCGCATCGGTGAGCGGGTGTTCTCGCCGCAAGCGGATGGCAGCGTGATCGAGGCGGAGATTGTGTCCTCGGTGTTCTTTGATCCGAAAGGTGAACGGCAGAACATTTGATAGACCGAGTCGCCTGCATCGGGGGCAAGCCCCCTCCCACATGTTGAAATGCATTCCCCTGTGGGAGGGGGCTTGCCCCCGATGAGGCCAGAACAGTCACCATAGAATTCAGGACAGGTGCTCTATGACAGCAGCCAACGTATACCAACAACGCCCCACCACCGGCGCCAAAGCAGAGTCGTCGCTGCACCATGCCGACCTCGCCAGCCTGATCGGCAAGGGCCGCAAAAACGCCGGCGTGACCGTGCGTGAAAAGAAACTCCTTGGCCACCTGACCCTTCGTGGCGATGGCCACGATGCAGCCTTCGCCGCCGGCGTACACAAAGCCCTCGGTATTGAGCTTCCAGGCGCCCTGCAGGTCATCGTCAAAGGCGAAACCAGCTTGCAATGGCTCGGCCCGGATGAGTGGCTGCTGGTCGTGCCAAGCGGTGAAGAATTCGCCGCCGAGCAAAACCTGCGTGCCGCCTTGGGCGACCTGCATATCCAGATCGTCAACGTCAGCGGCGGCCAGCAGATCCTTGAGCTCAGTGGCCCGAACGTGCGCGATGTGCTGATGAAATCCACCAGCTACGACGTGCACCCCAACAACTTCCCGGTGGGCAAGGCGGTGGGCACGGTGTTCGCCAAGTCGCAACTGGTGATCCGCCACACGGCTGAAGACACCTGGGAGCTGGTGATCCGTCGCAGCTTCTCGGATTACTGGTGGTTGTGGCTGCAGGATGCCTCGGCTGAATTCGGCCTGAGCGTCCAAGCCTGAGGAATCACCCATGAGCCGCGCACCCGATACATGGATTTTGACCGCCGATTGCCCCAGCGTGCTCGGCACGGTGGACGCGGTCACCCGCTATCTGTTCGAGCAGGGTTGCTACGTTACCGAGCACCATTCGTTCGATGATCGGCTTTCCGGGCGATTTTTTATTCGCGTGGAATTCCGCCAGCCCGACGGTTTTGACGAGCAGGGTTTCCGCGATGGCCTGGCCACTCGTGGTGAAGCCTTTGGCATGATCTTCGAGCTGACGGCGCCGAACTACCGGCCAAAAGTGGTGATCATGGTCTCCAAGGCCGATCACTGCCTGAACGACCTGCTGTACCGCCAGCGCATCGGCCAACTGTCGATGGACGTGGTTGCGGTAGTGTCCAACCACCCCGATTTGAAACCTTTGGCCGACTGGCACCAGATTCCCTACTACCATTTCCCCCTCGACCCCAACGACAAACCGTCCCAGGAGCGTCAGGTGTGGCAAGTGGTGGAAGATACCGGCGCCGAATTGGTGATCCTTGCGCGCTACATGCAAGTGCTGTCGCCGGAGCTGTGCCGCAAGCTGGATGGCAAAGCGATCAACATTCACCACTCGTTGCTGCCGGGGTTCAAGGGCGCCAAACCGTACCACCAGGCGTACAACAAGGGGGTGAAGTTGGTGGGCGCCACGGCGCATTACATCAACAACGATCTGGATGAAGGGCCGATCATCGCCCAAGGTGTGGAGGTGGTGGATCACAGCCACTATCCCGAGGATTTGATTGCCAAGGGGCGGGATATCGAAGGGCTGACATTGGCCCGGGCGGTGGGGTATCACATTGAGCGGCGGGTGTTTTTGAACGCCAATCGGACGGTGGTGCTCTGACTGGCGCCAATCGGGGGCAAGCCCCCTCCCACAGTTGACCAAGTTCTGCCTTTGGAATGCGGTCGAATGTGGGAGGAGGCTTGCCCCCGATGAGGCCCTCACAAACAACGCAAGAAAACAGCATCTGTACCCGAGCACTTAAACGCGCTGCCCACCCAAATGGGCAACGCAGTTCCATAAAAACAACAGCGAGGTGAAAGCATGTCTGGTAATCGTGGTGTCGTGTATCTCGGCAACGGCAAGGTCGAAGTACAGAAAATCGACTATCCCAAAATGCAGGACCCCCGTGGCAGGAAGATTGAGCACGGCGTCATCCTGCGCGTGGTCTCCACCAACATCTGCGGCTCCGACCAACACATGGTGCGCGGCCGTACCACTGCCCAGACCGGCCTGGTGCTCGGTCATGAAATTACCGGTGAAGTGATCGAGAAGGGCAGCGATGTCGAAAACCTGAAGATCGGTGATCTGGTTTCGGTACCTTTCAACGTGGCGTGCGGCCGTTGCCGCTCGTGCAAAGAACAACACACCGGCGTGTGCCTCACCGTCAACCCGGCGCGTGCCGGTGGCGCCTACGGCTATGTCGACATGGGCGACTGGACCGGCGGCCAGGCCGAGTACGTGCTGGTGCCGTACGCCGACTTCAACCTGCTGAAACTGCCGGACCGTGACAAGGCCATGGAGAAAATCCGCGACCTGACCTGCCTCTCCGACATCCTCCCGACCGGTTACCACGGCGCCGTCACTGCCGGCGTTGGCCCTGGCAGCACCGTGTACATCGCCGGTGCCGGCCCTGTGGGCTTGGCCGCTGCGGCTTCCGCCCGCCTGTTGGGTGCTGCCGTGGTGATCATCGGCGACGTCAACCCTATCCGCCTGGCTCACGCCAAGGCCCAGGGCTTTGAAATTGCCGACCTGTCCCAAGACACGCCGCTGCACGAACAGATCGCCGCACTGCTCGGCGAGCCGGAAGTGGACTGCGCTGTTGACTGTGTGGGCTTTGAAGCACGCGGCCACGGCCATGACGGCGTCAAGGCAGAGGCACCGGCCACGGTGCTCAACTCACTGATGGGCGTCGTGCGCGTGGCCGGCAAGATTGGCATCCCCGGCCTGTACGTCACCGAAGACCCAGGTGCTGTGGACGCCGCCGCGAAAATGGGCAGCCTGAGCATCCGTTTCGGCCTGGGCTGGGCCAAATCCCACAGCTTCCACACCGGGCAGACTCCGGTGATGAAGTACAACCGCCAGTTGATGCAGGCGATCATGTGGGACCGTATCAACATTGCCGAAATCGTCGGCGTGCAGGTGATCAGCCTGGATGATGCCCCGCGTGGGTATGGCGAGTTCGATGCGGGTGTGCCGAAGAAGTTTGTGATTGACCCGCACAAACTCTTCAGCGCGGCATAACGCTCAGGCACACAGCAATCCAACTGTGGGAGCGGGCTTGCTCGCGAATGCGGTGGTTAAGTTAAAGCCTCTTTGACTGACCTACCGCTTTCGCGGGTAAGCCCGCTCCCACAGGTTTTTGTGGTCTCAGCGGTAGGCAAGGGCGCCTTGGTAGACGGTTGGCCCTGTCGGCTGCTTGCTCACCGACCCACCCTTGGTCTCCGAACTCACCATCAACTCCACCGGCTTGCGGATGCTTTTCTGCTGACGCGGGTTAAGTCCGATAATGCCTTTGCCATCTTCCGGCAGCAGCCCAAGCGACACCGGTGCGCTGCCTTCGGGCATGGCCCACAGTTCCAGGCTGCGATCCGGCTCAGCCGCTGCCGTGGCGATCGGTTCTACTTCGAGGTAGTCCTTGTGCGCCATGATCTGTGCCGCGGGTTGCTGGGCAGTGGTCACCAGGGTGGCGGCAGACTTGACGTTGTCTTGGGTGTAGAGCGCGCCGCCGAGCCCGGCGACGATGGCCACGCAGACGCCTATGAACACGCGTGGGCGGCTCCAGAATGGTTTTTTTTGTTCAATTACTTGGGGGCGGCTGGCGCTCATATGGCTGTTCCTGGCAAGTCTTGAAGTCATTTCATGGACTCTGGTATGCCGATTGGGTTCCTCGGCCGACCCGGAACAATGTGCCGGATACCCAGTCAAACGCCTGCTTTCGCCCCTACACCCAGAGGTTGTTTCGATGAAGATTTCACGCGGTTTCGCCCTTTCCTGCCTGATGACCCTGGCGGCCGGCCCGGTGTTTGCGGCAGGGTTCAGCCTTGGCGACGCGGCCAATGCCATTTCCGGCATGCAGGGTGGCAACAACAAGGCGGCTGCTGCGGCACCGTCTTCCGAGACGGCTGGGCTGCTCAGCGCCCTGACCTCGCAATTGAACATCACTCCTGAACAAGCCGTAGGCGGTACGGGCGCCATGCTGGGCCTGGCCAAGAACAAACTGAGCGGCAACGACTATTCGCAACTGGGCAATAGTGTGCCGGGCCTCGACCAACTGTCGGGCAACAATGCGTTGGGTAGCCTCGGGGCGTTGAGCGGGATGCTCGGCCAGGCCGGCGGCAGCAAGACCAGCGGCCTGGACGGTTTGCTGGGTAACGTGAAGAACACCAACGACCTGAACACCGCGTTCAGCGCCCTGGGCATGGACAGTGGGATGGTCGGCCAGTTTGCCCCGGTGATCCTGCAATACCTGGGCGGGCAGGGTGCCAACAGCTCGTTGCTGGGCAAGCTGGCCCAGGCCTGGGGCACCGGCAGTTAAAGACGCTCCGCGCGCAGTTGCTCGATGCGTGCGTCTTTCTCCGTCCAGAGCTGGTTGACCCAGTTCTGGACGGTCTGGCGAAACGCCGGATCGTTTTCGTAATCCCCTTGCCACAATGCCGGATCCAACTCACGGGTCTGGATGTCAATGATCACCTTGGGCACCGCGCCGCTGATCAAGTCCCAGAACCCCGGAATCTTTTGCTGCGGATAGACCACGGTCACGTCCAGCACGGCGTCCAGCTGTTCTCCCAGCGCCGCCAGCACAAACGCCACGCCGCCCGCCTTGGGCTTGAGCAAGCGAGCAAACGGCGACGCCTGCTGCTTGCGCTTAGCCTCGCTGAACCGCGTGCCTTCCAGGTAATTGACCACCGTCACCGGCTGGCGCTTGAACAGCTCGCAAGCCTCCTGGGTGATCTTCAAGTCCTGCCCAGCGCGTTCCGGGTGCTTGGCCAGGAACGCCTTGGTGTAGCGCTTCATGAACGGGTAGTCCAACGCCCACCAGGCCAGGCCCAGGAAAGGCACCCAGATCAGCTCTTTTTTCAGGAAGAATTTGAAGAACGGCGTGCGCCGGTTCAGGGCCTGGATCAGCGCCGGGATGTCGACCCAGGATTGGTGGTTGCTGATCACCAGGTAGCTGGTGTCACCGCGCAAATCGCCGCCGCCGCGAATGTCCCATTGGGTGGGGATGCACAGCGCGAAAATCAGCTTGTCGATCTCTGCCCAGGTCTCGGCGATCCACATCACCGCCCACGACATGTAATCACGATAGCGGCCGGGGGCCACTAGCTTAAGCAGGGCAAACACCATCAGCGGGCCGATCAGGACCAGGGTGTTGAGCAAGAGCAGCAGTGAGACAAAACAGCCGGTGAGCAGGCGGCGCATAAGTAACTCTTGGAATCCTGTGGGCGGGTCATGATAAGCAGCTTGAGTCTAGAGGCCAAATCCCAATTCGCCGGACGAATGTTTCACAATGTGCCGGTTATGCTGGGGTGAGCTAACTAAGTGCTGCCTTTGCGGTCTAGAATCCGCCTACTTCTTTCCGAGGAAATCACTTCGTGAAACTGCTCCTTGCCTCCCTCGCCCTGGCTGCCCTGCCTGTCATGGCCGCCGAACCGACCCTTTACGGTCGCTACGAATACATCCAGTTGCCGGAGATCGGCGAAACCTTCAAGGCCAAGATGGACACCGGCGCGCTGACCGCCTCGCTGTCGGCCCGCGACATCGAGACCTTCACCCGTGATGGCGACGATTGGGTGCGCTTCCGCCTCGGCGGCAAGGATGCGTCCAATAAAGTCTACGAACACAAAGTCTCGCGCATCAGCAAGATCAAGAGCCGCGCCGACGAAGACGACGACAAGGACGAGCCGACCGTGGCCAAACGTCCGGTGGTCGACCTCGAAATGTGCCTGGGCAACGTCAAGCGCACCGTCGAGGTCAACCTCACCGACCGCAGCAGCTTCAACTACCCGTTGCTGATCGGCGCCAAGGCCCTGCGTGAATTCGGCGCTGCGGTAAACCCGGCGCGTCGTTACACTGCGGACAAACCGGACTGCTGACGGACCACCATGCCGCATATCCTGATTGTCGAAGACGAAGCGGCGATAGCCGACACACTGATATTCGCCCTGCAAGGCGAGGGCTTCACCACCACCTGGCTGAGCCTCGGCCAGGAGGCGCTGGCCTATCAGCGCCAGACGCCGGCCGACCTGGTCATCCTCGACATCGGCCTGCCGGACATCACCGGGTTTGAAACCTGCAAGCAACTGCGCCGGTTCAGCGAAGTGCCGGTGATGTTCCTCAGTGCCCGGGATGGCGAGATCGACCGGGTGGTGGGGCTGGAGATCGGCGCCGACGATTATGTGGTCAAGCCGTTCAGCCCACGGGAAGTGACGGCGCGTGTCAGGGCGATCCTTAAACGGATCGGCCCAAGTGCTGCGCCTGCGGTGTTCCAGGTTGATCTGGAGCGCATGCAGATCAGTTATCGCAGCCAGCCTTTGAGCCTCACACGCCATGAATTCCGCTTGCTGCAAAGCCTGCTGGAACAGCCCGAGCGCGTCTTCAGCCGCGAGCAACTTCTGGATGCGGTCGGTGTGGCGGCCGATGCGGGCTACGAACGCAATATCGACAGCCACATCAAAAGCCTGCGCAGCAAGTTGCGCAGCGTGGCCGCCGATGCCGAGCCGATACAGACCCATCGCGGCCTCGGCTACAGCTACAGCCCGAGCAACAGCTGATGCGCCTGGGGCTACGGATTTTCCTGGTGTATGCCCTGTTTATCGGCCTGACCGGCTATTTTGTGCTCAGCACCGTGATGAAGGAAATTCGCCCCGGTGTGCGCCAATCCACCGAAGAAACCCTGGTGGACACTGCCAACCTGCTGGCCGAGATCCTGCGCGATGACGTGAAGAACGGCACCCTCGGCCAAAGCCACTGGCCGGAACTGCTCAAGGCCTATGGCAATCGCCAGCCGGGCGCGACCATCTGGGGGCTGCCGAAGAACCAGGTCAACCACCGTATCTACGTGACCGACGCCAAGGGCACCGTGCTGCTCGACTCCTCGGGTGAAGCGGTGGGGCAGGACTATTCCAAGTGGAACGACGTGTACCTGACCCTGCGCGGCGAATACGGCGCCCGTTCCACCCGCAGCGAACTGGATGACCCTACCTCGTCGGTGATGCACGTCGGTGCGCCGATTCGTGACAACGGCCAGATCATCGGCGTGGTCACCGTGGCCAAGCCCAATAGCTCGTTGCAGCCCTATGTCGACCGCACCGAGCGTCGCCTGCTGTGGTATGGCGCCGGCCTGGTGATTCTGGGCCTGCTGCTGGGTGCACTGTTGTCGTGGTGGCTGAGCGTTGCGCTACGTCGGTTGACGGCTTACGCCGAGGCGGTCAGCGAGGGCCGGCGCGCGGAGTTGCCGCATTACCGTGGCGGTGAGCTCAAGCAGCTCTCCACCGCCGTGGAACACATGCGCACGCAGTTGGAGGGCAAAGCCTACGTCGAACACTACGTACACACCCTGACCCACGAATTGAAGAGCCCATTGGCCGCGATACGCGGTGCGGCCGAGCTGTTGCAGGGCGATATGACCCGCGAACAACAGCAGCGCTTCGTCGGCAATATCGACAGCGAAAGCGCGCGCCTGCAGCAGTTGATCGAACGCTTGCTGAACCTGGCGCAGGTCGAGCAACGCCAGGGCCTGGAAGCGCAGGCCAGCATCCCGTTGGCGGCCATGGTCGATGAGGTGCTCAACGCCCAATGTGCGCGAATTGAAGGTGCTGGGCTGCAAGTCGAACAAGCGATTGCGGCGGATGTGAAGGTCTATGGCGAACCCTTCTTATTGCGTCAGGCACTGGGCAACTTGCTGGAGAACGCGCTGGACTTCACACCGCCCGGCGGCCTGTTGAGGTTCGGCGCACAGACACGACACAACGACGTGCAGGTGAGCCTGTTCAACCAGGCCGCGCCGATTCCCGACTACGCCCTGCCACGCCTGAGCGAGCGCTTCTACTCACTGCCACGCCCGGCCAGCGGGCGCAAAAGCACCGGCCTGGGCCTCAACTTTGTCGAGGAAGTGATGAAGCTGCACGGCGGCGCGCTGCAGATCGGCAATGTCGAAGGCGGCGTGCAGGTGGTACTGCATCTCCACACAGTCTCCACATTGCCCACATAAATCCCCCACACAGGCTGCCCAGACTCTCCCCATCAAAACAGGGAGAGACCCATGAACCGCAGCCTGCTTTTCAAACTTGGCGCGATTGCGCTGCTGATCCTGCTGTTGCTGATTCCATTGCTGATGATCAACGGCATCATCAGTGACCGCCAGCAACTGCGCGATGGCGTCCTGATGGACATTGCCCGCAGCTCCAGCTACGCCCAGCGCCTCACCGGCCCGGTGATGGTGGTGCCGTATCGCAAGACCGTGCGCGAGTGGAAGCTCAATGAAAAACTCAACAAACGCTACGAAGTCACCCGTGAAGAGCGCGGTCGTCTGTATTTCCTGCCGGACCGTTTTGAGCTTGACGGTAAAGTGCAAACCGAGCTGCGCGCACGGGGCATCTACCAGGCGCGGCTGTTCCATGCCGACAACCGCATCAGCGGGCGTTTCGAGTTGCCTGCGCAGTTGGGCATCACTGAAGACTATGCCGATTACCGCTTTGACCCGGCGTTTCTGGCGGTGGGTATCAGCGATATTCGTGGCATCGAAAACGCGCTGAAGCTGGAACTGGGCAGCCAGCGCCTGGAGTTCGAACCGGGCTCCCAGGTGGATTGGCTGGGTGAGGGCGTGCACGTGGCGCTGCCGGAGCAGGACAGCAAAAAGCCCTATGTGGTGGACTTTGCCTTTGACCTGCGCCTGCAAGGCACCGAACAACTGCAAGTGGTGCCGGTGGGTAAGACCAGCCAGGTGTCACTCGCCTCGAACTGGCCGCACCCCAGCTTCATCGGCAACTTTCTCCCGGCACAACGCGAGGTGACCGACAACGGCTTTACCGCCAACTGGCAGACCTCATTCTTCTCCACCAACCTCGAACAAGCCCTGCAAACCTGCCTGGACAAGCAAGGCTGTGAGGACTTCAACAACCGCAGCTTCGGCGTGAACTTCATCGACCCGGTGGATCAGTACCTCAAGAGCGACCGCGCGATCAAATACGCGCTGCTGTTCATCGCATTGACGTTTGCCGGTTTCTTCCTGTTCGAAGTGCTCAAAAGCCTGGCGGTGCACCCGATCCAATACGCCTTGGTGGGTGTTGCGCTGGCGTTTTTCTACCTGCTGCTGTTGTCGTTGTCCGAGCACATAGGCTTCGCTCTGGCCTACCTGATCTCGGCGAGCGCCTGTGTGGTGTTGATTGGCTTCTACGTATGCCACGTACTGCGCAGTGTGACCCATGGCCTGGGCTTTTCGGCCGGGCTGGCGGCGTTGTATGGCTTGCTGTACGGGCTGCTGAGTGCCGAGGATTACGCGTTGCTGATGGGCTCGCTGCTGCTGTTCGGCCTGCTGGGCACGGTGATGGTGCTGACGCGCAAACTGGACTGGTATGGCGTGGGCAAGCGCAAGGTGACCGCCCCATTGGAGTTTGACCTGGAGGCAGTGCAATGATCGGATTGCGGGAGGATCAGCAGATGAAGGCGCAGTTGGTGGCCAGGATAAATCAGCTATTTCCTGATCTACGCGGACCCCGTGTAGTGAGCGGGCTTGCCCCGCGCTGGGCTGCGCAGCAGCCCCAAAACCAGCCGCTGAGGCGTGCCTGATACACCCTGGGTTGCTTGATTAGGGCTGCTGCGCAGCCCAGCGCGGGGCAAGCCCGCTCACTACAGAAAGACTGTCGGCCCGGCGCGGGGGGAGTCTTGAGGTCACACGGGCGGTTGCGTCTCCAACATCGACGGCCGCTGGCTGACCTCGGCGTACCACGCGGCAAGCTGCGGGGTATCCGACCGCCATTGCATATCAGGGTGACGGAAATCGAGGTAACCCAAGGCGCAGGCCACGCTGATGGCGGCGATGTCGAAGTGGCTGGTCAGTTCGGCAATCGCATCAGCCTCTAACTCGGCCAGGGTGCGACGGATCTTGTTGCGCTGCTCGTCGAGCCACGGCGCCCAATGCTTCTCCACCGGGCGCAGGGCGCTTTCGTAACGCACCAGCACGGCGGCATCCATGATGCCATCGGCCATCGAGGCCAGGGTCAGGCGGCGCCAGCGGGCCGAGCCGTCACGAGGGATCAGCGGGTTGCCGACGTGCTGGTGGTCGAAGTAATCGAGGATCACCCGGCTGTCGTGCAGCACCGTGCCGTCGGCCAGGCGCAGCGCTGGGATCTTGCCCACGGGGTTGTCTTGTACCAGCTGCGCATCCGGGTTGACCGGGGTCGGCATGCAGCCGTGAAGGGCGACGCGGTCCTGCTGGCCGGTTTCGATCAACAGCACGCGGACTTTGCGCACAAACGGCGAAGCGGGGTTGTGGAACAAGGTCAGGCTGGGAGTGGACATGGGCATTCCTCGGAAAGAGCAGTGGGGTAACCGACGGCGTCCTCAGCCGCGCCGGGTTTATCGGCGGAGCACGCCAGGGCACCCAGTTTAATCAGTGCCCAATGAGGCCGGTGGTTAGTTTTTTTCTGGCGGGATTGCTCTCAAGTAGTTGTAAACCGTGGCCCGGGAAATATCGAAGTACTCGCCGAAATAATCGACGAAGTTGCGAATGTCCAGCAGGCCATTGGCTCTGGCTTGGGCCAGGGCGTACATGATCTCGGTGCGACCAAAGTCACTTCGCCGCACGCAGTGTTCGACGGATATGGCCTCGACGATGTCGTTGAGCTTTTCCCGCCAATCCGCGCTGAACAACGGCGCGGGTCGCGCTTGAGGTTGCAGGCCCACGGCGAAGCCGCTGAGTAGCTTTTGCACCTGGGATAACGCCGTCATATCGAAGTTCAGACACAGCAGGGCGACGATGTCGCCCTCTTCGGAGCGGGCCGCGATAGAGATTGAGCGCAGCGTGCGGTTATTGGGGCCGGCCTTTTCATACGGACCGATGACATCCAGACCCTGGTCCAGCTCCGGCAGATTGCAAATCAGCGAGGCATCCCCGACTTTGCGCTTGGAGAAACCATTCGCGATGTGCACGATCAATCCGCTGCGGATATCGTGAACCACCGCTTCCAGGTCGGGAAAAAGCAAGGCAGCGATGCCGTCTGCCGCTGCATTCATGAACGCGATATTGGCCATGGGGAAATAAAGCACTTGAATGTGAAGGGACTGATTGTACGGAGTCGACCCTGCCTTTGACAGGTTGTCCGGTCTTGGCGATACCTGCGCGCTCAGCGGTGGATCTGCGCCAGGAAGGCTTGAGCCCGGTCGCTCTTGGGCTCGGTAAAAAACTGCTCTGGGGGCAGGTCTTCCACAATGCGTCCCGCGTCGAGGAACAGCACCCGTTCGGCGACCTGGCGAGCGAAGCCCATTTCGTGGGTGACGCACAGCATGGTCATGCCGGTGTCGGCCAATTTGACGATGACGTCCAGCACTTCGTTGACCATTTCCGGGTCGAGTGCCGAGGTGGGTTCGTCGAACAGCATGATTTTCGGCTCCATGCACAGTGCCCGGGCGATCGCCACCCGCTGTTGCTGGCCGCCTGAAAGTTGGCTGGGGTACTTGTTAGCCTGGCTTTCGATACCGACCTTGCTCAGATAATGCCGTGCGTGTTCTTCGGCGCGCCTGCGTGACAGGCCGCGTACCGATATCGGGGCCAGGGTGCAGTTTTGCAGGACCGTCATGTGGGGGAACAGGTTGAAGTTCTGGAACACCATGCCAATCTCGCGCAACGCTTTATGCCTGGCCGGCGAAGGTTTCCCGAGGTCGGTATCCAGCGCTCGGATGACCCCGCTCTCGGCAATTTCAAGGCGGCTGATGCAGCGAATCAAGGTCGACTTTCCCGAGCCGGAAGGGCCGCACAGAACGATGCGCTCACCTTGGCTGACGTTAAGGTCGATGGCGTGAAGGACCTGGAAGTTGCCATACCATTTGTTCAATCCACTGATTTGCACCACGGACTTTCGCGTGGGCGGGGCAGAAAGGGAACGACCGTCTGATGCGGTGATGTACGAATTCATGACTAGCCCTCTGGACCGCAGTGTGGGGGGGAGACCGGATTACCCGATGTGCTTGCTCAGTGACCGTTCCAGTCGTTTGAGCGCGCGTCTGACGACTTCGACGATGACCAGGTACAGCACCGCCGCCCAGAGGTAGATCTGGAAATCGAAGGTGCGTGAGAAGGCCAGTTTGGTAACGCCCATCAGGTCATAAATAGTGACCAGCGAGGCGATGGAACTGGCCTTGATCATCAGGACCAGTTCGTTACCCAGCGGCCCGATGGCGACCAGCAGCGATTGCGGCAGGATGACTTTTCTCAAGGTGGTCCAGCGAGACAGGCCCAGGGTTTGCGAGGCTTCGCGCTGGCCCGGTGCGATGGCGGTCAGGGCACCGCGCATGATCTCGGCTTGATAGGCCGCCGTGTTCAGCGTGAAGGCCAGCAGGGTGCAGAGCCAGGCATCCCGGAAGAACCACCAGAGACCGACCTCTTGCCAGAAGCCTTTGAAAGACCCCAGGCCGTAATACAGCATGAACAGCTGGACCAGCAGCGGCGAACCGCGAAAGAAGTACACATAGACGCCAGTGAAGCCGCGCACCCAGCGATAGGTCGACAAGCGGCCCAAGGCAATCAGTAGACCCAGTAATGCCCCGAGGCTGAAAGAAATCGCCACCAGTTTGCCGGTTACCAGCAAGCCGTCGATAAAGCGCGGGGCGTAACGTTCAAGCAACGCCACGTTGAGCAGCGTGCTCCACAGATTCTCGATGTTCATGGCTTGGCACTCTGTTGGTGGCGGCTGAAACAGCGTTCGAGCACATGGAACACGCGGCCGGACAGCGCCGAGAAAAACAGATAGCCCAAGCAGGCCACGGTGTAGAACAGCATGGGTTCTTTGGTCACGCTGACCGCCAGGCTGGTCTGGCGCATCAGGTCGACCAGGGAGATAGTCGAAACCAGCGAGGTGTCCTTGAGCAGTGACAACCAGTTGTTCGACAGGCCGGGCAAGGCGATGCGTGTCAGTTGTGGCAGGACCACCCTGCGAAAGGTCGTGCCCTTGGACAAGCCCAGCATGTCGGCCGCCTCCAGCTGACCCTTGGGCAGTGTCTTGAGGGCGCTTAACCAGATCTCGCTGGAAAACGCGGCAAACACCAGGCTGAAGGCAATCATGGCCGCGACGAAGGTGTTGATGGTTACCTCGCCCTGGTAACCCATGGCGGCGAATAGCTTTTGTGCGGCGATCTGGCAGCCGTAATAAATGATCAGCAGGGTCAGTAGTTCGGGCAGTCCACGGAATACCGTGGAAAATGCCGTGGCTCCAGTCCGCAACCAGCGCCGTCTGGACCGCGCCGCCAGCGCCACTGCCAGGCCCAGCGGCAAACCGAGCGGCACGCAGGCGAGGGCCAGGGCGATCGTGACCAACGCACCTGCGAGCAGCGCCGAGCCCCAGCCATCGCTGGCAAAAGATAACAATGACAGTTGTTCGAGCATGCCAGAACCCTCTCGCGAAATTTGACCTGCACGGGCGCGCGGTGCTCAAGATCAGCACGGCGCTGCAGTACCGGAGGAGCGTCCCGGGCCAGTGCCCGGGCCCCGAAGGTCAATAGATATCGAAGGCGAAGTAGCGGCTGGCGATCTTTTTGTAAGTGCCATCGGCGACGATTTCGTCCAGCGCCCGGTTCAGCCGCTCGCGCAACGCGACGTCTTCCTGGCGTACCGCAATGGCCGCATCGGTGTTGGTGCCGTCAATGTCCCCGAGGATCTTGCAGCAGTCTTTACCGGCACTTTCTACCCATGCCAGCAGTGGGTATTTGTCTGCGATGACGCCGTCCAGGCGCCCGGCCGCCAGGTTGCTGGCGGCTTCGTCCTGGGAGGGGTAGAGCTTCACCGTGGCGCCGGCCGCGCCATAGCGTTCTTCGGCGTAGATGGCTTGTGTCGAATAAGACTGGGCGCCCACCGTCAGGCCTTTAAAGTCGGTCTGGGCATCGCGGATGCCTGAGTCGTTGGCCACGGCGACCGACAACGGTGTGCGGTAATAGCGGTTAGTGAAGGAGATTTTCTTTTTGCGCTCTTCGGTGACATTCATCGAGGCCACGATGGCATCGTATTTTTTCGCCAGCAGCGCGGGAATCATGCCCTCCCAGTCCTGAGTGACAAAGGTGCACGTGACCTTCATTCGCTCACACAGGGCGTTGGCAATGTCGATATCGAAGCCGTGCAGTGTGTTGGTGGAGTCCACGTAATTGAACGGTGGATAAGCCCCTTCGCTGGCAATGCGCAGTGTTTCAGCGTGTGCCGCACCCGTGACGGTGCAGAGCAGCCAGAGGGATGCTGTGGAAATCGTACTAAGCGGCTTTTTCATTTGAATACCTACCTTATTGTTATTGTTTATTCAGGTGTTGATTCGGTACCTAGGAGGGGGTGACGTTGTCCGCATCGCCAGGCGCCAAGGCCCGGACCAACCCGACAGCCAGGGTGGCGATGGCAATGTCCTGGGCTGCAAGGCCGGTCAGGTCAGCGACGGTCACGTCGTCAGCGTTGATGCGCCCTGGGAGGTTGCCTGCCAACACGTGCCCCAGGGAGATGTCGGCAGTGTTGGTGACCAGCCCGGCGCGAAGGGCATGCCCCAGTTCACCGCGCTCCGCGCATTGGCGGTGGTCGTCGGTCATGATGACCTGGGCCATCGCCAGAATGTGCGGGTCAAGTTCCTGTTTGCCCTGGCTGTCCGCGCCCAGGGCGACGATGTGGGTGCCAGGTTTTACGACGGACACCGGAACAATTGCCTGGGTTGACGGCGTGCAGGTGATGACGACATTGCAGTACTCGAACACCTCCTCAACCGTGGCCAGCGCGTGAACCGACAAACCGTGATGCCCCAGTTTCTCTGCCAGCCGGGCGGCTTTGGCCGGGTCCCGCCCCCAGATAAACACCCGGTCGGTCCCGAGGAGGTGTGCGGCCCAGTGGGCCTGGTGTTCGGTCTGATGCCCGGTGCCGAGAATACCCAGCGCGGTGACCTGTGGCGGAGCGCCGGCCTTCGCCGCCAATGCCCCGGCGGCGGCTGTCCGCCAACTGGTCAACCAGCCTTCATCGTTGAGGATGGCGATGATCTTGCCGGTGTGTGAGCTGAAGACCAGCATCAACCCGTTATTGGTGTCCAACCCCTTGGACGGGTTCTCATAGAACCCCATGGCCAGTTTGACGACGAAGGTTTCCCCGCCCCGCAAATAGCCGAGCCTGATATGACAGTCCCCAGGAGGTTCCTGGAACAGCAGCTCGCCGGACTTGGCACTGATGACGTTGTTTTGGGCATGTTGCATACAGGCATCGCGCACCACGCGCAGCATGTCGTCGCGCTTCAGCACAGTGCGCAGGTCGGCAAGGTCATAGATGGGAAGCGTCATTACGTATTGCCCCGCAAACTGTCGGCACAGGATGTGTGACCTGGGGCAGAGATTAAGCGTATTTAGATGCTTTGTATAAGTTGTTATTAATGTCTAATTATTGCCGGGAAGCGATCTATTGATTGCCCCCGACTCAACGGTGCAGCACCCCCCAGAGCGCAATGACTGCCGGAACCCCCAGCCCCAGCCAACTCAGCGAATCCCACAGCCCATCCCCCAATAACGCCGCGAACAACCCTGCCGCCGTAAGCAGGCCTATCCCCAGCGGGAAGGCAAACACCTTCCAGAAGTTCGACTGGCGCGGCTTCATGGCTTGCCCGCCTTGCGCCGGACAACCCACAGGTAGACGCCGCTGCCCAGCACGACAATGGTCAGCACATCCAGCACCGCCCAGAGGACCTTCATCGGCATGCCGCCGTAGTCACCGAAATGCAGCGGCTGGGACATGCCCATGGCGTCCATGTACCAGGGCCGTTCGGCAATGGCGGTGACGGCCAGAGTGCTGGCGTCGATCAGCACCGGTGTGAGCAGGTGCGAGGTCAGGTGGGTGCTGCCCTTCATGAACACGGCGTAATGGTGCTCACTGGAAAAGCGCGTGCCGGGGAAGGCGATGAAGTCCGGCTCCATGCCGGGCGCGGCTCTGGCGGCGATGTTCAGCAGCTCGGTGGCCGGTGCGCGCTGGGTCAGTGGCGGGGCGTTTTTATAGGGCTCGATCATTGCGCTTAGACTGTCCTGGCGCCAGGCGGCGATGATCAGGTCGGCGCAGGCGCTGATCACGCCGGTCACACCCACCACCAGCGCCCACGTCAGGGTGACCACGCCGATCAGGTTATGCAGGTCGAGCCAGCGCAGACGGGTGGATTTGCCCTGGCGCACGGTGGCGAACTTCAAGCGACGCATGAACGGCAGGTAAAGCACCGTGCCCGAGATGATCGCCACGACAAACAGCACCCCCATGAACGCCAGCAACCACTTGCCCGGCAGACCGGCGAACATATCCACATGCAGGCGCAGCAGGAACAAGGTGAAGCCGCCGTTGGCCGCCGGGGTTTCCAGCGCGTCGCCGGTGCGGGCATCCAGCATGAAGGTGTGCGACGAGTTGGGCTCAGTGCCTGCGGTGGCCGCCATGATCGCGATCACGCCGTTCTTGTCATCTTCGTCCCAGGCCAGGTACTGCATGGCTTCGCCGGGCCGATGCGCCTGCGCCTTGGCCACCAGCTGTTCCAGGTTGAGCTGCGGCGTGTCGGCAGGCATCTGCGCCAGTTCCGGCTCGTTGCCCAGCAGGTGGTCGATCTCGTGGTGAAACACCAGCGGCAGGCCGGTGAGGGCGAGCAGCAGCAGGAATACCGTGCAAATCAGGCTGGTCCAGGTGTGGATGAAGGACCAGCGGCGGATGGTTTTGCTTTTCATCACGGCTCCAAAGGCAAAAGGGCCGCGGTTCAGGCGGCCCTTCGTTGGCGGTTTTTACCGTCTTAGAATTTGTAGTTCACGCTGGCGACCACGTTACGCTGGTCGCCGTAGTAGCAATAGAAACCATCACAGGTGGACAGGTAGTCCTTGTTGAAGATGTTCTTGGCGTCGACGGCCACGGTCACACCCGTCATGGTGCTGTTCAAGCGGCCAAGGTCGTAGTGCACCGAGGCATCGTACACGGTGTATGAGCCTACGTGGCCCAAGTCGGTATTGGCGGCGTTGCCGTAGGTGTCGCCGACGTAGCGCACGCCTGCACCGACACCAAAACCATCCAGCGTCCCGCTGCGCCACGTGTAGTCAGCCCAGCCTGTCGCCTGGTTACGCGGCAACTGGTTCAGGCGATTGCCTTTTTCAGCCGCAGTACCTTGAATGATTTCGCTGTCGTTGTAGGTGTAGGAACCGACCAGCTTTAGGCTTTCGGTGACGTCAGCGCTGGCTTCCAGTTCCAGGCCACGTACCCGCACTTCACCCACTTGGCGAGTGATACTCCCCTCGGTGACTGAGGTGTTTTGCTGGGTCAGGTCGAACACAGCGGCGGTGAATAGCGCCTTGGTGCCTGGAGGCTGGTACTTGATACCGGCTTCGTATTGTTTGCCTTCGGTGGGTTTGAATGCGCCGGTGCTGCCCACTTGAGTGCCTGAGCCGGCTTGGAACGATTCGGCGTAGGACAGATACGGAGTGATACCGTTGTCGAAGACATAACTCAGTGCCGCGTTGCCGCTGAAATGTTTGTCACGCTGGGTGTTGGTGGCGTCATTGAGGTTATGGAAAGTGGTGCCGGTATGTACCCAGTCTTCACGGCCACCGAGGGTCAAGCGCCAGTTGTCGAGGGCCATCTGGTCCTGGACGTACAGGCCAGTTTGTTGGGTCTTTTGGGTGTAATCGTACATGGTGAAGTATTGGACGTTGGAGAAGTCCTGGCCGTACACCGGACGATTGAAGTTGATGGTGGGGACCCCCGCAGAACCCCACAGCCAACGCGCATCGCTGGTGGAACGTTGATGGTCGAGGCCCAGCAACAGCGTGTGGCTGACAGCGCCGGTCTGGAAGTCGGCCTGGAAGTTGTTATCGACGGCGAACTGGCCGATGTTTTCGTCAACCTTGCCGGCAGAGCGACTCACGTTACCGTTGGCGTCCACTGCGACTTCAGGGCCATTCGGAAAGAAAGCACCGCCCGCGGTAATACCCTGGAACGACAGGTCGTTCTTGGTATAACGCAGGTTCTGGTGGAACTGCCACGTGTCGTTCAAGCGGGTTTCAAAGGCGTAGCCAAGCGCATAGTAGGTGCGGTCATAAAACTCCCAGTCAGGATCACCCAAGTTCTTGTGGTGGGAAATCTTGCCCGCTGGGGAGCTCAGTTTGGTGCCTTGCAGCGGCAGGAACTGCCCGGTGATACCTGTGTCGTCGCGGGTGAACTGAGTGAGTAGCGTGAACTTAGTGTCGTCGTTGATGTTCCACGTCAGGCTCGGAGCGATGTTGTAGCGCTTGTCCGGGATGTGATCCACGGCGGTGTTGCTGTCGCGCACCACGCCACTGACGCGATAGAGGAACTGACCCTCGTCGTCGATCTTGCCGGTAATGTCGAAGTTGATCTGTTTGTGGTTGTTGCTGCCGGCCTGCACTTCGATCTCATTCGAGCTTTCGGCCTGAGGGCGACGGCTGACCATGTCCAGCAAACCGCCTGGCGGGGTTTGCCCGTAAACCGACGAGGCCGGGCCGCGTAGGACAGCGATGCGTTCCAAGTTCCAGGTGTCGATTTTCGGCGTGGCGTAGTTACCTTTGGGCAATGGCAGGCCGTCGAGGAATTGAGTCGGCACAAAACCACGTACCAACAGCCAGTCACTACGGGAGTCGGAGCCGTAGCCGGAACTCTGCACACCAGCGGTGTAGCGCAAAGCGTCATTAAGGTTGAGTACGGAGCGGTCTTCCATTTGTTTGCGAGTGATCACGGTGACCGAACGGGGTAGTTCGGCAATCGGCGTATCAGTTTTGGTGCCGGCGGCGGTGCGCGTTGCAACATAACCGTCTACCGGGCCCCATGCGCTTTCATAGCTGCCCTGGCCGGTGATGTTTGTCTCGGGCAGGGCTACAACCCCCTCCGGAACCGGTACCAACGTATAAGTCCCCGCACTGCTTTGCTCCAACTGCAAACCCGTCCCACGCAACGCCTCACGCAGTGCTCCCGGCGCATCGAACTGGCCCTGGACCGGCGCCGAGGTCTTGCCCGACGCCAGCGCCGGGCTGAGGGTCAGCGCGAGGCCGCCCTGGCTGGCGATCTGGTTCAGGGTGCTGGCCAGTGGCGCCGCCGGCAGGTTGTAGGCGCGCACGCTGGACGCCTGTTCGGCGGCGACCAGCACGGTGCTGGCCAGCGGGGCGCTGAGGGCAATGGCCACGGCTAACAGGCTGGGGCGCAACAAGGTGTCTAGCGTGCGGGACATACGGCGGCTCCTGAATGGAAATATTTCTCAATTGCCTAGGTGCCGAACGAGAAGTGAAAAGTGATAGGGGGGGATGGAAATATTTTTTGTCTGGGGTATTTGAGGGGGGGGGGCAGGGCCTCTTCGCGAGCAAGCGATAGCCAAGGCACCGCCAAACCTAAGGTTTACGGGTAACCGTCACCCACCACGGTGTGTGCTGCTCGATCTGCACCGGCAGCGTCGGCAGCAGCGCGTTGAGCGCCAAGGTGGTGTCGTGCAGCGGGAAGCTGCCGGTGATGCGCAGGTCGGCCACGTTTTTATCCACGCCCAGGTAACCGGTGCGGTAGCGGCTCAGCTCCTCGACCACATCGCCCAGGCGAGCGTTGTCCACCACCAGCATGCCGCGTGTCCAGGCGTCGGTGGCCGGGGTGACGGCAAGCGTAGGGCCGAGACCGTCGCTGCGCATCAGCACTTGCTGGCCTTCCTTGAAAATCTGTTCCCGGTGCAGGGCTTCGGGCTGAGCGGCCACCGCCGACTGCAGCACGCTCAAGCGCGTGGCGTCGTCTTCGCGCTTGACGATAAACCTCGTGCCCAGTGCCCGCAGGCTGCCGTCGCGAGTTTGCACATAGAACGGGCGTGCGTCGTGGTGGCCGGTCTCGACCAGGATTTCGCCTTCCTGCAACACGATCAGTCGGCGTTTTTCATCAAAACGCACGTCGATAGCGCTGTGGGTATTGAGGTTGATCAGCGTACCGTCCGCCAGTTTCAGCGTGCGCTGCTCGCCGGTGGCGGTACGTTGGTCAGCCAGCCAATAGTGGACCGGCACATAACGCTCACCGGCAAACAACGCCAGGCCAATTACCACGGCGATACTCGCCAGACCACTGCCCAACTTGCGCACACGTTGGCGAATGCCCTCACGCGATTGCAACAACGCCGCCCGCGCCGGGCCCGAGGCCGCACTGAAACGCTGGTCGAGCATGCCCAACTGCCGCCAGGCGCGGGCGTGCTCTTCATCGCTGGCCAGCCATTTGTCGAATTCTTCGCGCTCCACCACGCTGCCGTCGCCCGAATCGAGGGACAGTTGCCAGGCAATCGCCGCATCCAGCACACGGGCCGAGACCGGCTTGGAACTGATCACGGTCACTGCGGCTCGCCATACAGCGCGATGTAGCACTGGCGAATGCCCTGAGCCAGGTATTGGCGCACGCGCGGTACTGACACGCCGAGGCGTTGGGCGATGTCTGCGTGGCCCATGCCGTCGAGGCGGTTGTAGAGAAAGGCTGCGCGGGCCTTGCTCGACAATTTGCCGAGCAGGCGGTCGATGGCCTTGAGGTCTTCGAGGATCAGTTGCTGGGCTTCCGGCGAAGGGTGTTCGCTTTCCGGGATCAGCATCAGTTCGGTGAGGTAGGCCTGTTCCAGGGCGGCGCGACGGAAATAATCGAACAGCAGGCCCTTGGCGATCGCGATCAGAAACGCGCGGGGCTCGCGGGGTTCGCGTAACTCGTCACGGCCAAGCAGGCGCATGAAGGTGTCCTGGCTCAGGTCCTCGGCGCGACTAGGACAGGCCACATTGCGTCGCAGCCACGCCAACAGCCAGCCACGATGGTCGCGATACAACGCGCCAACAAGCTCACTGTGTGGGTTCTGGATTGACGACAAGGCAGCACCTGGCAAACGCGATGTTTAAACTAACGAGAATTATTCGCGATTGTGTCAGAGCCGTGGGGTGGGCGCAATTGGCGTCTGTCGGTTTGAAGGGGGATGCTTTTGTGGTGAGCGGGCTTGCCCCGCGCTGGGCTGCGTAGCGGCCCCAAAACCTGATTTAACGGTTTGCCGGGCAGAACGCGGTGTTTTTATTGGGGTGGCTGCGCCACCCAGCGCGGGGCAAGCCCGCTCACTACAAGGATCAGCGGCGTTAGAAAGAGGGCGCGTGTTGGCGCCGTTTCCATTGGCTCAAACGCTCTTGCAACGCCTGAGGCGTGTCGATGTGTTGCGCACGCGCGCGGCTGAACAGGATGAGCATCAGCTCGGCCGTGGCCAGGGCATCGGCGCTGGCGTGATGGCGTTCGCCCACGTGCAGGTTGAAGTGGTTGATCCAGTCGTCCAGCCCCGCTTCGCGGATATGGGCTTGCGGGCATAGCAGCGGGGCGATGTCGGCCACATCCAGAAACGGATGGGCCAGGCGGTAACCCAGGCTGTCCTTGAGCGCCCGGCACAGCATGTGTTGATCGAACGGCGCATGGAAGGCCAGCAACGGGCTGTCGCCGACGAACGCCATGAAGTCCAGCAGGGCTTCAACCGGATCGCTGCCGGCGGCGATCGCACTGGGGCCGAGGCCGTGGATTAATACGCTGGGGCTGAGTTTTGTCTCGGCGCGTTGCAGTGTGCGTTCGAACAGCTGGGAGAAGTCCACCGCGCCGTCCTCGATCACCACCGCGCCGATGGACAGCACTTGGTCACGGTTGAGGTTCAGGCCGCTGGTTTCCAGGTCCAGCACGACCCAGCGTTGGCTGCGCAATGAGCCGTCGCCCAATGCTGCAGGCTTGGGCAATTGCTCCAGTCGTCGTTGTTGCGCCGCGTCGAGCCCTGGTTTTTTCTTACGCAGCCAGCCGAACAAACTCACAGCTGATACCGCAATGTCAGGCTGCTTTGCAGGCGCTGAGCCTGGCGCAGGGATTCGCGCAGGATGCGCCGATCCAGGTGGTTGAGGCTCTCCGGGTCGACACGGTTGGAGTAGGGCTGGTTCTCACGAGTCTGCAACTGATGCTGTTGCATGCGGGTTTGCTGAATAAAGTGGTAAGCCTCTTCATAGGCCGCGCCGTCCAGGGGCTCGATCACTGCCTTGACCACCAGCTGGCGCAGGCGTTCCAGGGTGTTGTTGGCGTGGATACCGTTAGCCAGGGCCAGCAAGCGCGCGCCGTCGACAAAGGGCGTGAGGCCCTGCACCTTGAGGTCGAGGGTGGCTTTCTCGCCGCCTTTACGGGTCAGCACAAATTCGCGGAAACGTCCGACGGGCGGCCGCTGGCGCAACGCGTTCTCGGCCAGCATGCGTTGGAACAATCGGTTATCCGCGACCTGATCCAGGATGCCTTGGCGCAGTTGCTCGCAGCCACGTTCATCGCCCCACACCACGCGCAGGTCGAAATAGATGCTGGAGCCCAACAGATTCTCCGGCGTCGCCTCTCGGATAAACGCCGCGAAACGCCGCGCCCATTCGGCCCGCGACAAACACAGCTCGGGGTTGCCGGCCATGATGTTGCCCTTGCACAGGCTGAACCCGCACAGCGCCAGGCTCTGGTTGATCTGCTGCGCGAGCGGCAGCAAACGCCCACGAATCTCGGCCGCTTCGGCGGCGTCCCTGGCGTCAAACAGGATGCCGTTGTCCTGGTCGGTGTACAGCGTCTGTTCACGACGGCCTTCGCTGCCAAAACACAACCAACTGAATGGAACGCCGGGGTCGCCTTTTTCGGCGAGCGTCAGCTCAATCACCCGGCACACGGTGTGATCGTTGAGCAGCGTAATGATGTGGGTGATCTGGGTGGACGATGCGCCATGGGCCAGCATGCGCTCCACCAACTGGCCGATCTCACCGCGAATCGCCACCAAATTATCCACACGCGGCGCGTTGCGGATAGTACGGGCCAGGTGCACCAGGTCCACGCGTTGCAGGGAAAACAGGTCGCGCTCGGACACCACGCCGCACAGGCGCTGGTCCTTGACCAGGCACACATGGGCGATATGCCGTTCGGTCATGGCGATCGCGGCGTCGAAGGCGCTGTGGTCCGGGGTCAAGAAGAAGGGCGCCTGGGTCATGTGGCCGTCGATGGCCTGGCTGAAGTCGCTGGCGCCATCGGCCACCACCTGGCGCAGGTCGCGCAGGGTGAAAATTCCCAGGGGGGCTTTGTGCTCATCGACGATCACGATGCTGCCCACCTGCTGCTCATGCATCAGCGTCACCGCGTCGCGCAGGGGTGTGCTTGGGCTGCACGTGACCGGATGGCGCATGGCCAATTCGCCGAGGCGGGTGTTCAAGGAGTATTGAGTGCCGAGGGTTTCCACGGCTTTTTGCTGAACCTGCTGATTGACCTGGTCCAACAGGCTGCTGACGCCACGCAGGGCAAAGTCGCGAAACGGGCTGGACAGCGCGAACAGCTTGATAAACGCCGGTTTGTTCAGCTGCAGGCAGAAGGTGTCTTCGGCGGCCTTGTGCTCGGTGCGGGTCGCCCGCTCACCCAGGAGTGCGGCCAGCGGGAAGCATTCGCCGGTGGTGATTTCGAAGGTGGTTTCAGCGGTTTCTTGATTGGCCACGGGCCGCTCACCGACGACCCGGCCCTGCTTGACGATGTAAAAGTGTTCAACCGGCCCGCCCGACGGTTTGAGGATGCTCTCACCGGGGCCATAGAATCGTAACTGGCACTGTTCCACCAAAAATGCCAGGTGGGCGTTTTCCATCTGGTTGAAGGGCGGGAAGCGTTGCAGGAACTGCAGGGTGCCGTGAATGTTCTGCAACACAGCAGTTTTCCCCGCTTGGGCGAAAGCATCAGCTTTACTCATAACAGTGACCGCAATTTTTTTGTCGTTATCGTCCTTCATGGTCGACCCCTGCGCGGCGGGTGCCCATTGGACGTAAGTCTAGGTCGCTGAAAATGCCGCAGAACTAGGGAAAAACCTTACATGACTATCGTCCAAACCCCGTAGAACACCCACTAGGCAAACTTTCCGACGAAGTGCACATTGATCGCCCTCCCGCAGATGTCTGACGAGTGTGCTGGGAGATTGATGAGAATTGCTGAGAACCGTATGTCCGATCACGATATTTTGAGCGATGCCGAGCGCGAGGCGCTGAGCGCCGTGATGCTGGAGCCTGATTTACCGCCACAACGCGTATTGATTGTTGACGACGACAAGGATGCGCGTGAACTGCTGGCGGAGATCCTGGGGCTGGACGGTATTCGCTGCATGACCGCTGAGAATGGTGAGGCGGCGTGGGATTTGTTGAAGTCCAGCAGCTCTATCGGTTTGCTGATCACCGACCTGCGCATGGCGCCCAGCAATGGCTTGGAACTGATCCGCCAGGTGCGTGAATCCCCGCGTGCGGCGTTGCCGATCATCATCATGTCGGGGGACGCGGAAGCGCCGGATGTGATCGATGCGATGCATTTGAGCGTGGTGGACTTTCTGCTCAAGCCGATTGATAGCGCGAAGTTGGCGAAGATGGTCAAGCGAGAGTTGGGGATGGCGTCCTGATTCTGCGGTGTATATAGCGGCCTCATCGGGGGCAAGCCCCCTCCCACATGTTTGCTGCGCCGCCTATTAGTTGTGGGAGGGGGCTTGCCCCCGATAGCGCCAGTTCAGCCACCACAACCCCAAAGAAAAAGCCCCGATCTCTCGATCAGGGCTTTTTCATTTACAGGCCGTTTTTAGCCTTGAACTCCCGACGCCGACGGTGCAACACCGGCTCGGTATACCCGTTAGGCTGCTGGGTACCTTCAATCACCAACTCCACCGCTGCCTGGAACGCGATGTTGCTGTCAAAATCCGGTGCCAGCGGGCGATACAGCGGGTCCCCGGCATTCTGACGGTCCACCACCGGCGCCATGCGCTTGAGGCTTTCCATGACCTGGGCTTCGTTGACGATGCCGTGGCGCAGCCAGTTGGCGATGTGCTGGCTGGAAATGCGCAGGGTGGCGCGGTCTTCCATCAGGCCGACGTCGTTGATGTCCGGTACTTTCGAACAGCCGACGCCCTGGTCGATCCAGCGTACGACATAGCCGAGGATGCCCTGGGCGTTGTTGTCCAGCTCGTTGCGGATCTCTTCGTCGGACCAATCGGTGTTGCTGGCCAGAGGAATGGTCAGGATGTCGTCCACCGAGGCGCGCTCGCGCTTGGCCAGTTCGGCCTGGCGGGCGAATACATCAACCTTGTGGTAATGCAACGCGTGCAGTGCGGCGGCGGTTGGCGACGGTACCCAGGCGGTGTTGGCACCGGCCAATGGGTGGGCGATTTTCTGCTCGAGCATCGCCGCCATCAGGTCGGGCATGGCCCACATGCCTTTACCGATTTGCGCACGACCTTGCAGGCCGGTGCTCAAGCCGATATCAACGTTCCAGTTCTCATACGCACCGATCCATTTTTCCGCCTTCATGGCGGCCTTGCGCACCATCGCGCCGGCTTCCATGGAGGTGTGGATCTCGTCGCCCGTACGGTCAAGGAAACCGGTGTTGATAAACACCACGCGCTCGCTGGCGGCCTTGATGCAGGCCTTGAGGTTGACCGTGGTGCGGCGCTCCTCGTCCATGATCCCGACTTTGAGGGTGTTGCGCGGCAGGTTCAGCACGTCTTCGATACGGCCGAACAGCTCGTTGGTGAACGCCGCTTCTTCCGGGCCGTGCATCTTCGGTTTAACGATGTACACAGAACCGGTGCGGCTGTTCTTGCGGCTGCTGTTGCCGTTAAGGCTGTGGATCGCGGCCAGGCTGGTGAGCAGGCCGTCGAGGATGCCTTCGGGGACTTCGTTGCCGTCTTTGTCGAGGATCGCGTCAATGGTCATCAGATGACCCACGTTGCGCACGAACAGCAGCGAACGGCCATGCAGCGTCACGTCCTGGCCATCCACGCCGGTATAAACGCGGTCGGCGTTCATGGTGCGGGTGAAGGTCTTGCCACCCTTGGCCACTTCTTCGGCCAAGTCGCCCTTCATCAGGCCGAGCCAATTGCGGTAGATCACCACTTTGTCATCGGCATCCACGGCGGCGACGGAGTCTTCGCAGTCCATGATGGTGGTCAGCGCGGCTTCCATCAGCACGTCTTTGACGCCGGCTGCGTCGGTCTGGCCGACCGGGGTGCTGGCGTCGATCTGGATTTCGAAGTGCAGGCCGTTGTGTTTCAACAGGATTGCAATCGGCTCGGCCGCAGGGCCTTGGAAACCGATCAATTGCGCATCGTCGCGCAGGCCGCTGTTACTGCCGCCTTTGAGGCTGACAATCAGCGTGCCATCGACGATCTTGTAGCCGGTCGACTCAGCGTGGCTGCCGGCGCTCAGTGGTGCGGCTTCATCGAGGAAGGCGCGGGCGAAGGCGATCACCTTGTCGCCCCGCACCTTGTTGTAGCCCTTGCCCTTTTCGGCGCCGCCGGCTTCGCTGATGGCGTCGGTGCCATACAGCGCGTCATACAGTGAACCCCAGCGCGCATTCGAGGCGTTGAGGGCGAAGCGGGCGTTCATCACCGGCACCACCAGCTGAGGGCCGGCCATGCGGGCGATTTCGTCATCGACGTTTTGGGTCGTGGCCTGGAAGTCTGCGGCTTCTGGCAGCAGGTATCCGATGTCTTGCAGGAAGGCCTTGTAGGCCACCGGGTCGTGCGCTTTACCGGCGTGAGTCTGGTGCCAGGTATCGATCCGCGCCTGGAAATCGTCGCGCTTGGCGAGTAGGGCTTTGTTCTTCGGTGCCAGGTCGTGGATGACCTTGTCGGCACCGGCCCAGAACTGGTCGGCAGTGATGCCGGTACCGGGAATGGCTTCGTTGTTCACGAAGTCGAACAGGACTTTGGCGACCTGCAGGCCACCGACTTGAACGTGTTCAGTCATTGCTTGCCTCACTCTGCGGAGCTTATGCGCTTTTTCAGATTTCATTATGTAGTGCACGGTTGGGCATACTACATGATGACTTGCGGTTGTGAAAATTAGACTAAATACGTCGATTAGCGACCCACTTTGGTCGTACGGTCACAGCGGAGAACCGGATGTTCTCAAAAAACTATTGGATTGTTCCAGATAAATATAAAAATGGTACACGATTTGTTATCAAGGGCCTTCGGGTCCACCTTGTAGGTTGAATTCCAGAGGGCTTTGCCATGGACCATCTTGTACTCACAATTATCGCCGCCGACAAACCCGGCCTGGTTGAACGTATTGCGCAGAACATTGCCGCCCACGGTGGCAATTGGCTGGAAAGCCGCATGGCCCATATGGCCGGGCAGTTTGCCGGGATCCTGCGGGTCAGCGTGCCTGCCGAGCAGCGTCAGGCATTGGTGGGCGCGCTGGAGGATTTAGCCACACATGGCATTCGTGTGTTAGTGGGCGAGGGCAGTAGCGGGCAAGCCTCGGCCTCTAAATCGATCATGATGACGCTGGTCGGCAATGACCGTTCGGGCATCGTTCGCGAGATCACGGCGCTGCTGAGCAAGCAGGGCGTGAACCTTGAGAGCCTGAGCACGGATGTACGCCCGGCGCCCATGAGCGGTGATCCGCTGTTTACCGCCGAGGCGCTGCTGCAGGTGCCGACAGCGTTATCCCTGGATACCTTACAACTGTCCCTTGAAACCTTGGCCGATGACTTGATGGTGGAGCTGCACCACGAGGAATAATCTACCCACAGGGTTATGCATGGAAATCTTGCATGGGCCTGTGGATAACCTGTAGAGACCCGGCGCCAGGCCACGCCGGCCGGGCCTCTTCGTCAGCTGAGCAAAAAACGAGCAGTTTCAAGGGCTTGTGCACAAATGGCGGGGATCAGGCTGTGGATAACCTTGGGGTGGATGTCTGCAAGCCATGACCGCTGTGGCTTGCAGAGAATTGTGCGTTTTTTGATCAGCGTTTGCGCACGCTCAACCAGATATCCACGCTGTACACCACCAGGCCCGCCCAAATGAACGCGAAGGCGGTCAACGTGCTCGGCGCCAGGTGTTCACCGAACAGCAGCACGGCTTCCAGCAGCACCAGGGTCGGCGCCACATATTGCAAGAAGCCCAGGGCGGTGTAGGGCAAGTGCCGTGCGGCGGCGTTGAAACATACCAGCGGGATCAGCGTCACCGGGCCTGCGGCCACCAGCCACCACGCCTCGGACGTACTCCAGAACACCATCTGAGCACTGTGGGCCGAGGGGTTGAACAGCAACCATGCCACGGCAATCGGCACCAGCATCCAGGTTTCTACCACCAGCCCCGGCAGCGCTTTCACCGGTGCCTGCTTGCGAATCAGCCCGTAGAAGCCAAAGGTCAGCGCCAACACCAGCGACACCCAGGGCAGGCTGCCCACTTGCCACACCTGTTGTGCCACACCCACTGCGGCCAGCCCAACGGCAACCCACTGCAGACGACGCAGGCGTTCGCCCAGGATCAGCATGCCCAACACCACATTCACCAAGGGGTTGATGTAGTAACCCAGGCTGGCTTCCAGCATGCGCCCGCTGTTGACCGACCACACATAGGTCAGCCAGTTACCCGCGATCAACGAACCACTGAGTGCCAGGATCGCCAGGCGTTTGGGGTTGTCGCGCAGTTCGCGGAACCAGCCTGGGTGCTTCCAGACCATCAACAGCAACGCGCCGAACAGTGCCGACCACAGCACGCGATGCACGATGATCTCGGCGGCGGGTACGCTGGCGATGGCTTTGAAGTAGAGCGGGAACAGACCCCAGATGACATAGGCGCTCAGGCCCAGGATGTAGCCCTTGCGGGGGTTGGCGGCTTGCATTGCAGAATCCTTGCTTAGGCAGCTAACAAAGCGCGATTGTAAGGATATTTGTCCGGCGATGGGATGTGCTTTCTGTGGGAGCCGGGCTTGCCCGCGATAGCATCGCCTCGGTACTCCTGCAAAACCGAGGCGCTTGCATCGCGGGCAAGCCCGGCTCCCACAGAGAAGCTGTCAGAACAGTTTCAGGGGTTCTTCATTGAGCGCCGAGAGTTGCTCGCGCAGCGCCAGCACCTGGTCACCCCAATAGCGCTCGCTGCCGAACCACGGGAAGCTGTGGGGGAACGCCGGGTCATCCCAGCGTCGTGCGAGCCAGGCGCTGTAATGCATCAGCCGCAAGGCGCGCAGGGGTTCGATCAACGCCAGTTCACGTGGGTCGAAATCGTGGAATTCCTGATAGCCGTCCATCAATTCCGACAGCTGGCCCAGGCATTCCTGACGATCTCCGGCGAGCATCATCCACAGGTCCTGCACCGCCGGGCCCATGCGGCAGTCATCCAGGTCGACGATGTGGAACATCTCGTCGCGGCACATCATGTTGCCGGGGTGGCAATCGCCGTGCATGCGGATGTTCTTGTGCGGCGTGGCCTTGTACACCTCTTCCACACGCTTGAGCAGGTCGCGGGCCACGGACTCGTAGGCCGGCAACAGGCTCTTGGGGATGAAGTTGCCTTCCAGCAGGGTGTTGAGGGAGTCGTGACCGAAATTCTTAACGCCCAAGGCTTCACGGTGTTCAAACGGGCGGGTGGAACCCACCGCATGCAAACGGCCGAGCAATTGGCCAAGGCGATACAGTTGATCGAGATTACCCGGCTCCGGCGCACGGCCGCCGCGGCGTGGGAACAGGGTGAAACGGAAACCGGCATGTTCGAACAGGCTTTCGCCGTTATGGATCATCGGGGCGACCACTGGCACGTCGCATTCGGCCAGCTCGAAGGTGAAGCGATGCTCTTCAAGGATCGCTTCGTTGGTCCAGCGCTGCGGGCGGTAGAACTTGGCGATCAGCGGTTCCGAATCTTCGATGCCCACTTGATAGACGCGGTTTTCGTAGCTGTTCAGCGCCAGAACGCGAGCATCGCTGAGGAAACCGATGCTTTCGACAGCGTCGAGCACCAGGTCGGGGGTGAGTGTTTCAAACGGGTGGGCCATGCGAACTCCTGCGCGCAGCAGAGCGCCGCGTCCGGCCGGGTATGGTAACGCACCGAGGTCGAGATAGGGGGCGACTGTGCCATTGCTATCGGGAGCAAGCCCCCTCCCACAGTGGACTGCGTACTGTGGGAGGGGGCTTGCCCTCGATCAGGCCCTGTCAGGCGCCGACGATCCCACCATCATCCCGGCGAATCGCGATCACCGACGACCGCGGCTTGCCGTTCGGCAGATGCTCCGGCCAGGTCGAGCCACCGGTTTCGCCTGGGTGCTGGATGCCCACAAACAGCGTCTTCTGATCCGGCGAGAAGCTGATGCCTGTCACTTCACAGGCCACCGGCCCGACCATGAAGCGGCGGATCTCCCCGGTGGAGGGGTCCGCACACAGCATCTGGTTATTGCCCATCCCCGCGAAGTCACCGGCGTTGCTGTAGTCGCCATCCGTAAGAATCCACAAGCGCCCGGCCTTATCGAAGCCCAACCCATCGGGGCTGTTGAACATGTTCTGTGGGTTGATGTTCGACGAACCGCCCTTCGGCGTGCCGGCGTGAACGCCAGGGTTGCCGGCCACCACAAACAGGTCCCAGCTGAATTCGCTGGCGCCGTGGTTATCGGCGTCGGCCTTCCAGCGCAGGATCTGGCCGTAGACGTTTTTCTCACGCGGGTTGGGGCCGCCCACCGGCTGGCCGTCTTCACCGCGCTTGGCGTTGTTGGTGAGGGTGCAATAGACCTGACCATCAGTGGGGCTGACCACGATCCATTCCGGGCGGTCCATGCGCGTGGCTTTCACCACGCTGGCGGCCAGGCGCGCATGGATCAGCACTTCGGCTTGGCTGGCGAAACCGGTGCTGGCGTCGATGCCGTTTTTGCCGTGCGTCAGCTCGACCCACTGGCCCTTGCCCTTGGGATGGTCGGCGTTGCCGTCGCCCGCATCGAAGATCGCTACGTACAAGGTGCCGTGGTCGAGCAGGTCTTTGTTGGCTTTGGGGTTCTTGTGGTTGATCTTGTCGCGGCTGACGAACTTGTAGATGAACTCGCCGCGTTCGTCGTCGCCCATGTACACCACGGCGCGGCCGTCACGGGTTTCGGCCAGGGCAGCGTTTTCGTGTTTGAAGCGGCCCAGGGCGGTGCGTTTGACCGGGGTGGATTGCGGATCGAACGGGTCGATTTCCACCACCCAGCCATGACGATTCAGTTCGTTGGGGTTCTTGGCGATGTCGAAGCGTGGGTCGTGCGGGTGCCAGTTGATGTCTTTGCTGGCCGCCACCACGCCATAGCGTTTCTGCCCGGCGTCGAACGTCTGTTGTGGGTTACTGCTGCCGAAGCAGTCGGTGAAGTTCTCTTCGCAGGTCAGATAAGTGCCCCACGGCGTCTTGCCGTTGGCGCAGTTCTGGAAGGTGCCGAGGGCGTTCTTGCCGGTTTTGTCGGCGCTGGTCTTCAGCCAGGCGTGGCCGGCGGCGGGGCCGCTGAGGCGGATCGGCGAGTTGCCGTGGATGCGTCGGTTATAGCGCGAGTCCTGCACGAACTGCCAGGTGTCGCCCTTGCGCCGTACTTCGATCACCGAGACGCCCTCGCTGGCCTGGGCCTTGCGCACGTCTTCGGCCGATTGCGGCGCGCCGCCGTGGGCGAAGAGGTAACGGTAATTGGTGTATTCGTTGTTGATCGCCATCAGCGCGCGGTTATCGTCGCCGGGGAAGGCGAACAGGCTCATGCCGTCGTTGTTGTCACCGAACTGCTGTTCCTGGGCCTTGGCCGTGCCGTTACCGGACGGGTCGAAGGCCGGCGCGCTCCTGCTCAGTGGCTGGCCCCAGCTGATCAGCACCGACGCGCTGTAGCCCGGCGGCAAGGTGATGGTGTCGCGGGTGGCGGCGGCGATGCTGGTAAAGCCCAGCAACGGGCTGGCGCTGGCGGCGTTGACGGCGAGGGCGCTGCGCGTCAGCAGGTTGCCACCGAGGAACATCGCGGCACCGCACAAGGCACCGGCGCCGATGAAGCGGCGGCGGGTCAGGCCGACCATCTGTTCAAGGTCGGTGGCTTGGTTTTCTTCTAATAGGCTCATCTCAGGCTCCCTGCGGTTTTTGCAGACACCTTAAGGAGCGGGCGTGACGAAATTGTTGCAGTTTGAATACCGGTAGCCGCTAAACCGGCGTGCCGAGCAGCACATTGTTCGGCGCGAATTGCACGTGGATTGCCTGGCCCTCGGTGGCGCCGATGGCGATGAGCGCGCCGGGCTGCGCCAGGGCGCATAAAACCTGGCCGTTGGGCAGGGCGATGCGGACTTCGCTGGGGCCGTCGTCGGCGTCGAGAATGGCGTCGACGCTGCCGCTCATGCAATTGTGTCCAGGTGTTGCAGAGTCGCTGGGAGCCAGCAATTCCAACCAGCCGGCCTTGATCAGCGCGACCACTTCCACGCCGGTTTCCAGTTCCAGCCGCTGCGTGCTGTCGTGGGTGATCTGCGCCTCCAGGGTTAGCCCGCCCGCCAGCTGCAGGCGGATCAGGTCGTTACGGCCATGCGGCTCGATGGCGATGACTTGGCCGTGCAGTTGGTTACGCGCACTGGTGCGCAGCATCAAGCGACCGAGCAGGTTGAAGTCGCTGGCGGCTTCGTCCGAGCCCAGCACTTCGGCCTGCAACACTTGCAGGCGCTGGTAAAGACGCAACACGCGTTCACCTTCGGCCGTCAGCTTGGCGCCGCCACCGCCTTTGCCGCCGACGCTGCGCGCCACCAAGGGTTTTTGCGCCAGGTTGTTCAGCTCGTCGATGGCATCCCACGCCGCCTTGTAACTGAGGCCTGCACTTTTCGCCGCGCGGGTGATGGAACCTTGCTCGGCGATATGCGCCAGCAAGGCAATGCGCTGGGGGCGACGGATGATGTGTTGGCTGAGGGACGCTGGCAGAGACATGTGGATGCGCTTCGATGTGATGAGCCGAACGTTGCGGGCAAGGTGCGCCGGAGTCAAGTCAGCTGCCCGGTTTGGGTGTGCGGGCCAGGCAGTACACATCGACCTGTCGTGCGCCAGCATTGATCAATAACCGCGCCAGGCTGTGGGCGGTGGCACCGGTGGTGAGCACATCGTCGACCAAGGCAAAGTGCCGGCCCTGCACCTGGGCGCCAGGCGCCAGGGCGAAGGCGCCGAGCAGGTTGCGCTTGCGAGTCTTGGCGTCCAGGGCTTGTTGGGCGACGGTTTCATGGGGACGTAACAACAGGTGTTCATCGTAGGCAATGTTCAAGTCGCTGCTGAGCCAGCGCGCCAGCATCAACGCCTGGTTATAGCCGCGTTCGCGCAGGCGCTTGCGGGCCATGGGCACCGGTAACAGGCAGTCGGGGCGCGTCAGTTCGCTGTTGTCGAGGCGGTGTTGCAGATGCTGCGCTAAAAGCCGGGCGAGCATCTGCCCGAGAGGCCAGCGCGCCTGGTGCTTGAAGCGGCTGATCAAGCTGTCGATGGGAAAGCAGTAGGTCCAGGGCGCGGTCACCTGTTTAAAGGCGGGTGGTTGTTTCTGGCATTGGCCGCAGATCAGACCTTCCATTGGCAAGGGCAGGGCGCACACATCGCAGTGCTCCATCAGCCAGGGCAGCTCTGTTTCGCAGGCGTTGCACACACAATGGGCTGATTCCGTCGCCTCATCACAGACCAAACAGGATTGTATGTTTTTTAGCCAGATGTAAACCTGGTGTTTGTGCTTGAGTTGACAGTGCATGAATCTTCCTTAAATATGCCGAGCATCCGTGTCGTGCCTGTGGGTATTGCCCTTCCCACAGCGCTTGCCAAAGCATAATCAAGGAATCGCCCATGAGCGCCAGCACCACCGCCACCTTGCGTCACGATTGGTCCCTCGCCGAAGTCAAAGCGCTGTTCGTGCAGCCCTTCAATGACCTGCTGTTCCAGGCGCAGACCGTGCACCGCGCGCATTTCGACGCCAACCGTGTGCAAGTGTCGACGCTGCTCTCGATCAAAACCGGCGCCTGTCCGGAAGATTGCAAATATTGTCCGCAGTCGGGCCACTACAACACCGGTCTGGAAAAAGAGAAGCTGATGGAGGTGCAGAAGGTCCTCGAAGAGGCCGCCCGCGCCAAAGCCATCGGGTCGACCCGCTTCTGCATGGGCGCCGCCTGGAAGCACCCGTCGGCCAAAGACATGCCCTACGTGCTGCAGATGGTCAAAGGCGTAAAAGCCATGGGCCTGGAAACCTGCATGACGCTCGGCCGTCTCGACCAGGACCAGACCGAAGCCCTGGCCCAGGCCGGCCTCGACTACTACAACCACAACCTCGATACCTCGCCGGAGTTCTACGGCAGCATCATCACCACCCGCACCTACGGCGAGCGCTTGCAAACCCTGGCCTACGTGCGTGATTCGGGGATGAAGATCTGCTCCGGCGGCATCCTCGGCATGGGCGAGTCCCTCGACGACCGCGCCAACCTGCTGATCCAGCTGGCTAACCTGCCGGAGCATCCGGAATCGGTGCCGATCAACATGCTGGTGAAAGTCGCCGGTACGCCGCTGGAAAACGCCGAGGACATCGACCCGTTCGACTTCATCCGCATGCTCGCCGTGGCGCGCATCCTGATGCCGCAGTCCCACGTACGGCTGTCGGCTGGCCGTGAAGCGATGAACGAGCAGATGCAGGCCCTGGCGTTTTTTGCCGGTGCCAACTCGATTTTCTACGGCGACAAGTTGCTGACGACCGCCAACCCGCAGGCCGACAAGGACATGCAACTGTTCTCGCGCCTGGGCATCCTGCCGGAAGCGCGCGAAGAGCACGCCGATGAGGTGCATCAGGCGGCGATCGAACAGGCGTTGGTGGAGCAGAAGAGCAGCGAGCAGTTTTACAACGCCGCCGTTTGATTGAAATGCCACCCCACTGTGGGAAATGACGTGTTTGGGAGGGGGCTTGCCCCCGATGACGATGGGTCAGTCGACACCTCCATCAACTGACAGATTGCAATCGGGGGCAAGCCCCCGCCCACATCCGCTCCCTGCCCCATTCTTTAGCGCGTACATCCTGCTTAACCGAGGCCTGCATGTCTTTCGATCTCGCCGCGCGCCTCGCTGCCCGCCGTGCCGAACACCTTTATCGCCAACGCCCGCTGCTGGACAGCCCCCAAGGCCCGGAAGTGGTGGTGGACGGCCAGCCATTGCTGGCGTTCTGCAACAACGATTACCTCGGCCTGGCCAATCACCCGCAAGTGATCGAAGCCTGGCGCGCCGGTGCGTCCCGTTGGGGCGTGGGCGGCGGCGCTTCGCACTTGGTGGTCGGGCATGCCACGCCGCACCATGAGCTGGAAGAAGCCCTGGCGGACCTTACCGGTCGCCCGCGCGCGTTGCTGTTTACCACCGGCTACATGGCCAACCTCGGCGCAGTCACGGCGTTGGTGGGGCAGGGCGATACGGTGCTGGAAGACCGTCTCAACCATGCCTCGCTGCTGGATGCGGGCCTGCTCTCCGGTGCGCGTTTCAACCGTTACTTGCACAACGATGCTGACAGCCTGGCCAAGCGCCTGGAGAAAGCCACCGGCAATACCTTGGTGGTCACCGATGGCGTGTTCAGCATGGACGGCGACCTGGCAGACCTGCCCGCACTCGCCCGTGAAACCAAGGCCAAAGGTGCATGGTTGATGGTGGATGACGCTCACGGCTTCGGCCCGTTGGGCGCCAACGGCGGCGGGATCGTCGAGCATTTCGGCCTGAGCCAGGACGACGTGCCGGTGCTGGTCGGCACCCTCGGCAAGGCGTTCGGCACGGCGGGGGCCTTTGTAGCCGGCAGTGAAGACCTGATCGAAAGCCTGATCCAGTTCGCCCGCCCGTACATCTACACCACCAGCCAACCGCCCGCCCTGGCGTGCGCCACCTTGAAAAGCCTGGAACTGTTGCGCACCGAACATTGGCGGCGCGAGCACCTCAATGGGTTGATCCGCCAGTTTCGCTCGGGCGCCGAGCAGCTTGGCCTGGACCTGATGGACAGCTTCACGCCGATCCAACCGATCCTGATCGGCGACAGCGCCAAGGCCGTGCGCCTGTCGCAGATGCTGCGCGAGCGCGGCCTGATGGTGACGGCGATCCGCCCACCCACCGTGCCCGCCGGCAGCGCGCGTTTACGCGTGACACTGACGGCGGCCCACAGCGCGGCGCAGGTGCAGCTATTGTTAAATGCGTTGGAAGCGTGTTTTCGCCTGTTAGGCAGTTCGGAGCCCGACCATGCGTGATCGATTGGTATTGCTGCCCGGCTGGGGCCTCGGCGTATCGCCGCTGGAACCGTTGGCCGCCGCCTTGCAAGGTCTGGACGCGCACCTGCAGGTGCATATCGAGCCGTTGCCGGCGTTGGGTTCCAGCGACCTGAATGAGTGGCTCGATGAACTCGACGCCACCTTGCCGGATAACGCCTGGCTGGGCGGTTGGTCCCTGGGTGGCATGCTGGCGTCGGAGCTGGCGGCGCGGCGCGGCGAACGCTGCTGCGGGCTGCTGACCTTGGCGAGCAACCCGTGTTTTGTCGCCCACGACGGTTGGCCGAGCGCGATGCCCGCCGAGACATTCGACGCGTTTCTCGCCGGCTGCCATGCCGACTCCCAAGTCACCCTCAAACGTTTCGGCCTGTTGTGCGCCAAGGGCGCCGAGGACCCACGCGGGCTGTCGCGGCTGCTGGTCAGCGGTGCACCGAATACGCCGTCGAGCGTATTGATGCCTGGGCTTGAACTGCTCGCCCAACTCGACACCCGCGAGGCCTTGCTGGCCTATCGCGGCCCGCAGTTGCACCTGTTCGCCGGGCTGGACGGGTTGGTGCCCGCCGAAGCCGCCAGCGACCTGTTGGCGCTGCTGCCCGATGTTGAAATCGGCCTGATTGAACAGGCCGGTCACGCTTTTCTTCTGGAAGACCCCCACGGTGTGGCGGGGGCGATCCAGGCTTTTTTGCATGAGTACGTCGATGACTGATTTATCCCACGCCCCGCTGCCGGGTGCCTTGCCGGACAAGCGCCAGGTGGCGGCCTCCTTTTCCCGTGCAGCCGCCAGCTACGACAGCGTTGCTGAGTTGCAGCGGGCGGTGGGCAGCCAGTTGCTGGCGCGCTTGCCGGGGGGCACCGCGCCACAACGCTGGCTGGACATGGGCTGCGGCACCGGGTATTTCAGCCGCATGCTGGCCGAACGGTTACCCGCCAGCCAAGGCATCGCGCTGGATATTGCTGAGGGCATGCTTAACCACGCCCGCCCGTTGGGGGGCGCGCATCACTTCATCGCGGGGGATGCCGAACGCTTGCCGCTCAAGGCTGAAAGCCTGGGGCTGATCTTCTCCAGCCTCGCGGTGCAATGGTGTGCGAACTTCGAGGCGGTACTCAGCGAGGCCTATCGCGTGTTGCAGCCGGGCGGTGTACTGGCGTTCGCCAGTCTGTGCGTGGGCACCCTGGAAGAGCTGCGCGAAAGCTGGCGCGCAGCGGATGGCCTGGTGCACGTCAATCGCTTTCGCACCTTCGAGGCTTATCAGCAACTGTGCGCGGCCAGCGGCCTGCGACTGGTCAGCCTGGAGCGCCGTCCCCATGTGCTGCATTACCCGGATGTACGCAGCCTGACCCACGAATTGAAGGCGTTGGGCGCGCATAACCTCAACCCCGGCCGGCCGGGAGGGTTGACGGGGCGCGCGCGGATTGTTGCACTGGTGCAAGCGTATGAGCGGTTCCGCCAGGCCCAAGGCCTGCCGGCGACTTACCAAGTGGTGTATGCCGTGCTGGAGAAACCTCTATGAGTGCCGCTTACTTCATCACCGGTACCGACACCGATGTCGGCAAGACCACCATCGCCGCGGGGCTGTTGCATGCGGCGCGGCAAGCCGGCAAAAGCACCGCCGCCGGCAAACCGGTGGCGTCCGGCTGCCAGGTCACGCCCAAAGGCTTGCGCAACGCCGATGCCCTGGCGCTGCTGGCCGAGTGCTCATTGCCGCTGACCTATGCCGAGGTCAACCCGGTGGCATTTGAGCCGGCCATCGCGCCTCATCTGGCAGCGCGGGAGGCGGGTGTCTCGCTCACGGTGCAATCCTTGCTCAAGCCGATGCAGCAGATTCTGGCAAGGCAAGCGGATTTCACCTTGATCGAGGGCGCAGGCGGCTGGCGCGTGCCGTTGGCTGATCAGGACAATCTGTCGGACCTGGCCATGGCGCTCAAATTGCCGGTGATCCTGGTGGTGGGCGTGCGCCTGGGGTGCATCAGCCATGCCTTGCTCACCGCCGAGGCCATCGCCCGGGACGGTTTGCCGCTGGCGGGTTGGGTGGCGAATATCATCGACCCCAAGACCTCTCGTCTGGAAGAGAACCTCGCCACCCTGGCCGAGCGGCTGCCTGCGCCGTGCCTGGGGCGTGTGCCCAAACTCAAGCACGCCGGGGCCGAAGCGGTTGCTGAATACTTGCAGTTGGACCTGCTTGACTGATTTTGGCTATCGCAAAGGCATTATGCCATTAGTGTTTTTGACGGGCCCTCTGCCGGGATATCTGCTTCAATTCAACTTCACGATTCTCTAAAGGCAGGTTTACGCCATGGACATCTCTGGCAGCAGCGCGTTTTACTCGGGCCTGAGCACCATTCAGACCGGGCAGAGCCGTGTCGACCAGGCCGCCGGCAAGATCGCCAGCGCCGCGACTACCCAGCCGTCGGATGCGCAAGTTGACCGTCTGCGCGCCAACGACCGTGCACAGCCTTCCAACTCGGCCAGCAACATGGTCGAAATGGCCCAAGGCAAATTTCAGGTGGAATTGGGTGTGAAAGTCGCCAAGGCCTCGGATGAAATGCTCGGCACGTTGATCGACACCTACGCCTGATCTGCTGGCGCTAAAAAATGTGGGAGGGGGCTTGCCCCCGATAGTGATGGATCAGCCAACGTGTGTATGGCTGACACAGCGTTATCGGGGGAAGCCCCCTCCCACATTTTTTATGTGTGTCGTACTTCTGCACTTCTACACTCCCGCAGTCTTGTGGCGTCTTGCCGCAAGCGTTGCCGTGCGCGCCGTTGATCCGCGTCATGACAAACGGCGTCCGGACGACGCTTGACATCCCCAGGTGGTAAACGTATGTTTCAAACACCTGTTTGACCGCCACAGCACAATTCCAAGCGGTTGTTCATTCCAGATACATCAGCAGAGGTTTATCGCTATGCCTGACTACAAGGCCCCCTTGCGTGATATTCGCTTCGTTCGTGACGAACTGCTTGGCTATGAAGCGCACTATCAGAGCCTGCCGGCTTGCCAGGACGCTACCCCGGACATGGTTGACGCCATCCTTGAAGAAGGCGCCAAGTTTTGTGAGCAAGTGCTGGCACCGCTGAACCGCGTGGGCGACATCGAAGGGTGTACCTGGAGTGAGTCGGGCGTTAAAACCCCAACGGGTTTTAAAGAAGCCTACAAACAATTCGTCGAAGGCGGCTGGCCAAGCCTGGCCCACGACGTGGAGCACGGCGGCCAAGGCCTGCCCGAATCCCTGGGTCTGGCAGTCAGTGAAATGGTCGGCGCCGCCAACTGGTCGTGGGGCATGTACCCGGGCCTGTCCCACGGTGCGATGAACACCATTTCCGAGCACGGTACCCCTGAGCAGCAAACCGCTTACCTGACCAAACTGGTGTCGGGTGAATGGACCGGCACCATGTGCCTGACCGAGCCACACTGCGGCACCGACCTGGGCATGTTGCGCACTAAGGCTGAGCCTCAGGCAGACGGTTCCTACAAAGTCTCCGGCACCAAGATCTTCATCTCGGCCGGTGAACACGACATGGCCGACAACATCGTCCACATCGTACTGGCCCGCCTGCCGGACGCACCGGCCGGCACCAAAGGCATTTCGCTGTTTATCGTGCCGAAGTTCCTGCCGAACGCCGATGGCTCGATCGGTGAGCGCAACGCGGTGACCTGTGGTTCCCTGGAACACAAGATGGGCATCCACGGTAACGCCACCTGCGTGATGAACTTCGACGCGGCCACCGGTTTCCTGATCGGCCCGGCGAACAAAGGCCTGAACTGCATGTTCACCTTTATGAACACCGCTCGCCTGGGCACCGCGCTGCAAGGCCTGTCCCACGCCGAGATCGGCTTCCAGGGCGGCCTGAAATATGCGCGTGATCGCCTGCAAATGCGCTCCCTGACCGGCCCGAAAGCACCGGACAAAGCCGCTGACCCGATCATCGTGCACCCCGACGTGCGCCGCATGCTGCTGACCATGAAAGCCTTCGCCGAAGGCAACCGTGCGATGGTGTACTTCACCGCCAAGCAAGTGGACATCGTCAAATACGGCACCGACGACGAAGCCAAGAAACACGCCGATGGCCTGCTGGCCTTCATGACCCCGATCGCCAAGGCGTTCATGACCGAAGTCGGCTTTGAATCGGCCAACCACGGCGTGCAGATCTACGGCGGCCACGGCTTTATCGCCGAGTGGGGCATGGAGCAGAACGTTCGCGACAGCCGCATTTCGATGCTGTACGAAGGCACCACCGGCATCCAGGCCCTGGACCTGCTGGGCCGTAAAGTGCTGATGACGCAAGGCGAAGCGCTCAAGGGCTTCACCAAGATCGTGCACAAGTTCTGCCAGGCCAACGAAGGTAACGAAGCCGTCAAAGAGTTCGTTACACCGCTGGCGGCACTGAACAAAGAGTGGGGCGAGTTGACCATGAAGGTCGGCATGGCCGCGATGAAAGACCGCGAAGAAGTCGGTGCCGCTTCGGTGGACTACCTGATGTACTCCGGTTACGCCTGCCTGGCTTACTTCTGGGCCGACATGGCGCGCCTGGCAGCCGAAAAACTGGCGGCCGGCACTACCGAAGAGGCGTTCTACACCGCCAAGCTGCAGACCGCGCGCTTCTACTTCCAGCGCATCCTGCCGCGTACCCGCACTCACGTGGCCACCATGCTGTCGGGCGCCAACAACCTGATGGACATGAAAGAAGAAGACTTCGGCCTGGCTTACTAAGCCTTACCGGGTTCACTTCCTAAGCCGCCGCTCCTTCCCGGAACGGCGGCTTTTTTGTGGGCGATAAAAAACCGCAGTACAGCGCTCAGGGATTGCCGCCCGCTGCCGTTACAGTGATGGCAATGTGATACATGCTCGGCAGGTTGTGCTTAACTGTCTGCATAAAGGCACAGTGCCATCATTTTTTGCGGGTCGGAGTTTTACCCTTGTCGCGCGTGTCCGCTGTACGGTTCAGTCACTTTTTACCTTCGTTGCTGCTCTTGCTGGCTGGGCTTTCGGCTGCGTACGTCAAGGACCTCAACGTCTTCTTCACCTCGCTGTTCAATGTGTTGCCGACCTTGGTGCTGTTGCTCGGCGGTTCGTACTGCGCGGTGTACCGCCGTCAGCGTGAACTGTTCCTGATGATCACGGTGTACATCGCCTACTTCCTGCTCGATACCCAGACTGACTTCTATCGCGACAACGGTCGCGTGCGCGAAGACGCGGCCGTCGTGTTTCACTTGTGCTGCCTGCTGCTGCCGTTGTTGTTCAGCATCTACGCGCTGTGGCAGGAGAAGACGCACCTGTTCCGTGACTTCGTCGCGCGTGGCGCGGTGTTGCTGGCGATCGGCAGCGTGGCCTTGGCGCTCGAGCAGAGTTATCCCCAGGCGGTGCTGAACTGGTTGGCGGAGATTCGCTGGCCGGCGCTGCATGGCAGTTGGATGAGCCTGATCCAACTGTCGTACCCGATGTTCCTGATCGGCTTCCTGACCCTGGCGGCGCAGTACTGGTATCAGCCGCGCCCGCTGCATGCGGCGCAACTGGTGGGGCTGCTGGGCCTGTTCTGGATGTTGCCGCAGACATTCATCCTGCCGTTTACCCTGAACATCATGTGCAGCCAGGTGATGCTGATGATCGCCGCCGGTGTGGCCCATGAGGCTTATCAAATGGCCTTCCGCGATGAGCTGACCGGCTTGCCGGGGCGACGCGCGCTGAACGAGCGCATGCAGCGCCTGGGGCGCAACTATGTGTTGGCAATGAGCGACGTCGACCACTTCAAGCGCTTCAACGATACCCACGGCCACGACGTTGGCGACCAAGTGCTGCGGCTGGTGGCGAGCAAGCTGTCCAAGGTCAACGGCGGCGGGCGCGCCTACCGCTATGGCGGTGAAGAGTTTGCCGTGGTGTTCGCCGGCAAGACGGTGGAAGAATGCTTGCCGCACCTGGAAGAGATCCGCGAGATCATCGCCGATTACGACATCAAGCTGCGCAACTCGGACCGTCCTAACGACGACCAACAGGGCCGCCAGCGTCGCTCGGGCAGCGGCGCCTCGAGTGTTTCGGTGACCATCAGCATCGGCGTGGCCGAACGTCAGGCCGAGCAGCGCACGCCGGAGGAGGTGCTCAAATCCGCCGACCAGGCGCTGTACGCCGCCAAGGGCGCCGGGCGTAACTGCGTGGTGGCGGCCGGGCAAACCCGGCGTGGCGCGGTGCGCATGGAGAGCGCTGCCGGTTGAGTGATGGCGGTGTATTCAGCGGTTCTACAGTGATTGTCCGCGGCAGTGGCTGGCAGTAGGTTGAAACCATCTGCTGACGGAGACATTGCCATGCCTGAGTACAAAGCTCCCCTTCGCGACATGCGCTTTCTGATCGACAACGTGTTTGATTTCCACGGCCACTACGCGGCATTGGGCGCGACCGATGCCAGCCCGGACATGGTCGGCGCGATCCTCGAAGAAGGCGCGAAATTCTGCGAGAACGTGCTCGCGCCGCTCAACCGCAGCGGCGATGAAGAGGGCTGCCATTTCGACAATGGCGTCGTCACCACACCCAAGGGTTTCAAGGAAGCCTTCGCCCAATACGTTGAAGGCGGCTGGCACGGCGTGGCAGCGGACCCGGCCTACGGTGGCCAGGGACTGCCGCAGTCATTGGGCCTGGTGCTCAGCGAGATGATCGGCTCCAGCAACACCTCCTGGGGCATGTACCCAGGGTTAACCCACGGCGCGATGTCGGCGATCCATGCCCATGGCACTGCCGAGCAAAAAGACACCTTCCTGAGCAAACTCACCGCGGGCGAGTGGACCGGCACCATGTGCCTCACCGAAGCCCACTGCGGCACCGACCTGGGCCTGATCAAGACCCGCGCCGTGCCCCAGGCGGACGGCAGCTACGCGGTCACCGGCAGCAAGATATTCATCTCGGCCGGCGAACACGACATGAGCGCCAATATCATCCACCTGGTGCTGGCCAAACTGCCGGATGCGCCGGCGGGCACCAAGGGCATTTCGCTGTTTATCGTGCCCAAGTTCCATGCCGATTCCGGTGAGCGCAATGCGGTGCACTGCGGCTCCATCGAACACAAGATGGGCATCAAGGGGTCGGCGACTTGCGTACTGAACTTCGATGGCGCCAAGGGCTTCCTGATCGGCGAGGCGAACAAAGGCCTCAACTGCATGTTTACCATGATGAACCATGCGCGCCTGGGCACCGGTATGCAGGGCCTGTGCAATGGCGAGGCAAGCTTCCAGGGCGCGATCAAATACGCCAACGACCGCTTGCAAATGCGCTCGCTGACCGGCGCCAAGGCCCCGGAAAAGGCCGCCGACCCGATCATCGTGCACCCCGATGTGCGCCGCATGTTGCTGACCATGAAAGCCTTCAACGAAGGCAACCGCGCGCTGACCTACTTCACCGCGCAATTGCTCGATACGGCGCACCTGAGCAGCGACGCCACTCAACGCCAGGACGCCGAAGACCTGCTGGCGTTCCTCACGCCCATCTGCAAAGCCTTTATGACCGACACGGGGCTGGAGGTGACCAACCACGGCATGCAGGTCTTCGGCGGCCACGGTTACATCCGCGAATGGGGTATGGAACAACTGGCACGCGATGCGCGGATTGCGCCGATCTATGAAGGCACCAACGGCATCCAGGCCCTCGACCTGCTCGGACGCAAGGTCTTGGGCAGCCAGGGCAAGTTGCTGCGTGGGTTTACCAGGATCGTGCATAAGTTCTGCGGGGCGAATGCCGAGCACCCGCAGCTCAGGGCTTATGTGGCGCAGCTTAATCAACTGAACGGGGAGTGGGGCGAGCTGACCACCCAAGTCGGCATGGCCGCGATGAAGAACCCCGATGAAGTGGGCGCGGCGGCTGTGGATTACTTGATGTACAGCGGTTACGTCATTCTCGCCTACCTTTGGCTGCGCATGGCAATCGCCGCCCTTGAGCAACAGGACACCGACTTCGCCAAGGCCAAGCTGGCGACATGCGACTTCTACTTCAAACGTCTGCTGCCGCGTACCGCCTCCCACCGTGTTGCAGTGCAAGCGGGCAGCGAATGCCTGATGAGTCTGCCTGCGGAGGCCTTTGCGCTGTGATGACTTAAAAATACCAATCAGTCACAAGTGGACCCTATGTGTCTGAAAAGTTGTTCGGGTACACTCTGAGCCTGTAAAACCGACTCTCACCGAATCACTTTTCACGTTCTCACGAGGTTTGCCATGGCTGATTACAAAGCGCCGCTGCGTGATATGCGCTTCGTCCTCAACGAAGTCTTTGAGGTCGCCACCACTTGGGCCCAATTGCCGGCATTGGCAGACACCGTTGACGCCGAAACCGTAGAGGCCATCCTCGAAGAAGCCGGCAAGGTCACCGCCAAATCCATCGCCCCGCTCAGCCGCGGTGGCGATGAACAAGGTTGCCGTTGGGACAACACGGCAGTGTTCACCCCGGACGGTTTTCCACAGGCCTACAAAACCTACGCCGAAGGCGGCTGGGTGGGTGTGGGCGGTGATCCTGCCTTTGGCGGCATGGGCATGCCCAAGGCCGTGTCGGCCCAGGTCGAAGAGATGATCAACTCGTCGAGCCTGGCGTTTGGCCTGTATCCGATGCTGACGTCCGGCGCCTGCGTGTCGATCAACACCCACGCCAGCGAAGACCTCAAGGCCACCTACCTGCCGAAGATGTATTCCGGTGAATGGGCCGGTTCCATGTGCCTGACCGAGGCGCATGCCGGGACGGATCTGGGGATTATTCGGACCAAGGCCGAGCCACAGGCGGACGGTTCCTACAAAGTCAGCGGCACCAAGATCTTTATCACCGGGGGTGAACATGACCTCACCGAAAACATCATCCACTTGGTACTGGCCAAGCTGCCGGACGCGCCGGCGGGTCCGAAGGGCATCTCGCTGTTCCTGGTGCCGAAGTTCATGGTGAACGCCGACGGCAGCCTGGGCGAACGTAACACGGTGAGCTGTGGTTCCATCGAGCACAAGATGGGGATCCAGGCGTCGGCGACCTGTGTGATGAACTTCGACGAAGCCGTGGGTTACTTGGTCGGCGAGCCGAACCGTGGTCTGGCGGCGATGTTTACCATGATGAACTACGAGCGTCTGGGTGTGGGTATCCAGGGCCTGGCGTCCGGCGAGCGTTCCTACCAGAACGCGATTGAATACGCGCGCGACCGCGTGCAAAGCCGTGCACCCACCGGCGCCCAGGCCAAGGACAAGGTGGCCGACCCGATCATCGTGCACCCGGACGTGCGTCGCATGCTGCTGACCATGAAGGCCTCGAACGAAGGCGGCCGGGCGTTCTCCACCTACGTGGCGACGCAACTGGACATCGCCAAGTTCAGTGAAGATGCTGTTGCCCGCGAGCGTGCGGATAACCTGGTGGCATTGCTGACGCCGGTGGCCAAGGCGTTCTTGAGCGACCTGGGCCTGGAAACCACCGTGCTGGGCCAACAAGTGTTTGGCGGCCATGGCTACATTCGCGAGTGGGGCCAGGAGCAGCTGGTGCGGGATGTGCGCATCACCCAGATCTACGAAGGCACCAACGGTATCCAGGCGCTGGACCTGATGGGGCGCAAGATCGTTGGCAGTGGCGGGGCGTTCTACACCTTGTTTGCCGATGAGATCCGCGCGTTCATCGCCTCGGGGGGGCCCGAGCTGGCTGAGTTCACCAAACCGCTGGGCGTGGCGGTGGATAACCTGGATGAGTTGACCGCCTGGGTGCTGGACCGCGCCAAGACCAACCCGAATGAAGTCGGCGCGGCGTCGGTGGAGTACCTGCACGCCTTCGGCTACATGGCGTATGCCTATATGTGGGCACGCATGGCCAAGGCCGCGCTGGGCAAGGAGTTGGAAGAAGACTTCTACGCCAGCAAGCTCGGCACCGCGCGTTTCTACTTTGCCCGCCTATTGCCACGTATTCATTCGCTGAGTGCGTCGGTAAAAGCCGGTAGCGAATCATTATTTTTGCTGGATGAAGCCCTGTTCTAAGGGCTTGGAGGGCGTGTAAGCATTCTCTTACATGACGTGCTGCTATTCGTCCTCTATCGCCAGATTGGATCCACCGATAATCTACTTCACATGGACGTCGCGCAGGAAGCGCAAAGCAACAACACGGACACGTAGGATTCTGCCAGGATGGCGGAGTGAAATGGATGTCAGGGAAACAGTCTGCAAAGCCCCGCTTCGGCGGGGTTTTCTTTTGCCCGCGAAAAAGTCAGGCGATGACCTGCGGGGCATTCATCACGTCTTCCAGCAACGTGCGCAGCAACGCCACCGTCGCCTGCTGGCGCTGCACATCGCGGCACACCAAGCCCACTTTCAGCGGCACCCTGGGTTCACTCAAGGGTTTCCACAGCAGCGACTGGCTATTGTGTTCATCCTGGGAACGTCCCGGCAGCACCGTCGCCAGTTTTGTGTGAGGCAAGCTGTCGAGAATCCCCACCATGGTATTCAGTTCCGCCTGCACTTGCGGGCGGCGTCCGAGGTTGGCCAGTTGGCCCTGCCAGATCTGCCGGACCTGAAACTCTTCGCCCAGCAGCAACATCGGCAACTCGGCTGCCTGCTTCAGCGAGACTTTCTTGAATTCGCGCAAGGGATGGTCCTCGGGGATCACCACCTTCAACTCATCTTCATACAACAACACGCCGTGCAGCCCTGGCTGGCGTGGCGGCAGGTAGCTGATGCCGATGTCCAGCGAGCCGTTCAGTAAGCGCCGCTCAATCTCAAGTCCGGTCAATTCGTAGATCTGCACCACCAGGTGCGGCTGGGCCTTGCGCACGCGCTCGAGCATCTGCGGCACCAGGCTGGTGTGCACGGTTTGCAGCACGCCGATGGCCAGCGTGCGCATCGCCTGACCCTTGAAGTTGCGCAACGCTTCCACCGCCTGTTGCAGGCCATCGATCAGCGGCAGGGCGTGGTTGTACAGTGTATGCGCCGCCAGTGTCGGGAGCAGGCGCTTGCTGCTGCGCTCGAACAGGCTGACATCCAAGTTCTGTTCCAGCTGGCGAATCTGTTGCGACAGCGCCGGCTGGGAGATCGACAGGCGCTCCGCGGCACGGCCTACGTGGCCTTCCTCATACACCGCGACGAAATAACGCAGTTGCTTGAAATCCATAAGGCTTACTTATCGAAAAAGCTGGAAAAACGAAATGGCTGTTGGCCCCTGAGGCGCCTAGTCTAGCGCCTATTCGCAGGGCTTACAGGGCCGGATCGGGCAATGAACAGCGTTTATGTTGATAGCGTTTACATAGGCAAGGCAAACAATCTTCAACCAGGTTACACCGCGCGTACCGACCAAGGTCCGGTTGCCAGCAGGGGTGAGGTGTGAACCTGTTCAATATGCGCCGCGCGGCGCCGAGCCTGGACGACCTGATCCTCGATACGCCAGGCGACAGCGCTTCCAGCGAAGCGCTGATGCCCACGGTGGCGCGGCCGGCTCAAGTATTTGTGCGTGGCCAGGGTTCCTGGCTGTGGGACAGCGACGACCGCGCGTACCTGGACTTCAGCCAGGGCGGCGCCGCCAACAGCCTCGGCCACAGCCCGCAGGTATTGATCAAGGCGTTGGCCGACCAGGCGCAGGCGCTGATCAATCCGGGCCACAGCTTGCATAACCGCACACAACTCAACCTCGTCGAGCGCCTTTGCCATCGCACCGGCAGCGACCAGGCGTACCTGCTCAACAGCGGTGCGGAAGCCTGCGAAGCCGCGATCAAACTGGCGCGCAAATGGGGCCAGCTGCATCGCGGCGGCGCTTACCGCATCATCAGCGCGAGCAGTGGTTGCCATGGTCGCAGTTTCGCGGCGATGTCGGCGTCGGCTGGGGCCATTGAAAACCGATTTGAGCCGCAATTGCCGGGCTTCAGTCACGTGCCGTTCAACGATCTGTCGGCGCTGCATGCCGCCGTGGATGCACAGACCGTCGCGATCATGCTCGAACCGATCCAGGGCGAAGCCGGCGTAATCCCCGCAACGGAGCACTACCTCAAGGGCGTCGAGCGCCTGTGCCGTGAACTGGGGATCCTGCTGATCCTCGACGAAGTGCAAACCGGCATAGGCCGCTGCGGCAACTTGCTCGCCGAACAGCAATACGGCGTACGTGCCGACATCATCACCCTCGGCAAAGGCCTGGGCGGCGGCGTGCCCCTCGCAGCGTTGCTGGCGCGCGGCACAGCCTGTTGTTTCGACGTGGGCGAACTGGAAGGCACGCATCATGGCAATGCGCTGATGGCGTCGGCCGGGGTTGCCGTACTCGATACGGTGCTGGAGCACGGCTTTCTGGAGCAGGTGCGTGAGTCCGGGCTTTACCTCGGTGAAGGCCTGGCCCGCCTGGCCTACCGCTATGACCACGGTCAATTACGTGGCCATGGCCTGATGTGGGGCCTGACGCTGTCGGATGATTCTGCGGACGCTGTCGTAAAGGCTGCACTGCACGAAGGCCTGATCCTAAACGCCCCGCAACCGAACTGCCTGCGCTTCACCCCGGCCCTGACAGTCAGCAAAAGCAACATCGACGAAATGCTCCTGCGCCTGGCCCGCGCCTTCTCCCGCGTGCGCACCGCACAGCTGCAATGCCGCAAGGGCATCGCTGTTTAATTCCCTATTCCTGAACCGTCTCGCGGCCTACGCGGCGCCTCCGGCCTGATTCTTTTGGCTGGGGGCGTTTTTTTGTCTGTGTAACAACGATGGATGGCCCAACGCCAGATCCCACTGAACCCTCACGAACCGCCAAGGTCGATTAGCTACACGGCTCACACGAGCCGATTTTTTGGAGCTGACCCATGGACATCATTCGTATCATCATCGCCATTCTGCTGCCGCCACTGGGTGTGTTCCTGCAAGTGGGTTTCGCCGGCGCGTTCTGGCTGAATATTCTGCTGACCCTGTGCGGTTACTTTCCGGGCATCATTCACGCGGTGTACATCATCGCCAAGCGCTGAGGCCCTCAGCCTTTTGCGATGAGTCGTGAATTGCGCTCATTGCGAAAGGCCAACTGTTCGATGGTCTGGGTAGCATGTTCAGCTTCTTCCCGTGCTTGAAGGATGATGCCGTGCTGCTCGGACTTGCTGCACACCGGGTCGGCATTGCTCGCATCCCCCGTGAGCATGAAGGCCTGGCAACGGCAGCCGCCGAAGTCCTTTTCCTTCTCGTCGCAGGAACGGCACGGCTCGGGCATCCAGTCGTAGCCGCGAAAGCGGTTGAAGCCAAATGAGTCGTACCAGATGTGCTGCATGCTGTGGTCACGTACATTGGGAAATTGCACCGGCATCTGTCGGGCGCCGTGACAGGGCAGGGCGGTGCCGTCTGGCGTTACTGTCAGAAAGATACTCCCCCAGCCGTTCATGCAGGCTTTCGGGCGTTCTTCGTAGTAATCCGGCGTGACAAAAATCAGCTTGCACGGGTGGCCTTCGGCTTCCAGCTTGGCGCGGTATTCGTTGGTGATGCGTTCGGCGCGCACCAGCTGTTCCCGTGTCGGCAACAAGCCCACACGATTGAGCTGCGCCCAGCCGTAGAACTGGCAAGTGGCGAGTTCTACGAAGTCCGCCTCAAGCGCAATACACAGCTCGATGATGCGGTCGATCTTGTCGATATTGTGCCGATGGGTGACAAAGTTCAGCACCATCGGGTAGCCGTGCGCCTTCACCGCGCGAGCCATTTCCAGCTTTTGCGCGAAGGCCTTTTTCGAGCCGGCCAGCAGGTTGTTCACCTGTTCGTCGCTGGCCTGGAAACTGATCTGGATATGGTCGAGACCCGCCTTCTTGAAGTCGCTGATCTTCTGCTCGGTCAAGCCGATGCCGGAAGTGATCAGGTTGGTGTAGAACCCCAGCTTGCGTGCCTCTGCGATCAGCTCGGCAAGGTCCTGGCGCACCAAGGGTTCACCGCCGGAAAACCCCAATTGCGCAGCCCCCATTTCGCGGGCTTCGCGAAACACCTTGATCCACTGCTCGGTACTCAGCTCCTTACCCTGCTCGGCAAAATCCAGCGGGTTGGAGCAGTACGGGCACTGCAACGGGCAACGGTAAGTCAGCTCGGCCAATAGCCACAGTGGCAACCCGATGGCTGGCTTTTCAGGCAAGGGTGATCCAGTGCTCAGCACGGGCGACCTCCATGAATTGCTCGATGTCTTCGCCGAGCTCTGGCACGCCGGGGAATTGTTTATCCAGCTCGGCAATGATTGCCGCCACGTCACGCTCGCCGTCGATCAAGCCGCCGATCAGCGCGGCGCTGTCATTGAGCTTGATCATGCCCTCAGGGTAGAGCAACACATGGCCTTTTTGCGCCGGTTCGTACTGGTAGCGATAGCCCTGGCGCCAGGTCGGTATTCTGCTGCGATCAAAGCTCATAGGGGGATCCCTTTATGCCACACCCGCTGCTCGGTCACGCTGTGATACGGCGGGCGTTTGAGTTCGTAGGCCATGCTCATGGCATCCAGCATGCTCCACAGGATGTCCAGTTTGAACTGGAGAATTTCCAGCATGCGCGCCTGGCCTTCGCGGGTGGTGTAGTGCTGCAGGGTGATGGTCAGCCCGTGCTCCACATCGCGCCGGGCTTGGCCGAGGCGAGTGCGGAAGTATTCGTAGCCGGCTGGGTCGATCCAGGGGTAATGCTGCGGCCAGCTGTCGAGGCGCGACTGGTGGATCTGCGGCGCGAACAACTCGGTCAGCGAGCTGCTGGCGGCTTCTTGCCAACTGGCGCGGCGGGCGAAGTTGACGTAGGCATCCACTGCAAAACGCACACCGGGCAAGACCAATTCCTGGGAGCGCAGTTGGTCCGGGTCGAGGCCGACCGCCTGGCCCAGGCGTAGCCAGGCTTCGATACCGCCGTCCTCACCGGGAGCGCCATCGTGGTCGAGCAGGCGCTGGATCCACTCACGACGGATCTCACGGTCCGGGCAGTTGGCCAGGATCGCCGCGTCTTTCAGCGGGATGTTCACCTGATAGTAAAAACGGTTGGCGACCCAGCCCTGGATTTGCTCGCGGGTCGCGCGGCCTTCGTACATCGCCACATGGTACGGGTGATGGATATGGTAGAAGGCGCCCTTGGCCCGCAGGGCTGCTTCGAATTCGACGGGTGTCATCGGCGTGTCAGTCATCTCGTCAGCTCCTACAGTTCAATGCTCATGCCGTCGTAAGCCACTTCGACATTGCGCCGCACCAGTTCCGCTCGCTCGGGGGAGTCTTCATCGAGGATCGGGTTGGTGTTGTTGATGTGGATAAGTACCTTGCGCTGTTCAGGCAACTGCTCCAACACGTCGAGCATGCCGCCAGGGCCGTTTTGTGCCAGGTGGCCCATTTCGCGGCCGGTACGAGTGCCGACGCCACGGCGCTGCATTTCGTCGTCATCCCACATCGTGCCGTCCACCAGCAGGCAGTCGCTGCCGGCCATGATTTCCAGCAACGGCGCGTCGACCTTGCCCAGGCCCGGGGCGTAGAACAGTTTGCCGCCGGTGCGCAGGTCTTCGACGATCAGGCCGATGTTATCGCCTGGGTGCGGGTCGAAGCGGTGTGGCGAGTAAGGCGGCGCGGCGCTGCGCAGTGGCAGTGGGGTGAAGCGCAGGTTGGGGCACGCCGGGATGGTGAAGCTGGCGTCCAGCTCGATGCGGTTCCAGGCCAGGCCGCCGTTCCAGTGGGTGAGCATGGTGAACAGCGGGAAGCCGGTGCTCAGGTCTTCATGGACCATGTCGGTGCACCACACCTGGTGTGGGCAGCCTTCGCGCAGGCTCAGCAGGCCGGTGGTGTGGTCGATCTGGCTGTCCATCAGGATGATCGCGCTGATGCCGGTATCACGCAGGGCGCGACCGGGTTGCATCGGTGCAAAACCTTGCAGTTGCGCGCGGATATCCGGCGAAGCGTTGCACAGCACCCAGTTCACGCCATCGTCGGAGATCGCGATGGACGACTGGGTACGCGCCTGGGCCCGCAGGCTGCCATCACGAAAACCTGCGCAGTTCACGCAGTTGCAGTTCCACTGCGGGAAACCACCGCCGGCGGCGGAACCTAGAATCTGGACAAACATGGCAGCTCCATCAAGCTCAAAACAAAAACGCCCCGGGCGAACCGAGGCGTTGTATTACCCAGCGGATTAACGGCTGGCGAAGTACATGGTGACTTCGAAACCGATGCGCAGATCAGTGTAAGCAGGTTTGGACCAGGTCATATTCTTACTCCTACGAAGGGATGGGACGTTCACTACCAAGCAATACATATAGTCCACCTCCAGTCGGAGATGTTCAGCTTTGTGCGTAGGAATGTTACTCAATTCTTTTCAAGTTAGCGCTGTCTTGGCGGAAAAAGCTTTTTGCAGGGGCGGCAATGATCAGTCAGCCGCTTGCCAGTCATCACTGATGCGCGGGCCATTGGCCACGCAGTGCCAGCCGCCGGCAGCGTCGTTCAATTGCTGGGCGGCGCGCTGCAGTGCTTCTCGGGTAGAGGTTTGGATGTGGGTCTGAAGGTGTTCCAGGTAGCCCGGTGGATGGCCCGCCAGATGCGCATGCCACAGCAGTTCGGCGGCTTGGGCGTTGGGCAGCGTCTGCGCTGAGAACTGCTGCGCCAGGACCAGGCTGCCCAGGTCGTCGTTGCTGTTGATCAGCGCCGGCAGTTGTTTCAGGAAGGTGTTCAGGTGATCAGCGATGCCTTCCAGGGAGACGCTGGGGGATTGCACGCCGAATAGCAGGCCGGTCTGGCCGTTTATCTGTCGGATGCCGCTGAATACGGCGTAGCCGATTTGCAGCTCTACGCGCAGGCGCTGATAAAACGGCGCCTGGAGCAGATGGCTGAGCAGTCGCCATGCGGCTTCGTCCTCCAGCGACGCGCTCGGTGTCGGGCAAAACAGCAGCAGGGCGGCTTCGGTTGAGTCGGTTTCCACCGCGTGCCAGATACGTTGGCCGCTGAGGGAGGGGAGTACGGGGTTGAGGTTCGCCGGCTGCCCTGGCAAACGGGTCACCGCTGTTTTGATCGCGGCTTCATTCGCTGCGGAGAAGCCCAGCCCCAGGCCTTGCCACGATGTCGAGTCGGAGGTGTTCGCGCTGCAGCAAGCGGGCAGCGCCTTTAGCAAGGCTCGGATGGCAATCATGGGCGGCGAGACGGTTGGGGCAGCCTGCGGTTCGCCCAGGCGTTGCGCCAACACCTCCAGCACGGCTGGGATGGGCTCCTGCAGCCCGACCATCTTCACCAGCCCGTCATTGCCCAGGCTTTCGAACGACAAGTCGACACCCGCCTGCCCGGCATTTTCACGCAACGACTGTACTGCGCTTTCCAAGCCAGACGGGGCAGACTGCCATTGCAGATACAGAGCGCCTTCATCATTGTCACCCGTCAGTGCCTGGCTGAAGACCAGCGCCGATACATCACGACGTCCTCGGGAGCGATCCTGGGCAAAGGTGCGCAACCCTCGGTGGGCGCTGGTCTGGCCGCGAATCAGGCCGGCGCGTTCTTCCTTGACCGGTGGACGCAGGAACGGATTGTTCGGCGGCAGTTGCCACGTGTGCGCGGCGGGTGGCAGGTGCAGTGACTCGAGCATGATCCTGAGGGCAATGACAGCCTGTTCCGAGAGTGCCTCGCTGTCGTGTCGCGCCAGTGCCAGGGCGCCTTGGGTCTGTTGTTGGCGAGCGGCCAGCAAGGCGAACTCTTCCCGCAAGGCTGTCCAGTCGCTGTGTGCGAAAAAGCTCAACCAGTCGTGCAGCAACGCCTCGATTTGAGTCGCCGATTCAACAGGACTACTGAGCGTAACGTCGATATCCAACACGGCTTGCCCGGCGAAGTGATACAGCACCGACGCCTGCAGTGCGCTGGCCAGCCCTTGAGTTTTCAGTTGCGCCAGCAACCCGCCGGGTGCCGAGGCGTTGAGCCAGGTGCAGAGGAATTCCAGTGCTTCACGCGGAGCGTTACAGGTGATGACGTGGTGCAGGTGATCATTGGCGATGTGCTGATAGCGCTGCGCTTGCCCCTGCATCAATGCCGGTGGCGCGGAGTGTGGGCGAAGAGGGCCTGAGGTCAGTTGCTCGCTGAACTGCTGTGCCAAGCCTTCCAGCGCTTCCAGCGGTTGTGGACCTGCCAGGCTCAAGGTCATCTGGCCGCTCTGATAGAACTGTGCGTGGAATTCCCGCAATGCCTGCTGAAACGCCTCACGTTCCACCGGCAAGCTGTCGCGATTGCCCGCATGAAAACCCCGCAGCGGGTGGTCAGCCGCCAGCCCCTCCAGTAACGCGATCTGCTGCTGCGCCTTGGCATCCTGAGACCAGGCGACAAACTCGGCGTGCAGCACTTCGCGCTCGCGCAGTTGATCCTCCAGCGTCAGGCGCGGGTGGGTCAGCATGTCCACCAACCGCTCCAGCCCACCGGAAAACGTCGCGACCGGCAGTTCAAAGAAGAACTCCGTGGTGCGCTCGCGGGTGCTGGCATTGACCTGGCCGCCATGCCGTTGCACGTAGGCCATCAACCCTTCGCTCGTGGGAAAACGCTCGGTACCGAGGAACAGCAGGTGTTCGAGGAAATGTGCCAGCCCCGGCCACGCCAGCGGCACGTCATGGCTGCCGGCCGCCACCCGCAGAACGGCGGCACAACGCTTCAAGCGCGGCGCATGTTGCAAGGCTACCCGCAAGCCGTTGGCCAGGGTCAGGTGAAGGTGATGAGGGTGGGCCGGCGCAGGCATGGGCACTTCCGAAACGTAGAATGTGCCCATGTTAACAAACCGCTCACAAACCGGCTGGATCAGGGCTTGTGCAGTGCACCGTATAACTCGGGGCGACGATCTTGCAGGTAGTGATTGGCAGCACGGGCGTCGAGGATCGACTGGCGATCCAGCTCACCGACGATCAGCGCTTCATCCAGGCCCGCCTGGGCGATGCGCAGGCCATTCGGCGCGGCGATGCTGCTTTGCCCGCAGTACTGGATCTCGCCTTCGTGCCCACAGTAGTTGGCGTAGGCCACATAACATTGGTTTTCAAAGGCCCGTGCCCGCACCGTGACATCGGCGACAAAGTCGAACGGCACCATATTGGCGGTGGGCACCAGGATCAGTTCGGCGCCTGCGAGGGCCAGGCGTCGGGTGTTTTCCGGGAACTCCAGGTCATAGCAGATCAGGAAGCCAAGCTTCCAACCGTTGAGCTCCACCAGCGGGAAATCATCGTCGCCGGCGCTGAACATCGAATGGTCCAGGTCACCAAACAGGTGAGTCTTACGGTAGTTGCACAGGCGCTGGCCGTGGGCGTCAATCAGCTGCACGGCGTTGTAGATCTGGCCGTCCTCGGCGCGCTCCGGGTAACCGTACAGAATCGCCAGCCCGGCGCTTTTGGCCAGTTCGCCAATCGCCTGCGCCGACGGTCCGTCCTGTGCCTCGGCCAAGGCGCCAACGGCCTCGGCGCCGATGTTGTAGCCGCTCAGAAACATCTCCGGCAGCACCAGCACGTCGGCGTCGGACGCCTCGTGGGCCAACTGGTGCAGGCGCTTGAGGTTGCCGGCCACATCCAGCGGCAACGGTGGGCATTGGTACAGGGCGACGCGCATGCTCAACTCCTTAATCGGCCAGGGCGATTGGCCCGATTTCATCGAATACATCACCCGGCCCTGGGTTCTCGGGGTGGGTGCTGCCGCCGAAGTGAGTCATGATGCCCCACACCGCGTTCAGCGAGGTTTGCACCGCGCCTTCCACCCAGGCTGGGGTCCAGGACACATCATCACCGGCGATAAAGATCCCACGTTGTTCGGCGGGCATGTCCTTCTGCATGAAGTGCGCATACATCCGCTGGTTGTAGCGATAGTGGCCGGGCAACGCGCCTTTGAAAGCCCCGAGGAAGTGCGGGTCGGCTTCCCAGGACACGGTGATCGGGTCACCGATGATGCGCGCCTTGATATCGACCTTCGGGTAGATCTTGTTCAGGGCGTCGAGGGCCAGCTTCACGCGTTTGTCGATGGGCTGCGGGAGCATTTTCAGCGCGTCACTCATCCACGAGTACGACAGACAGATCACGCCAGGCTTGTCGTCGCCATTGTCGAACAGGTAAGTGCCACGGGTGAGGCGATCGGTCAGGGTCATGCTCATCAGGTCGCGGCCGGTTTCCGGGTCTTTGTCCTTCCAGAACGGGCGATCGACCATCACAAAGGTTTTTGATGACTGCATGTAACGCGTGCGGTCCAGGGCCATCCACATCTTTTGTGAGAACAAGGTTTCGTCGCACTCGATCTGGGTGGTCAGCAGCCAGCTCTGGCAGGTGGTGAGCACGGCGGCATATTCGCGGGTGTCGCCGTAGTTGTCGGTCACCGCGAAACGGCCGTCGGCCGCGTGGGCAATGCGCTTGACCCCGGCGCGCGGTGCGCCACGGTGCAGCGAACTGAGGCTGGTGCCGGCCGGCCAGTGGGCGCACTGCTCCGGTACATGGCGCCAGATGCCCATCGGCACTTGGGCAACGCCGCCGACCACCAGGTGTTGGTGGTCGTCGCAGTTGGTCATCACCACGCGGAAGATTTCCAGCATTGAGTTGGGGAAATCCGAGTCCCAGCCGCCCGTGCCGAACCCGACCTGGCCAAACACTTCACGGTGATGGAAGGACAATTTGGCAAATGCCTCGGAGGTGGCGACGAAGTCGTAGAAGGTGCGGTCGTCCCACAACGGCACCAACGTGTTCCACAGTTCTTTGAGGCGCGGTACGTTACGGTCGCGGATGGCTTGCTGGATATCGCCGAACTGCGAGCCGGCTTCCAGGGCGTCCGCCCAGGCGTCAGCCACTTCCTGGAACAGGACCGGCAAATCGGAGAGTTTCTGTGCGTAGTGAGTCTGGCCTTCGAGGTCGATCACGGTGCTGCCGGACGCCGGGGTCAGCGGGTTGGGGAAGGGTTTGGTCTCCAGGCCGAGCTTGTCCACATAATGGTAGAAGGCGGTGGACGACACCGGGAAGCGCATGCCACCCAACTCGGCGATGATGCCTTCGGCGCCCTCAAAAGCCTGGGAGCGCAAACGACCGCCCATTTTCGAGGCTTCGTACACCACTGGCTTGAGGCCCAGTTTCATCAACTCATAAGCAGCCACCAGGCCGGCAATCCCGGCGCCGACGATCGCCACTTCGGCGCCATGATTGGCGACGGGGATGCTGCCCAGGCCTGCTGGGTGTTCAATCCAGTCATCGAAGGCAAACGGAAAGTCCGGACCAAAGATGGTGATGGGTTTTTTGCCGTCGGCGGGATGGCGATTGGTCTTGCTGAGGGTGCTGGACGGAATGCTCATGGCTGACCTTACTGGCGACATCGGCGGATGTGACCCGCTGAGTATAGGAAAAGATGGCAGCCAGTTTAGGGCGTGTACCGTTCGTTAATAAGACGCAAAGTGTCGTCGAATTGATCTGTTTTTAGTCAGAATGACGAGCGTGGTGATCAGATTGGTTGTCCGCGATCCAATTTGTTACTGAGGATGATTGAGGTGGTGGTTTTCTCCACCCCGTCGACGCTGCCGATCTGGTCCAGCAATTGGTCCAGCTGTTCAGGCGAATCGGTGCGCAGCCACGCGACGTAATCGAACTCGCCACTCACCGCGCATAACTGTTGCACTTGGGCCATAGCACTCAGCCTGCGCAGCACGTCCTTGCCCGAGCGCGCCTGCACGGTGATGCCGACGTAAGCCTGCAAGCCACCGTCGACCACACGTTGCCCGAGGCGCACGCCATAACCGGTGATCACCTGGGTTTTCTCCAGGCGTGCCAGGCGCGACGTCACGGTAGTGCGCGCGATGCCCAACTGCCGGGCGAGCATGGCCACGCTTTCGCGGGCGTTGAGCTGCAGGGCGGCTATGAGTTGGCGATCGATTTCGTCTAGGGCGGGCAAGGTGGGCTCCAGAGTGTGGGCGGTGGCGGGAAGCATATTACAGGCTTCCAGACACACAAAAGCCGCGCAATGCGCGGCTTTCAAGATGGTGGGCCCAGTAGGACTCGAACCTACGACCAAGGGATTATGAGTCCCCTGCTCTAACCAACTGAGCTATAGGCCCTCAGTAGGCCGCGGATTATAACGATGGTTTACCCGCTGTGCCATCCGAAAAATCCCCAATGCTCATACGAAGAAACGTCGTGGCAAAAAGCGCCGGTGGTAACGGCAGGCTGACGATGTAGCCCTGCATCTGTTCGCAGCCCTCGGCGGCCAGGAAGGCTTGCTGTGCGGGGTTCTCCACGCCTTCGGCGATGATGGTGAATTGCATGCTGTGGCCCAGGGCGATGATGGCGCGCACGATGGCGGCGTCGTGGGGATCGTCGGGTAAGCCGCGTACGAAAGATTGGTCGATCTTGAGGAAATCCAGCGGCAGGCGCTTGAGGTAGCTGAGGGATGAGTAGCCGGTGCCGAAATCATCAATCGCCAGTTGTACGCCCAAGTGTTTGAGTTGGTGCAGGACCTCCAGCGCTTCTTCGGCCTGGCTCATGATGAAGTTTTCGGTGATCTCCAGCTGCAGGCGGCCTGGGTCAAGGCCGTAGTCGCGCAGCAGCTGTTCGATGCGGCCCAGCAAGCCGGGATGGCGCAGTTGCGCGCCGGCGAGGTTGACCGACAGTGGGCCGAAATCATCGAATGTGCCTTGCCAGGCGTGCAGTTGTCGGCAGGCCTGTTCCAGTACCCAATCGCCAATCTGCAGGATTGTGCCGTTTTCTTCGGCCAAGGCGATGAAGTGCTCGGGGGGGACATCGCCGAAGGTGGGATGGTGCCAGCGGATCAGGGCTTCGGCGCCGATCAATTGCTGGGTGGCCAGGCTCAGTTTTGGCTGGTAGTACAGGCTCAATTCGTCGCGCTCTATGGCGCGGCGCAGTTCATGTTCCAGGGCCACGCGCTCGTTGGCTTGGGCGGTGAGGTCGCGGGTGTAGCTTTCGACCCGGTTGCGGCCCTTAGCCTTGGAACGGTACATCGCGGCGTCGGCATTTTTGACCAGGGTGGCGACGTCGGTGCCGTCCTCGGGGTATAGGCTGGTGCCGATACTGGCGCTGATAAAGAACTCGTGCTCACCCGCCTGGAAGGGGGGAGTGAAGCAGGCCAGCAGTTTATTGGCCAGGTGCTGGGCGTCGCTGGCGTGCTGGAGGCCGGGGAGCAGGATGATGAATTCATCCCCGCCCAGGCGAGCGACGGTATCGATGTCGCGCAATTGTTCCTTGAGGCGCACGGCAATGTCTTTGAGCAGCAGGTCGCCTATCGGGTGGCCGAGGCTGTCGTTGATGTGTTTGAAGCGGTCCAGGTCGAGAAACAGGACGGCGCCCTGTTTGCCGGTTTCCTGATGCCCGTTGAGGGCGGCCTGCAGTCGGCTTTCGAACAGCGTACGGTTGGGCAGGCCGGTCAATGGATCGTGGTGCGCCTGGTAGTCGAGGCGGGCCTGGGCCAGCTTGAGGCTGGAGATGTCGGCAAATACCGCAACGAAGTGCGTGATCAGCTGTTCGCGGTTGCGTACCGCACTGATCGTCAGCCAGCTGGGGTACAGCTCGCCGTTTTTGCGTCGGTTGGAAATCTCGCCCTGCCAGTGACCCTGTGCGGTCAACTGGTGCCACATGGCGGCGTAGAAGGCGCTGTCATGCAGGCCAGAGGCGAGCAGGCGCGGGGTCTGGCCGAGGGCTTCGGCCTCGCTGTAGCCGGTAATCTCGCTGAAGGCACGGTTGACGGCGCTGATGTTCTGTCGGGTGTCGGTGATCAATACGCCTTCGGCCGTGCTCTCGAACACGGTGGCGGCCTGTTGCAGTTTTTCCTGCATCAGCTGGCGTTCGGTGATGTCCCTCGCAATCGTCAGCATGCAGTCGTCATCGCCGATGGGCAGTGGGCGGCTGGACAGCTCGCACAGGCGAATCTGCCCATCGTTGCGGCGTATATGGCAGATGAAGTCCCGCACAAAGCCATCGCGCGCCATCAGTTCCAGCATGTGTTTGCGCTCGTTGAGGTCGACCCAGATGCCCAGGTCCAAGGTTGATTGGTCCAAGGAGGCCGCGCTGTTGAAACCGGTGATGCGACTGAAACCGTCGTTGACTTCAAGCAGCAGGCCATCGCGCTGTCGGCTCAACAGCAAACCGTCGGGAGAGGCATGGAAGGCCTTGGCGAATTTCTCTTCGGAGGTTTGCAGTTGTTGCTGGGTTTCCTTGAGCTGGGTGATGTCGCGCACCACCACCACGATGGCCTCAGTGGTGTCGAGTTGAAACGGTTCGGCGGAGATAAGGCCGGTAAAGGCCTGGCCGTTGTTGCGCAGAAAGGGCATTTCCAAGTTGCGGATGCTGGTGGTCTGCACCCGTTTCAACAGGTCCGGGCCGATGCCTGGAATCCCCCAAATGTTCAGCGCGGTGGCCGTTTTGCCGATCACGTCTTCGGCCTTCAGGCCTACTTGATCCTCGAACGCTTTGTTGACCTCCAGCAGGCAGCCATCGGACAGTCGCGCGATCACCAGAATGTCCGGGCACTGTTGGAACACCGAGGCAAACTTCTGTTCGGAAAGCTGCAGCGCCTCTTCGGTGCGTTTGGCTTCGCTGATGTCGATCATCAAGCCGCGCAGCACAGGCTCATGGCCGTGCTCGATCAGGCTGACTATGTCACGCACCCACAAGCAACGGCCGTCGGCGGTGATCACCCGGTAATCAATGCTGTGGTCGCGGTTAGCACGGGTTTCGCGGTAGCAGTAGGCTTCGGCGCGGAGCAGGTCGGCGGGGTGGATGATGTTGCGCCAGAACCCTGGGATCAGCCAGTGGGCGCGCGGATAGCCGAGCAGTTCCTCGGCGTGCGGCGACACGTAGCTGTAGGTGAAATCGGTGACGCTGGCTTCCCAGGCAATGGCGGACAGGCTCTCCACCAGGCCGCGGTAGTGGTATTCGCTGCTGCGCAGTTCCTGTTCGAGGGCCACGCGGCGGGAAATTTCCGAACTGAGTCGGCGATTGATCCGAATCACAATGGCTAATACGGTAATCAAGAGCAGAACCGCGGGTAGGCCATACAGCAGCAAATCGGTCCAGAACGTACGGTTATCGGTGAACTTGCCCACCCAGTGTTGCTGGATGGTGTTGGTTTCTTCCGGGCTGAGGTCGGCGAGGACTTTGTCGAGGATGCCGACCAGCATCTTGTCGTCGCGCGGTACACCCATCGCCAATTGATAGCGGTAGGGGGTTTCGCCGCTGACATACAACCCGTCCAGCTTGAGTTCGCGCAAGCTCCAGACACTGGAGGCCAGGTCGCTGACCACAGCGTCCACTTCGCCGGTAGCCAGGGCCTGCAGGGTTGAGCTGACGTTGGGCATGGCCACCAGATTAAGGTCGGGGTGGTGAGTGCGCAGTAATTCGTGGGGTGCGTAGTTTTCCACCACTGCGATCTTCAGCCCGTACAGGTCCTTGAGATTGCGCGGTCGTACGCCGCCTTCGTGGGCAAGGATGACCATCGGGAAGTCGATATAGGGGCGTGTGAACGCCAAATAATTCTGCCGTTCGGGCGTCGACATAACGCTGGGGACAAGGTCGAGCTGATTGGCTCGGGCCAGTTCCAGGACGGCACTCCAGTTCGGCGTTTCGATCACCTTGATCCTGACGCCCAAACGATCCTGGATCAGGCGCACGTAATCGGCCGCCAAGCCTTGGTAGCGGCCGTCTTCGTCACGGTATTCAAAAGGTGGCCATGACGCGTCCACCCCGAGGCTCAGCTCCTGATGGTCCGCCAGCCAGCCACGCTCATCATCGGTAAGAGTCAACGCGCCAGCCGTTGCGGTCCAGGTCAGCAGCGACAGCAGTAGCACAGTCGACAGTCTGGGCATAACGGTCTCGTTATGGCACGGGGAATGTTTCGAGTGTAGACGGGCATTGCGGGGGAGGGGTGTCGCTTGGGATTTTATCTGTAGAAAGCAAAACCCCCGGCCTGGGCCGGGGGTTCTGGTATCACTCGTCGAGGAAGGAGCGCAGATGCTCGCTTCGCGTCGGGTGGCGCAACTTGCGCAACGCCTTGGCTTCGATCTGACGGATCCGCTCACGGGTCACGTCAAACTGCTTACCGACTTCCTCAAGGGTGTGGTCGGTATTCATGTCGATGCCGAAACGCATGCGCAGTACCTTGGCTTCACGGGCAGTGAGGCCGGACAGTACGTCGCGAGTCGCTTCTTTAAGGCTCTCAACGGTGGCGACATCGATTGGCGACTGCATGGTCGAGTCTTCGATGAAGTCACCCAGGTGGGAGTCTTCGTCATCACCAATCGGGGTTTCCATGGAGATCGGCTCTTTAGCGATCTTCAATACCTTACGGATCTTATCCTCTGGCATTTCCATGCGTTCGCCCAGCTCTTCCGGGGTCGGTTCGCGACCCATTTCCTGCAACATCTGCCGGGAAATACGGTTGAGCTTGTTGATCGTCTCGATCATGTGCACCGGAATACGGATGGTGCGGGCCTGGTCGGCGATCGAGCGAGTGATCGCCTGACGAATCCACCAGGTGGCATATGTCGAGAACTTGTACCCGCGACGGTATTCGAACTTGTCCACAGCCTTCATCAAGCCGATGTTGCCTTCCTGGATCAGATCGAGGAATTGCAGGCCACGGTTGGTGTACTTCTTGGCGATGGAGATCACCAGACGCAAGTTCGCTTCGACCATCTCTTTCTTCGCGCGGCGGGCCTTGGCCTCACCGATCGACATGCGACGGTTGATGTCCTTGATCTCGGCAATCGTCAGACCGGTTTCGGTCTCGAGCGCGGTCAGCTTCTGCTGGCAGCGAATGATGTCCGGCTGCAGGCGACCAATGGCTTCGGCGTATTTCGCCTTGCCCTTGGCCAGTGCGTCGGTCCAGCTTTCGTCTACTTCGTTGCCAGGGAACTGGCGCAGGAAGTCGGTACGCGGCATGCGCGCATCACGGACACAGAGCTGCATGATCGCACGCTCTTGTGCACGCAAACGCTCCAGGGCACTGCGAACACGCTCAACCAGGCCTTCGAATTGCTTCGGTACCAGCTTGATTGGCATGAACAGCTCAGCCAGCGCCAGCAGCTCGGCAATTGCCTGCTTATTGGAGCGACCGTGCTTTTTCAGGGCCTTGCGGGTGATTTCCATTTGATCGGAAACCGCACCGAAACGCTGTGCAGCGATGACCGGGTCTGGACCGCTTTCGACTTCATCTTCATCGTCGCCGCTGGCTTCAGCGTCGTCGTCTTCGGTGTCGTCGTCGGCTTTCGCAGCCTTGGCATCCACAGGCGGCGGCACTTCGGCGGCGGGCGGCGCAATGCCGTCGTCCGGGTCGATGTAGCCACTCAGCACGTCGGACAGGCGGCCACCTTCGGTGGTGACGCGGGTGTACTCGGAGAGAATGTGGTCAACCGTGCCGGGGAAGTGCGCAATTGCGCCCATCACTTCACGGATACCCTCTTCGATACGCTTGGCGATTTCAATTTCGCCTTCGCGTGTCAGCAGCTCGACGGTACCCATTTCACGCATATACATGCGCACAGGGTCGGTGGTACGACCGATATCGGTCTCCACAGCAGCCAGCGCGGCAGCAGCTTCTTCAGCGGCAGCCTCGTCGGTATCGGCGTCCGCCAGCATAAGGGAATCCTTATCTGGCGCAGCTTCGAATACGTTGATCCCCATGTCGTTAATCATGCGGATGATGTCTTCCACCTGCTCTGGATCTGAAATATCCTCAGGCAGGTGGTCGTTGACCTCCGCGTAAGTCAGGTAACCCTGCTCACGACCGAGAACGATCAACTCTTTGATACGAGACTGCTGTTGCGCTTTTCCGGACATAACACCCTATCCACTGAAGGTCTTGGCGGGCAAAAAACAAGCCGAGGATTATACCCGAGCTATGACCTCACACGCCAGCTGAGGTCGGGTTTGATGCGGAAACATTCTGTTTTAAGAGGTCACGCATCTGTTTTGCTATCTGAATTTTCTCTTCAGCCGATAAATCCGGCTGCCTGGCTCGCTTTATGAGCTCATCGAGGGTCTGCGTGTGCTGACCCGCGGATAACCTAGTAATGGTGTCTAAAAACTGTTGTTCAAGGTTGTCGCCGTCAATTAGCCACTCCTTTTCTGCGAGTGCTTTCAACAATCGGCCTTGTTCGGTGCCATGCCAGCGAGCCATCAACTGAATTGAGTTTAGCTTAGGATTTTTCTGGACCGCCTCGATCAAGGCGATCAGGACCTGGGCGTACGTATTGCTCGCGTTGGCAAAGTGATCGGCGCTTTCAACCTTTTCCGCCAATTGCGGGTGATGGATGAGCGTGCGCAGGGCAATCAGCGTCGGCGCTTCTACGGCAACCGGGGTGCGTGGGGCATAGGCTTCATCGTTGTCGCCGCGCTTGCCGTTCTTGCTCCAGGGTTTCTTGTCCCATTTCTTGCCGCCGGCGCCGGGCTTTTTCGGTGTCCACGCTTGCTGGGGCGTGTAGGCCTCCTGCGGTTGGTGGAAGTCGGAATAGTCCGGCATGGCGTCATAATCCATGCCTGGGTCGTAGGCGGGCGGGGCGTCCTGCGGCGCACTGTGCGCCAGCTGGCTGACGGCCTCGCCACTCAACCCGGTGATTTCCAGCAAGCGCTGGCGCATCAGCGTACGCAGGTTGGCACCCGGTACTTTGTCGATCAGCGGTGCGGCGAGCGTGGCCATGTGGGCCTTGCCTTCGAGGGAGCGCGGGTCGGCTTCTTCGGTCAGTTGCTGGAAGAAATAGTCCGCCAGCGGCTGTGCGTGTTGATTGATGCGCGCGCGGAACGCATCGGTGCCTTCGGAGCGCACCAGGGTATCCGGGTCTTCGCCTTCGGGCAGGAACAGAAAGCGTGCGCGACGCCCGTCCTGCAAGCTCGACAGCGTTGCTTCAAGTGCACGCCAGGCGGCGTTGCGGCCCGCCTGGTCGCCGTCGAAACAGAACAGCACGCTGGGCACTACGCGAAACAGACGCTTCAAATGTTCTTCGCTGGTGGCCGTGCCGAGGGTGGCCACGGCATTGCGCAGGCCCTGTTGGGCGAGCGCGATCACGTCCATATAGCCTTCAACCACAATGATCTCATCGAGGTTGCGGTTGTTTTTGCGTGCTTCGAACAGGCCGTAGAGTTCCTGGCCTTTGTGGAACACCGGGGTTTCCGGGGAGTTCAGGTACTTGGGCTTGTCGTCCCCCAGGACACGGCCACCAAAGGCGATGATGCGGCCTCGGCTGTCGCGGATCGGGAACATCACGCGATCGCGGAAGCGGTCATAGCGTTTGCCCGTCTCGGCGTTTTCCACCAGCAGGCCTGCGTCGATCATGGCCTTTTGCTGGAGGGTGTCGCTGCTCAGGTGTTTGTACAGGTTGTCCCACCCGGGAGGGGCGAAACCGAGGCCGAAGTCGCGGGCGATTTCACCGGTGAGGCCGCGCCCCTTGAGATAGTCGACGGCGGCCTTGCGCTGCGGATGGCTTTTAAGCGCCTGACGGTAAAAGTCGGCAGCGGCGGTCAGCAGCGGGTACAGCGGCGAATCGGTGGGTTGTCGCGGTTTGTGTGGGCGACCACTTTCTTCGCGGGGGATCTCCATGCCGGCGGCTTTGGCCAGGTCCTCGATAGCCTGGGGGAAGTCCAGGTTGTCGTGGTCCATGAGAAAGCCGAGGGCATTACCGCCCGCGCCGCAACCGAAGCAGTAGTAGAACTGTTTGTCGGGGCTGACGCTGAACGACGGGGTCTTTTCTTTGTGGAACGGGCAGCAGGCGGTGTAGTTCTTGCCGGCTTTTTTCAGTTGCACGCGCGAGCTGACAACATCGACGATGTCGGTGCGGTTCAGGAGGTCGTCAATAAAGCTCTGGGGAATCAGCCCGGCCATGGCGTTCTCGTCGTCACTGCGTGTAAATGAGGGCCCGTGAAGAGCTCAAGCGCACAGGTTGAGTGGCTCGACCATTATCGTCTGCTTGGGCTGCATGGAAGTGTATCTGCCGAACATTCACTGACGTTAATTTCTATTCAGTCTTTGGCATGGAAATGTTACCCGGGCATCCGGTATTGGCCAACGGCGGGCCTCGGAGCTCGATGGGTGCAGTCGACCGATTTGATCGCCTGTTTACAGAATGAGTGTGCTCGTCAGTAGCCTTGTTAGGCTCGTCAGAAGAGACGTGCACCGCTGGCAAAAGAGCCAGTCCTGACGTGTGAAGCGGTTGTCTCGGTCGCATGTGCGGCGTCGACAGTGAAGCATCAAGCGATATCCGCAAATGCCAATAGCCCGGCTGAGGGCCGGGCTTGGCAGAAGCTTGCTACGAACGTCTGTGTATTAGTACAGACGAACGGCGCGGCGCTGTTCGCGCTGAACTTTCTTGGCGTGACGCTTAACAGCGGCTGCTGCTTTACGCTTACGCTCAGAAGTAGGCTTCTCGTAAAATTCGCGGCTACGAACTTCAGCCAGTACACCGGCTTTTTCGCAGGAGCGCTTGAAACGACGCAGAGCTACGTCGAAGGGTTCGTTCTCTTTAACTTTGACGGCTGGCATCCAGAGCTACCTTCTTTCATTACCGGGATCAACGTTCTCGTCGCAAAAAATTCGCGGCTGAGGTCGTCGGTTTTTAAGGGTTGCGGATGTTAACCCCTCATTGCCCGGAATGCAAAGCCTCTGATCGAAAACCGCTAGTCGGGAGGGGGAGTGGCGACTATTATGCGCGCCTTCGAATTCAGCCTCTACAAGGCGCAAACCCATGCTAGTACTGGGACTTGAAACCTCCTGCGACGAAACCGGTGTCGCACTTTACGACAGTGAACGCGGGCTCTTGGCCGATGCGCTCTTCAGTCAGATCGACCTGCACCGCGCCTATGGCGGCGTGGTGCCGGAGCTGGCCAGCCGTGATCACGTCAAACGCATGCTGCCCCTGATTCGTCAGGTGCTGGATGAAGCCGGCTGCGTGCCGACCGAGATCGACGCCATTGCCTACACCGCGGGCCCCGGATTGGTCGGAGCCCTGCTGGTTGGGGCCTCTTGCGCCCAGGCGCTGGCGTTCGCCTGGGGCATTCCGGCACTCGGCGTGCACCATATGGAAGGCCATTTATTGGCGCCTATGCTGGAAAAAACACCGCCGCAGTTCCCGTTCGTCGCTTTGTTGGTTTCGGGCGGCCATACGCAGTTGGTTCAGGTGGATGGCATCGGCCAATACACCCTTTTGGGTGAGTCGCTGGATGACGCCGCCGGCGAAGCTTTCGACAAGACCGCGAAGATGATGGGCCTCAATTATCCCGGTGGTCCGGAAATCGCCCGCCTCGCCGAAAAAGGTGTTGCCGGCCGCTACACCTTCCCGCGTCCGATGTGTGATCGACCAGGCCTGATGTTCAGCTTCAGCGGTCTGAAAACCTCCGCGCTGAACACCTGGCAGCAAAGCGTCAGCGCTGGGGACGACAGCGAGCAAGCCCGTTGCGACATCGCCCTGGCGTTCCAGCAGGCCGTGGTGGAGACTTTGACCATCAAGTGCAAGCGTGCCTTGAAACAGGCGGGCATGAAGCGCCTGGTGATCGCAGGCGGCGTCAGCGCCAACAAGGCCTTGCGCACCTCGCTGGAAAAAATGCTCGGCGACATGAAAGGCGATGTGTTCTACGCACGACCGGAGTTCTGCACCGACAATGGCGCGATGATCGCCTATGCCGGTTGCCAGCGCCTGCAGGCCGGGCAGCATGAAAGCCTGGCGATCAGCGTGCAGGCGCGCTGGCCGATGGAGCAGTTGTCGCCGTTGTAACGCCATAACGTGAGCCGGGCTCAGCGAACGTATTTAAAAATGCCGTTCGCGCCCGGCAAACAGGTCGCGTAAATTGCCTCGGTGGCGCCAGACGATCAGCAGTGTCAGCACGCTCATCGGCACCAGCGCCGCCGGTTCCTGCCAGGCCAGTAGCGGCAGGGTGAGCGGGGTGGCGATCAGCGCGGCAAGTGAGCTGGTACGGGTCAGGTAGAACGCCAGCAGCCAGGCGAGCACGGCCAGCAACGCCGCTGGTGGGTAGATCCCCAGTAACATGCCGGCTGCCGTGGCGACGCCTTTGCCACCGCGAAAGCGGAAGTACAGTGGAAACAGATGGCCTAGGACGGCACATACACCGATCCAGGCCTGTTGTTGCAGGGTAAGGCCGGCAAGGCTGGCGATCAGCACGGGCAACAAGCCCTTGCACATGTCGCCCAGCAGGGTCAGTACGGCGAGCTTCTTACCGGCCAGGCGCAACATATTGGTGGCGCCGGCATTGCCTGAGCCGCTCATTCGCGGGTCGGGATTTCCCGTCAGGCGGCTGAGCAAAATGGCGAAGGACAGCGAGCCGAGCAGGTAGGCGAGAATCGCCAGTAACCAAAACATGCTAACTATTCCGGGCGAGGACGCCCTGATTCTAACGGGGCATCGCGCCCTTGTCGTGCAGCGGAGAAGAGTGCTTGGACAGAGTGTTTATCGAAGGCCTGGAAGTCGACACCGTCATCGGGGCCTACGACTGGGAGCGCGGAATCCGCCAATGCCTGCGCCTGGACCTGAGCTTCGCCTGGGATAACCGCCCGGCCGCTGCCGGTGACGACCTGACCCTGGCGTTGGATTACGCCAGTGTATCCGCGCGTATCCAGGCGTTTGCCGAGCAGTCCCAGTACCAATTGGTGGAGACCTTCGCTGAACGCCTGGCCGAGGTGCTCATGAGTGAATTCCAGATTCCCTGGTTGCACCTCAAGTTGACCAAGCCGGGGGCCGTGCCGGCTGCCAAGGGCGTGGGTGTGGAGATCGAGCGCGGATGTCGCTAACTCAGGTTTACCTTGGCCTAGGCAGCAATATCGAGCGCGAGTCCCATCTACGCGCCGGCCTTGATGCGTTGGCGGTTTTTTTGACCGATATGCGCTGCTCGGCGGTGTTCGAAAGCCAGCCGGTGGGCATCAAGAGCGGGCCTTTCTTCAACTTGGTGGTGTCGGCCTATACCGACCTGCCGTTGATGGAGCTGGATCGCCGGTTGAAATTCATCGAGGCCGATAATGGCCGCTATGCGCCGGACCGTAAGGGCTTGCCGCTGGATATCGACGTGCTGCTGTATGGCGAGCTGGTGGGTAATTTCGAGGGCCTGGTCCTGCCCCGTGCAGAGATCCTGAAGAACGCCTTTGTGCTGTGGCCGCTGTCGTTGATGGCGCCCGATCGCGTGCACCCTGAGGTGGGCAAGACCCTGGCCGAACTGTGGCGCGATGCGCAGATTGACCAGGTGTTGGCCCCTGTCGGGTTTGAATGGCGGGGCCAGCAACTCACGCCAGGCACGCTTTTGTAGGCGCCGAGCTTCCTGTGGCGAGGGAGCTTGCTCCCGCTGGGCTGCGAAGCGGACCCAATAAGCACACCACAGTCTCCCTGCCAAGACTCAACAGCCGGGTTTAGGGCTGCTGCGCAGCCCAACGGGAGCAAGCTCCCTCGCCACGGGTGGGCAGCGTCTAGAGAATGGGCTGTTCTTTGTAGGCCTTCAACGCCTTAAGCCTTTCGCGCTTCAACGCCTCACCCAGTTCCGGGCCTTTGTAGCCCTTCTCCAGCAAGGGCGCGACGGCCACTTCGCGGGCTGCCTTCGCCGCCCCACGCAAATAATCCGCCTGTGGATAAATGCGTTGCTCCAGGCCCTTGCGGCCCCGGGCGTCCATCTCGCAGGCGATCACAAACTCTTCAAAGCGCTGCGGCCGACGGTACACGTCAAAACTCTGCAGCAACTCCAGCAATGTCGAGGCTTTCAGCTCAAGCGCCCGATGGCCGTGAGTGTGGTATTGGCCCACCAGCAACGCCAGTTCCTGACAATCCCTTGGCACTTTGAAGCGTTCATTGACGGCCTTGATCAGCTTCAAGCCCCGATGTTCATGGGCAATATGCTGCGGCAACTTATCCACAGGCGTCGTGCCCTTGCCCAGGTCGTGGAGCAGGCAAGCCCAGCGCACAGTCAGTGGCTGTTTGTGCAAGGCTGCCTGTTCCAACACGCTCAAGGTGTGCACGCCGGTGTCGATTTCCGGGTGATGGGCTTCGGGCTGCGGTACGCCGAACAGTGCATCGACCTCAGGCATCAAGGTTTTCAACGCAGCGCAGTCGCGCAGTACCTGGATAAATACCTGTGGCTGGTCTTCCATCAATGCCCGAGAGATTTCTTTCCAGCTGCGCTCCGGTGTCAGGGCTTCCAGTTCACCGGACTCGCTGAGTTGACGCATCAGTTCCAGTGTCTCGGGCGCGACGGTAAAACCCAGGTGCGCGTAACGCGCAGCAAAGCGCGCGACTCGCAGTACCCGTAGAGGATCTTCGGCGAATGCCGGGGAAACATGGCGCAAAATGCGCGCTTCAAGGTCGCGCAGGCCGTGATAGGGGTCAGTCAAGTTACCGTCATCGTCTTCCGCCATCGCGTTGATGGTCAGGTCGCGACGGATCAGGTCTTCTTCCAGCGTAACCTCTGGGCTGGCATGAAACACAAAGCCGCCGTAACCCCGGCCGCTCTTGCGTTCGGTGCGGGCCAGCGCGTATTCATCGCCATTTTTTGGGTCCAGGAATACCGGGAAGTCTGCACCCACAGGTTTGAAGCCTTTGGCCAGCATCTCTTCTGTGGTTGCACCCACGACGACGCGGTCGATGTCGGTGACCTTGATGCCCAGCAAGTGGTCGCGTACGGCACCGCCGACTTTGTAGATTTTCATGAAAAAGCCTCCATTAGCGTCACAGGATACCGCCTGTGCCTGGCCAATGGAGGCTTTGCTGTTTCAGAGATGAACGACGGCGAGGTCCAGGCGCCCGTAGTCGTTGTCGTTATGATCGCTGCGCGGTGGCACGTGATGGGTTTTCATCACCTGATCGCCTTGCAGGGTTTCCAGGTGGATGTCGAACCCCCACAGCCGGTGCAGGTGCTTGAGCACTTCCTCGGTGGATTCGCCGAGAGGTTTGCGGTCGTGTTGCTGATGGCGCAGGGTCAACGAGCGGTCGCCACGCACATCGATGCTGTAGATCTGCACATTAGGCTCGCGATTGCCCAGGTTGTACTGCGCCGCCAAGGTTTCGCGGATGGTGCGGTAGCCGGGTTCATCATGGATGGCCGGTACCAGCAGGTCATCCTTGAGGTCGTCATCGAGGATGCTGAACAGCTTCAGGTCACGAATCACTTGGGGTGACAGGTACTGAAGGATAAAGCTCTCATCCTTGAAGCTGCTCATGGCGAACTTGATGGTAGACAGCCAGTCACTGCCGGCGATTTCGGGGAACCAGCGGCGGTCCTCCTCGGTTGGGTGTTCGCACATGCGTCGGATATCGCGGTACATGGCGAAGCCCAGCGCGTAAGGGTTGATGCCGTTGTAGTAAGGGCTGTCGAAGCCTGGCTGGAACACCACGCTGGTATGGGAGGTGAGAAACTCCATCATGAAACCGTCAGTGACCAGGCCTTCGTCGTACAGGTCGTTCATCAAGGTGTAGTGCCAGAACGTCGCCCATCCTTCGTTCATCACCTGGGTCTGACGCTGTGGATAAAAGTACTGGGCGATCTTGCGCACAATGCGCACGATTTCGCGCTGCCACGGCTCCAGCAACGGTGCGTGCTTTTCCAGGAAATAGAGGATGTTTTCCTGAGGTTCGGAGGGGAAGCGCGCATTGTCCTTGTCGCTGTTCTTGCCGGCGCGTTTGGGAATGGTGCGCCACAAGTCGTTGATCTGTTTCTGCAGGTGCTCTTCGCGCTCTTTCTGGCGCAGACGTTCTTCCTCGGCGGAAATCGGGTAGGGGCGTTTGTAACGGTCGACTCCGTAGTTCATCAGGGCATGGCAGGAGTCGAGCAGGTCTTCCACCGCATCGATGCCGTGGCGCTCCTCGCATTGCATGATGTACTGCTTGGCAAACACCAGGTAATCGATGATCGAACTGGCATCGGTCCATGTGCGGAACAGGTAATTACCCTTGAAGAAGCTGTTGTGCCCGTAGCATGCGTGAGCCACCACCAGCGCTTGCATGCAGATGGTGTTCTCTTCCATCAGGTAGGCGATGCAGGGGTCGGAGTTGATCACGATCTCGTAGGCCAAACCCATCTGGCCACGACTGTAGGACTTTTCGGTGCTGAGGAAGTGTTTGCCGTAGGACCAATGGTGATAACCCAGGGGCATGCCGACGGAGGCATAGGCATCCATCATCTGTTCGGCGGTGATCACTTCGATCTGGTTGGGGTAGGTGTCCAGGGCATAACCCGCCGCAATGCGGCTGATTTCCCGGTCATAGGCCTGGATCAGTTCAAAGGTCCACTCAGACCCCGTGGAAATGGGTTGGCGCTTTTGCTCTTTTTTGGCGGTCATGTCACTAACCTGCGCTGGAAGAGTTCACGGAAGACCGGGTAGATATCGCCGGCCGAGACCAGTTGCTGCTGGGCGAAGGTGTCGGCAAAGGCTTCGCCGATGCGTTCATATTCGAACCACAGGGCCTGGTGCTCACGGGGGGTGATTTCAACGTAAGTGTAGTACTGCACGAACGGCATGATCTGGTTGATCAGGATGTCGCGGCAGATAGGCGAGTCGTCGTTCCAGTTGTCGCCGTCCGAGGCTTGGGCGGCGTAGATATTCCACTCGTTGGCTGGGTAGCGCTCGGCCATGATCTCCTGCATCAACTTCAACGCGCTGGAGACGATGGTGCCGCCGGTTTCTCGCGAGTAGAAGAACTCTTCTTCGTCTACTTCCCGGGCGCTGGTGTGGTGGCGAATGAACACCACATCGATCTTGTCGTAGTTCCGCTTGAGAAACAGGTACAGCAGGATAAAGAAGCGCTTGGCGATGTCCTTGGTGGCCTGGGTCATGGAGCCGGAAACGTCCATCAGGCAGAACATCACCGCCTTGGAACTGGGATTGGGTTGTTTGACCAGCAGGTTGTATTTCAAGTCAAAGGTGTCGAGAAATGGCACACGATGAATGCGTGCGCTGAGTTTCTCTATTTCCGCCTCTATTTCCTGAATATCGCCGAAGTTGTCCGGCTCTTCACGTTTCAAACGCGCCAACTCTTCCTTGGCATCCCTCAGTTTGGCGCGGCTGCTGCCCGACAGGGCGATACGCCGGGCATGGGCCGAGCGCAGGGTGCGGATGATGTTGATGCGTGACGGGTTGCCCTCGTTACTGATCCCGGCGCGGACGGTCTTGAAGGTGTCGGTGCCGGTCAGGTTGCGCTTGACCAGGTTGGGCAACTCCAGGTCCTCGAACATGAACTCGAGGAATTCTTCCTGGGTGATCTGGAACACGAACTCATCCATGCCTTCGCCGGAATTACCCGCCTTGCCGGGGCCCTTGCCGCCGCCACCGCCTTGGGGGCGCTGGATATGTTCGCCGGTGGTGAATTCCTTGTTGCCGGGGTGCACGACGGTCTGTTTACCGCCCCGGCCGTGGTGCAGCACCGGTTCGTCGATGTCCCGTCCAGGAATGCTGATTTGTTCGCCATGCTCCATATCGGTGATAGAGCGGCGGCTGACGGCCTCTTCAACGGCCTTTTTGATGTGGTCACGGTAACGCCGCAGGAAACGCTGGCGGTTTACCGTGCTCTTGTTCTTGCCATTGAGGCGTCGGTCGATCACATAGCTCATGGGGAGCCCTCCGGGCAGCTTCACGTTACAAGCTTCAGGCAGCGAGCTGGAAGCTTAGAGACAAGCGGTCGGCTGCCAGGCCAGAAGCCCGGCAGCGCACGCCTGTCGCTGCCTTACTGCGATTTGCGAACCCGCAGGTACCACTCGGAGAGCAGCCGTACCTGTTTGTCTGTGTAGCCGCGCTCGACCATTCGTGTGACGAAGTCGTTGTGCTTTTGCTGATCCTCCTTGCTGGCCTTGGCGTTGAAGCTGATGACCGGCAGCAGGTCCTCGGTGTTGGAGAACATTTTCTTCTCGATGACCACCCGCAGCTTCTCGTAGCTGAGCCAGGTCGGGTTCTTGCCGTTGTTGTTGGCCCGTGCGCGCAGCACGAAGTTGACGATTTCGTTGCGGAAATCTTTCGGATTACTGATGCCGGCTGGTTTTTCGATTTTCTCCAGTTCTTCGTTGAGGGCTACGCGATTGAGGATCTCACCGGTTTCCGGATCCCGGTATTCCTGGTCCTGGATCCAGAAGTCGGCGTACAGCACGTAGCGGTCGAAGATGTTCTGGCCATATTCGCTGTAGGACTCCAGGTACGCGGTCTGGATTTCCTTGCCGATGAACTCGATGTAGCGCGGCGCCAGGTATTCCTTGAGGAAGCGCAGGTAGCGCTCGCGGGTTTCTGCCTGGAATTGCTCCTGTTCGATCTGCTGTTCCAGCACGTAGAGCAGATGTACCGGGTTGGCGGCGATCTCGTGGGGGTCGAAGTTGAAGACCTTGGACAGGATCTTGAACGCAAAGCGCGTCGACAGGCCGTTCATGCCCTCATCCACACCCGCCGTGTCGCGGTATTCCTGGATCGACTTGGCCTTGGGGTCGGTGTCCTTGAGGTTTTCGCCGTCGTACACACGCATCTTCGAGTAGATGTTCGAGTTTTCCGGCTCCTTGAGGCGTGACAGCACGGTGAACTGGGCGAGCATCTTCAGGGTGTCGGGTGCGCAGTGGGCCTTGGCCAGCGAGCTGTTGAACAGCAGTTTGTCGTAAATCTTGATCTCATCGCTGACCCGCAGGCAGTACGGCACCTTGACGATATAGATCCGGTCGATGAAGGCTTCGTTGTTCTTGTTGTTACGGAAGGTGTGCCATTCCGATTCGTTGGAGTGGGCCAGCAGGATCCCGGTGAACGGAATCGCGCCCAGGCCTTCGGTACTGTTGTAGTTGCCTTCCTGAGTCGCGGTGAGCAGGGGGTGCAGCACCTTGATCGGTGCCTTGAACATCTCCACGAACTCCATCAGGCCCTGGTTGGCCCGGCACAGTGCGCCCGAGTAGCTGTAAGCATCGGCGTCGTTCTGCGGGAATTCCTCGAGTTTGCGGATATCGACCTTACCCACCAGCGCCGATATGTCCTGGTTGTTCTCGTCGCCCGGCTCGGTCTTGGCCACGCCGATCTGGTTGAGGATCGACGGGTAGAGTTTCACCACGCGGAACTGGCTGATGTCACCGCCGAACTCGGCCAGGCGCTTGGTGGCCCAGGGTGACATGATGGTGTTGAGGTAGCGCCGTGGGATGCCGAAGTCTTCTTCGAGGATCGCGCCATCTTCCGTGGCGTTGAACAAGCCCAGGGGCGACTCGAAGACCGGTGAGCCCTTGATGGCGTAGAAGGGCACCTTCTCGATCAGTTGTTTGAGTTTTTCGGCCAGGGACGATTTACCGCCGCCGACGGGGCCGAGCAGGTAGAGGATCTGTTTCTTCTCTTCCAGGCCTTGGGCGGCATGGCGGAAGTAGGAGACGATCTGGTCAATGCATTCTTCCATTCCGTGGAAGTCTTCAAAGGCCGGGTAGCGGCGGATCACCTTGTTGGAGAATATTCGCGACAGCCGCGAATTGTTGGCGGTTTCCACCAGCTCCGGCTCGCCAATCGCCAAGAGCAGGCGTTCGGCGGCAGATGCGTAGGTGCTACGGTCTTGTTTGCACAGCTCGAGATACTCTTGCAGCGTGAGTTCTTCCTGCTGTGTGGACGCGAAGCGTTGTTGGAAGTGGCTAAAGATACTCATGACGTCGTCACCTCGCTCGATACGTGGAGCCGACGCCGGATCAATCAGTCGATGCTGGCAGACATTGGCGAACACCAATGGCCGTTTTCCCCCCAAACACCCTGAAACGCTACCGATGACCCGCACGCCGGTGTACCGGCTCTCCCCTGATTCGGATGGCCTGCGCTTAAGGATAGTTCGGAATCGGAGAGGTCAAGGCGCGATACGTAATTAGTTTGGCTGCGCCGTTCGTCAGAAACGGCGCTAGCCCAAGCGTCACGCGGGGTAGCGGGGTGTGAAAAAAATTATTGCGAATTGCCTGAAGAAATTTCCGCAGGATAAGTCGTACGCCAAAGCTCAAAGCCACCGTCCAGGCTATAGACATCGGAGAAACCCTGGCTGACCAGGTAGGCCGCCGCGCTCTGACTGGAATTGCCGTGGTAGCACGCCACGATCACGGGTGCGTCAAGGTCGGCGGCGCGGATGAAGTCGGCGATGTTGACGTTGTCCAAGTGCTGGGCACCGGTGATGTGGCCGGCCGCATACGTCGGCTGGTCACGGATGTCGACCACCACGGCACCTTGCTCGCGCAGGGCCTGGGCGTGTTCGGGAGGGATACGTTTGAATTCGCTCATGGCGGGCTCCTATGGCTTGGCCGTAGCCGGCAGTGTAACGGGAAGGGGAGATTCGCACTGGCAGCTATAACGCTCGCCGGTGTCGATATTCATCAGGGTCATGGCGCCGCCCCACACGCAACCGGTGTCGAGGGCGAAGACGCCGGGCTCATCGCACTTGCCTTCAAGCGCTGCCCAATGACCAAAAACGATCTTGGTGTCACGGGTCTTGCGCTCCTTGTGAGCAAACCACGGTTTGTAACCCGGCAGCGCGGTGTCGGCGCCTTCTTTGCTCTTGAGGTCCAGTTTGCCTTCAGCGGTGCAGAAGCGCATGCGGGTGAAATAGTTGGTGATCACTCGTAGGCGGGCGACGCCGGTCAGGTCGTTGTCCCACTTGACGGGATCGTTGCCGTACATGCCGTCGAGATAGGCGGTGTACAGGGTGTCATCGGCCAGTGCACTTTCGACTTCAGCGGCACACTTGAGGGCTTTCTTCAGTGTCCACTGGGGCGGGATGCCAGCATGGACCAGGGCCATGTTGCGGCCTTGGTCGTAATGCATGATTTTTTGCCGGCGCAGCCAGTCGAGCAACTCGGCGCGATCCGGCGCTTCGAGGATTTCCCGCAGGGTGTCGCCCTTTTTCAGGCGCTCGATCGTGTTGCTGGCCGCCAGCAGGTGCAGGTCGTGGTTGCCCAGCACGCACACCAGGGAGTCACGCAGGCTATATAAGTAGCGCAGGGTCTCCAGGGACTCAGGGCCCCGGTTGACCACATCACCCACCAGCCACAGTCGATCCTTTGCCGGGTCGAAGGCTACGCGATCAAGCAGGCACTTGAGGGGCTCCAGACAACCTTGCAGGTCGCCGACCGCATAGGTCGCCATCAGTGCAGGGCTCCCGGCACCGCGAGGCGGAAGGGCGCAATGATGGCGTCGAACAATTTACCGTCAGTGGCTTTCATCTGATACGAACCCTGCATGGTGCCGACCTTGGAGGTCATCACCGTGCCGCTGCTGTAGGTGTGGCTGGCGCCTATGTCGATCAGCGGCTGCTGGCCTACCACGCCCGCGCCGCGCACTTCTTCGACCTGGCCGTCACCGTCGGTGATGACCCAGTGGCGTGACAGCAACTTGGCCGGCACCAGCCCGTTGTTTTTCACCGTGATGGTGTAGGCAAAGGCGAAGCGGTTCTGTTCAGGTTGCGATTGGTCCGCGAGGAAGCGGGTGACGACGCTGACGTCGATCTGGTAGCGAGGATCGGACATGCAAGAGGCCTTAAAAGCAAAAGCGGAGGACAGCAGATGCGGGTCAGTCTAGGCCAAGAAGCGGGCACTAGGCCAGACATGCTGTCCGGCCCAGGCACTACAGGCTTCAGTCCGCAGTGGGCGCAGGCTGGATGGCAAGCTGGTCGGCCAAGCGCACGAATGCGGCCAGGTCCAACTGCTCGGGCCGCAGGCTGCCATCGACGCCGGCGGCTTCGATTTCGGCCTGGCTCAACAGCGCCTTGAGCGTGTTGCGCAGGGTTTTGCGGCGCTGGTTGAAGGCTTCACGCACCACGCGCTCAAGCAATTTGTGATCCTTGGCCGGATGCGGCAGCACGGCGTGTGGCACCAGGCGCACGATGGCCGAGTCGACCTTCGGCGGCGGGTTGAACGCACCGGGGCCGACGTTGAACAGGTGTTCGACGCGGCAGTGGTACTGGACCATGATCGACAGCCGACCCCAATCACCACCCCCCGGCCCGGCAGCCAGGCGTTCCACCACTTCCTTTTGCAGCATGAAGTGCATGTCGCGGATGATCCCGGCGTTGTTCAGCAGGTGGAAAATCAGCGGCGTGGAGATGTTGTACGGCAGGTTACCTACCACCCGCAGGCTGTTGGGCGCTGCATTGAGGGTATTGAAGTCGAACTTCAGTGCATCCCCCTGATGCAGGTTGAAGTTGGGCATGCCGGCGAACTGCTGGTTGAGGATCGGGATCAGGTCCTTGTCCAGTTCCACCACGTCCAGTTGGCCGCCGCTGGCCAGCAGGCCCTGGGTCAATGCGCCCTGGCCCGGGCCGATTTCCAGCAGACGGTCTTCGGGCTTGGCATGGATCGAGCGCAGGATGCGGTCGATCACGCCGGCGTCGTGCAGGAAGTTTTGCCCGAAGCGCTTACGCGCCCGGTGTTGGTAATGCTCAGTCATATACGGGTCTCGGCCATCTGATAGGCGGTTTCCAGGGCCACGTGCAGGCTGCCGGTATCGATCTTGCCGCTGCCCGCCAGGTCCAGGGCAGTGCCATGGTCGACGGAGGTACGGATGATCGGCAGGCCCAGTGTCACGTTGACGGCGGCGCCGAAGCCTTTGTATTTAAGCACCGGCAGCCCCTGGTCGTGGTACATCGCCAGCACTGCGTCGCAGTGCTCCAGATATTTGGGGGTAAACAGAGTGTCCGCTGGCAGTGGGCCGCGCAGGTCCATGCCTTCTTGGCGCAGACGCTCCAGGGTGGGTTCGATGATGTCGATTTCTTCATGGCCCAGGTGGCCGCCTTCACCGGCGTGGGGGTTAAGCCCACAGACCAGGATGCGCGGTTGGGCGATGCCGAATTTCTGTTGCAGGTCGGCGTGCAGGATGCGTGTCACGCGCTCCAGTCGCTCGACGGTGATGGCATCGGCAATCTCACGCAGCGGCAGGTGCGTGGTCACCAGGGCGACCCGCAGGCCGCGTGTGGCCAGCATCATCACGACTTGAGCGGTGTGGGTCAGTTCGGCGAGGAACTCGGTGTGGCCGGAAAAGGCGATGCCGGATTCGTTGATCACGCCCTTGTGCACCGGGGCCGTGATCATGCCGGCGAAATCGCCATCGATGCAGCCTTGCCCTGCGCGCGTCAGGGTTTCCAGCACGAACGCCGCGTTGGCCTTGTCCAGTTGCCCGGCAACCACCTTGGCCTGTAGCGGGGTGTCCCACACATACAAGCTACCGGCGGGGGCGGGCAAGTCGGGCCAGTTGCCTGGCGCCACGTCCAGCAAAGTGACAGCCACACCCAGCTGCGCGGCCCGCTCAAGGAGCAGGTCGCGGCTGGTAATAGCAATCAGGGGGTGTGGCTGAGGTTGCGAGGCGAGCAGCAGGCACAGGTCAGGACCAATGCCGGCCGGCTCGCCGGGTGTCACCGCGAAACGCTGGGGTTTCACTGAGCGGCCTGGTCGGTGCCTGTTTGCGGGGCGCCTGGCAGCTTGTTTTCCACGTAGGCTTCGTCACGGATCTGACGCAGCCAGGTTTGCAGCTCTTCGTCGTACTTGCGGTTACGCAGTACGTTCAACGCTTGTTGCTCGCGGGCTTGGTTGGTGTTGTCGGTGGCGCGACGGCCAAGGACTTCCAGCACATGCCAGCCATATTGGGTCTTGAACGGCTTGGACAGTACGCCTTGCGGAGTATCGGCCATCACCTGCTGGAACTCAGGCACCAGGGCCTTCGGGTCGATCCAGTTCAAATCGCCGCCGTTGAGGGCGGAACCTGGGTCTTCCGAGAAGCTTTTGGCCAAGGTGGCGAAGTCTTCACCGCTTTCGATGCGGTCATAGATCTTCTGGGCCAATTCCTTGGTTTGGGCTTCGGTGCGGATTTCACTCGGTTTGACCAGGATGTGGCGAACATGCACCTCATCCTTGAGCGAGGTTTCACCGCCGCGTTTTTCCAGGAGTTTGAGGATGATGAAGCCACCCGGCGTACGCGCAGGCTGGGTGATACCACCCACTTCCATGGCGCTCAGTTCACGGTCGAACGGAGGTGGCAGTTGAGCGGCTTTACGCCAGCCCATGTCACCGCCTTCGAGGGCGTTGTCGCTGCCGGACTGGGCAATGGCCATCTGGGCAAAATCAGCACCAGCCTTGAGGCGATCATAGATAGCCTGGGTCTTGGCGGCGGCTGCATTGAGCTGCTCGGAGTTGGCGCTGTCCGGGGTTGGGATCAGGATATTGGCCAAGTGCAGTTCTTCGGAAAGCTGCATCTTGCCCAAGTCGGACGCCAGGAAGTTCTTCACTTCCTGCTCGGACACCTGAACCCGCTCGGCGACACGGCGCTGACGCACACGGCTGATGATCATTTCACGGCGAATCTGGTCACGGGCGTCCTCATAGGACAAACCGTCGTGGGCCAGGGCTGCACGGAACTGGTCAATGCTCATGTTGTTGCGCTGGGCGATAGTGCCCACGGCCTGGTTCAGTTCTTCGTCCGAAATACGGATGCCGGAACGATCACCGATCTGCAGTTGCAGGTTTTCGACGATCAGGCGTTCCAGTACCTGTTGGTCCAGGACGCTGGTAGGTGGCACGCCACCGCCACGCTTGGCGATGGTTTGCTGGACTTCCTTGACGCGTTGGTCCAGTTGGCTCTGCATGATCACGTCGTTATCGACGATGGCCACGACCTTGTCCAGTTGTTGAACCGCAGCGTGAGCCGATGCGGTCCCCAGGAGCAGTGCGCCCAGCACTAGCGGGCGCAGACAATCAGAAAGCTTGGTCTTCACGTTCACGATAACCTTCAATGCCTTTGTCGAGGAAGCTCTCTACCTTGGCGCCGGTCAGGCCGCCGAGTCCTTTGAGGACGATCTGGAAGAAGAGCCCGTGGTCACCCTTTTCGTTAAGCGGGGCGATCTGGCTGTATTCGTCGTTGGAAACCCAGTAACGGTTGATGACGCGCAGTTTCCAGCAGCAGTTGTCGTACTCGAAACCACCGAAGGCTTCCAGGGTGCGGTTGCGGGCGTAGTCATACTGCCAGCGGGTGATCAGGTTCCACTGAGGAATGATCGGCCACATCATCGAGAAGTCGTGTTGTTGGATTTTGTAGTAATCCTTCACGAAGTTCGGATCGCCTGGCTGCCCGTAGTCACCACCGAACTGCCATTTGCCGGTCAGCTGGTTGTAGACCACCTGGTCGTTACGATAACGGTAACCGACGTTGATGATCTTGTTCGGGTTGTCTTCCGGCTGGTAGTGAAGCATCGCGCTGCCGGAACGAGGACTGTGTTCCTCGGTGTCCCAGTTGTAATCAGCGGTGGCGCGCCAGTCGCGGTTGAAGCGGAACTCGTAGTCCAGGGCGACTGGTGATACATCCGAGTTTGCATCGGCACGGTCGGAAGCCAGGATGCCCGGCAGTTGGACTTCACGATCCTTGAAGTACAGCGCCTGGCCCACGGAGACGCGCTGACGCTCGAAGCCGTTGTCTTCGATCCAGCGGCTGGTCAAGCCCAGGGACAGCTTGTTCTCGTCACCGATCCGGTCAGCGCCGCTGAAGCGGTTGTCGCGGAACAGCGAGGCGTAGCTGAACGAGTATTCGCTGGTGTCGAAGACCGGGATATCAGCCTGGTCCTTGTTCGGTACGTAGAGGTAGAACGCACGCGGCTCAAGGGTCTGGCGATAATCTTTGCCGAACCAGTTGGTGTTGCGATCAAAGTACAGGCCGCTGTCGACACTCGCCACCGGAACCGCACGGTCCTGGGAGCTCTTGAACGTGCCACCCGCGTAAGGGTTGGCGGCGGTTGCTGCAGCTTGGTCAGCAATAATCTGGTTCTTGCCGGTGCTGTCCAGGTCCAGGTCGTACTTGGTGTAGACGTACTTGAGCTTTGGCGTCACAAAGCCATAGGTCCAGTTCATCGGATATTCAACAGCTGGGGCTACGTTGAGTCGAGTACCGTTTGCACGGGTCAGGCCTCTGACGTAGGTGTCCAGGCGAGGCGACACGAGGCCGTCCTGATCGGTAAAGGTACCGTTCTCCAGGCTGCGTTCAAAGCGAACAGCTTCAGTCTCGTAGGTAAAGTCCAGCCCGCCCGGATGATACGGGAGCGCACCATTGAAGGTGATTTGCGGCAACCGGTCATACGGTGTGATCTGGGAGATCGTCGCCAACTGGTAAGCCTGGACGTTCAGGCGCGCCTGGTAAGAGTCGCCCCGGTAGGTCACGGAACCCTGTTGATTAAGGGCATCCCGGCTTTCAACGCCTTCCTGGAACGACTTCAGATCCTGGAAGTAGTAAGGATCGCTGATCCGGGTGTAGTCGACCTGGGTCAGTACACGCGAATCCAGCCCACCCTTGTGTTGCCAGTTGAGCATGTAGCGGGTTTTTTCGTAATCGGTCTGCTTGCTGCGCTCGTCGTTGTCGTCGTTCAGGTACGCGCCGCCGAACTGGCCTTCGCTGGACTTGGTGAGGTAGCGGAATTCGCCTTCCATCAACAAACCGCGCTTGGTCATGTATTGCGGGTACAACGTGGCGTCGTAGTTTGGCGCCAGGTTGAAGTAGTACGGCGTAACCAGGGTGAAGCCGGTTTCGCTGCCGGTGCTGAAGCTTGGCGGCAGGAAGCCGGATTGACGACGGTCGTCGATCGGGAAGTAGATGTAAGGGGTATAGAGGATCGGGATGTTCTTGATCCGCAACGTCGCGTTGGTGGCCGTACCGAAACCGGTGGCCGGGTTCAACGTGATGTTGTTGCCCTTGAGCTGCCAGGCGTTGCTGTCTGGCTCGCACGTTGTGTACGTACCGTCCTTGAGACGGATGATCGCGTTCTCGGCACGCTTGGCGTACAGCGCGTTACCGCGGATACGCGACTTGTGCAGCACGTATTCGGCGTTGTCGATCTGGGCCGCGCCGGTATCGAGTTGCACTTCGGCGTGGTCGCCCACGATCAGTGCGCCGTTGTCGCGCAGACGGACTTTGCCGTTCAGCTCGCCACGGTTCTCGGCCTGGTACAGGCTGGCTTCTTCCGATTCCAGCTGCATGCTGCCTTGGCGCATGACGACGTCACCGGCCAGGGTCGCGACCTGTTGTTCCTGCTCGTAACGCGAGGCCTTGGCGCCGATGAAGGTGGGCGCATCGCTCTTGTTCGTCTTGTCGTTCATGCCAGGACGAGTCGGCTCGATGTACGCACCGCCGCAGTAAGGGCCGGTTTCGGCCAGTTGCGCTGCGGTCAGCTTGTCGCGCGGTACCCAGTCCAGGTGGCTGTAGTCGGCGCTGCGCGAGCGCAGGCCACGGCCCTTGGATTCGGTGACCAGTGCGGTCTGCGGCACGGCCTCGGCTTTGCCGCCGGCATCGGCTTGCGCCGTGCTGTTGGCAGAGCTGATGGCTGCGCCATCATGCACCGGGCGTGGTGGCAACGGGGCTGCGGCGGTTTTCGGCGCGCAATCCCAGGCACCCGAAGCAGAGACTGAGCAGTCATACTGTTCCGCGGCGACCACGAATGAGGTGGCGAAGGGTTGCAGGGCCAGCAGACTGCCGGTTACCAGCAACGGAAATTTTCTACGAAACGCGGGGGATTTCAATGCCATCTTATTAGTCCGGGCTTCCTGCGTGCCATCTGCCCGCGGTTTGGGCCGCACGCCTCTCGATGGTCTGAAAAAGATGCGTGATAATAAAGCATGCCCCGCTTGACGGCTAGCGCCGTCGGAGACCCTTGTAATGCCCGAGCACGATCTACGTTTACAACAGCTGGAAGTCTGGCTGGATGAGCAGTTGCCGATCCTTTTCAACGCTCAAGGCTGGGGTGCCGTACCCCCGGCCACATTGACCGCGGCCAGCAGCGACGCGAGTTTCAGGCGCTATTTCCGTTGGGAAGGCGGTGGCCGGACATTCGTGGTGATGGACGCCCCACCCCCCCAGGAAAACTGCAAACCTTTCGTCGATATCGCGCATTTGTTAGCGAAGTCGGGAATAAATGTGCCAAAAATTTATGCAGAAGATTTGCCGCGAGGCTTTCTTTTGCTCAATGACCTGGGCACAAAAACCTATTTGGACGTGATTGACGAGCAGAATGCCGATCAATTGTTTGCCGATGCCATCGACGCCTTGCTGGCTTTTCAGCAATTACCGATGGACGCGCCACTGCCCAGCTATGACGTAGCCTTGCTGCGCCGCGAGCTCGAATTGTTTCCCGAGTGGTACGTGCGCCGGCATCTGGGTATCGAACTCGATACGCAGCAGCAAGCGCTTTGGCAGCGTGTCAGCGATCACCTGATCGACAGCGCCCTGGCCCAGCCAAAGGTGCTGGTACACCGCGACTACATGCCGCGCAACCTGATGATCAGCGAACCGAACCCTGGCGTGCTGGACTTCCAGGATGCGGTCTACGGGCCTGTCACCTATGACATCACTTGCCTGTTCAAAGATGCCTTCCTCAGCTGGCCCAAGGCCCGCGTGCGGGATTGGCAGCGCGGTTATTGGCAGCGTGCCGGGCAATTGGGCATTCCGGTGCAGGCGGATGTCGAAGAATTCCTGCGTGCCAGCGACTTGATGGGCGTGCAGCGTCACCTCAAGGTCATCGGCATTTTTGCGCGCATCTGTCATCGCGACGGCAAGCCACGCTACCTGGCCGATGTACCGCGCTTCTTTGCTTATATAGAAGCGGTACTGGCGGACCGTCCGGAACTGAGCGAACTGGGTGAATTGCTGGCCAGCCTGCGTCAACCCGCCGAGGCGAGCGTATGAAGGCCATGATCCTGGCCGCCGGCAAAGGCGAGCGGATGCGTCCGCTGACCTTGCACACGCCCAAGCCGCTGGTGCAGGCCGGCGGCAAGCGCCTGATCGAGTATCACCTGGAGGCGCTGGCTAAGGCCGGCTTCACCGAGATCGTGATCAACCATGCCTGGCTCGGCCAGCAGATCGAAAGCTATCTGGGGGACGGCGCGCAGTTTGGCTTGCGCATCCGTTATTCGCCTGAGGGTGAGCCGCTGGAAACCGGCGGCGGGATTTTCCAGGCACTGCCGTTACTGGGGGATGAGCCGTTCCTGGTGGTCAATGGCGATATCTGGACCGATTACAACTTCGCCCGGCTCAAGCAACCGCTCAAGGGCTTGGCTCACCTGGTGATGGTCGATAACCCGGCGCATCACCCCTCGGGCGGTGATTTCTACCTTGATCAGGGTTTGCTTCATGATGCCGCGCCCGGTGCCGATAACCTGACCTTCAGTGGCATTTCCGTACTCGACCCCAAGCTGTTCGCGGGTTGCAGCGCGGGTGCCTTCAAGCTGGCGCCGCTTTTGCGGGCAGCCATGGCCAAAGGTCTGGTAACGGGGGAACACATGGCAGGACGCTGGATTGATGTCGGCACGCTGGAGCGCCTGGCGCAAGTCGAAACCCTGCTGGCAGCGGGGCAGTAACATGCTGTGGCCAGGGACGCTGATCGGCGCCGGGGCTGGCTTTGCGATTGCCAGTATTCCGGGGGCTTTGTTGGGTGCGCTGTTGGGGCAGGCGCTGGACCGCCGTCTGCAACTGCACAGCTGGGCGCAGTTGCGCGAGCGCCTGGGCGGGCGCCCGGTGTTGCGCAATGACGAGTTGTTGTTTGTGTTGCTGGGGCGTCTGGCCAAGAGCAATGGGCGAGTGGTGGATGGACATATCCAGCAGGCGCGCCAGGAAATGCGTGGGCTGGACATGAGCGACTCAGCGCAACGCCGTGCGATTGCGGCGTTTAATCGCGGCAAGTCCGGCGCCGACCGGGTGCGCAGCTATCTGCGTGTGCTCAAGGCTCAACCCCATGCGGCAGAAGGGGTATTGCGTGCGTGCTGGCGCATGGCCTGGGCGGACGGCAAGGCCGGTGACGCCGAGCGTGACCTGATTGATCAATGGGGCAAGTGGCTGGGCTGGACGCCGCAACAACTCCAGGCATTGGCGGGTGACTACACGCCGGAGCGCAAACCGTTGGTGAGTCGGGGCGGCACCTATCAGGATGCGTTGCGCTTGCTGGGTGTGACGGCGACCACCGAACCGTCGGCGATCAAGCGTGCCTATCGCCGACTGCTCAGCCGCCATCATCCGGACAAGATTGCCGGTACCGGCGCGAGTCCTGCGCAAGTGCGTGAGGCCACGGAGCGCACTCGGGAATTGCACAATGCCTACACGTTGATCCGCGAGCGCCGGGATTTCCGTTAACGATCGGGAAGTGGCAATCCAATCCACATGTGGGAGCAAGCCCCCTCTCACATTGGATCCAGGGTGGTGTTGAAGCCGGTGATCAGTCTGAAGTCGCCTGCGGGCTCAACCAGCCACGAACCCTGCGATACAACTGTTCCTGCTCTGCAGCACTGTTGCCGGGCAGGGTCTTCAGCGACACCTGTTTATAACCCTCATTCTTCAAGCGCTTGGCCGCCTGGGCACGTGCCAGGGCGTTTTTGCGTGATTGGGCGTCGTCTTGATAGAAGACATCGGCGGTCGGCAGTTTCAGGCCGGGCGCCAGTTGCTGCACATCCGGATGGCGCCCGGTGGGCGTCTGCGCCGCGACCATGACGAGCCTCTGCACCTGGGACGGTTGCTTCTCGCTCACATAACGTGCGGCCCACCACGCGCCGGTGCCGTGGCCGAGCAGCACGACGCTGCGTGCGCTCTGGGTCTGGGCGAAGGCCACGGCGGCATCGATGCGATCGAAGATGCGCGAGGCGTCAGTCTTGTCTTGCTCGTCTGCGCCAGGCACCACCGCAGGGTCGGTGCCTTCGGCTTCGGCGCTGGCGGCCTGCTCGATGGGTTTGTCGGCGGTGCTCGCTTCTTTACTGCTGGTGTCGACGGTGGCCTTGGGCGCTTCCATGACGCGCGGCGGCAGGGTATCTACGCTCACGTCCGGCAATGACAGGCTGAGACTGCCCCAATTGGCATCCGGCAATTTATGCCGCAACGGGCTGATTGCTTGCGGCCAGTCAGCATTTTCGCCGGCGCCGGGTACGATAATCACCACGCCTTCGGGCTCGGCGCTGTTGGCCGGTTTCCACAGCGCGAGAAAGGTATCGCTGCCGGCCTGCAATTGTTGCTGTTCCTGTTGCGGGATTTTACGTTCCAGGGCGCTGGCCTCTTCCTTGCTGCGCTCGGGCAAGGGCTGGCGTTCGACGGGTTTTTCGACGGCAGGCTCAGGCGCGTCAGCGGCCTGTACAGAAAAGGCACTGGTAATAAGCAGCGACAGGCACAATGCTGGCAGTGCCGAACGGTGGAGAAAGGGCATCGTTAATTCCCGGCCAGAAGTGATTCCAGCAGCCTAATGGGTTGGTCAGTATTTGTCAGTGATGTGAGACGTGGATCATGGGTTTTCGCTGTCTGCTGGTTATCGGCTGTTTGTGCCTTGCCTTGATGGCAAATGCCGCCCCTGCGCCCGCCGCACCCCAGGCGCAGCTCACTGTGCAACAACGCGAATGGCTGGCCCAGCACCCGGAGCTGCGGGTGGGCCTGGTGTTGCAGGCGCCATACGCGCAATACGATCGGCGTTTGCAGCGGTTGTCCGGGGCAAATGTCGACTTGATGCAGTGGCTGGCCAAGGCGCTGGGCATCGAGCTGACCTGGCGCAACTTCCCCAGCCAGGAGCAACTGGAAGCGGCCGTACGCGAGGGCGAAGTGGACATCGCCCCTGGCCTGCAGCAAACCCCGGCCGGTTTGCGCCTGTGGTTGTTCTCCGATCCCTACATGCGTGTGCCGCAGCACATCGTCGGCATCCGGGAGGGCGGCGGCGCGGTGGAGTTGGAAAAACTCGATGACCAATCCCGCGTCGCCGTGCGCATGCCCAGCTCCGTGGCCGATTACCTGCGCAGTACCTATCCGAGCCTGAACCTGCAAGGCGTGCCCATGGAGCGCCAGGCCCTGCAATTGCTGGTCAGCCAGCAAGCGCGCTACGCCGTGGTGGATGAGGCGCAACTTAGCCGTTTGTCCGGCGAGGCGGAGTTCGCCGGGCTGGCGGTCGTGGGCGATATCGGCCTGCCGCAATTGCTGCGGGTGGCTACACGTCGGGAATGGCCGGAGCTGGCCGGCATCATGGAAAGCGCCTTGCGCGCCATCCCCGCCCGCGACCTGGACCAACTGCACAGCCGCTGGCTGCAGCCCAAGTACCCACGGCTGACGGAATCACCGGGCCTGTGGCAAAACGTCAGCCTGTTGCTGGGCCTGCTCCTGCTTGCCAGCCTGGCGGTGGTGTTCTGGCAGCGTCGCCAGCAGCGCGTGTTGGAGCACGGCTTACTGGCTGCCCGCGAAGAGAGCGAGGCCCGTGCAGCCGGCGCCGAAGCACTACGGCTGACGCAATTCTCCATCGATCAAAGCACGGTCGGTATCCTTTGGGTCAACTGGGACAGCCATGTGCGCTACGCCAACCGTGCGGCCGAAAACATGCTTGGCTACGGCCCCGGTGCGTTGATCGAGCGGCCGCTTATTGACCTCGACCCCACCTTGGATATGGACCGCTGGCTCAACCTGTGGAAGCGCGCGCGGGCCAGCGAAGAGGGCCCACAGAACTTTGCCACCGATTGCCGGCGTGCAGATGGCAGCATCCTGCCGACCAACGTGTCCTTGAGCTTTCTGCGCTTTGCCGAGGCCGAATACCTGGTGGTCTACCTCAACGACGTCACCGAGTTGCGCCGAACGCTGGCCGCCTTGCTGCAAAGTGAAGCGCAACTGCGCGAGCTGTCCGCCCACCTGGAAACCGTGCGCGAAGAAGAAAAAGCCCGTATTGCCCGTGAGGTGCACGACGAACTCGGGCAAATGCTCACCGTGCTCAAGCTCGAAACTTCCATGTGCGAGCTGGCCTATGCGCAACTCGACCCCGGTTTGCACGAGCGTTTGAACAGCATGAAACGCCTGATCGCCCAGCTGTTCCAGCTGGTGCGGGATGTGGCGACGGCACTGCGCCCGCCGATTCTGGATGCCGGCATTGCCTCGGCCATCGAATGGCAGGCGCGACGCTTTGAAGCGCGCACACACATTCCTTGCCTGGTGCAGGTGCCGGATAACCTGCCGGCGCTGAGCGATGCCAAGGCGATCGGCCTGTTTCGCATCCTGCAGGAAGCGCTGACCAATGTGATGCGCCACGCCCAGGCGCATACTGTCGAGCTGACCCTGGCGGTGGAAGGGACGGATTTACGGCTGACCATCAGCGACGATGGCGTCGGTTTCATCCAGGCCCAGGGCCGACCGGTATCATTCGGCCTGGTGGGCATGCGTGAGCGGGTGCTGATCATGGGCGGGCAACTGCGCCTGGACAGCGAACGGGGGGAGGGCACCACCCTGAGTGTGACGGTGCCGTTGGATGCATAACACCAAGAGGAAGTCCTTGTGATCCGCGTACTGGTAGCCGAAGACCACACCATTGTTCGTGAAGGTATCAAGCAATTGATCGGCCTGGCCAAAGACCTGCTGGTGGTTGGGGAAGCGAGCAATGGCGAGCAACTGCTCGAGACCTTGCGCCATGTGCCGTGCGAGGTGGTGTTGCTGGACATCTCGATGCCCGGCGTCAATGGCCTGGAAGCGATTGCGCGCATTCGTGCGTTGAACAATCCGCCGGCGATCCTGGTGCTGTCGATGCACGATGAAGCGCAAATGGCCGCCCGAGCCTTGAAAGTGGGGGCGGCGGGTTATGCGACCAAGGACAGCGACCCGGCGCTGTTGCTCACGGCGATCCGCAAGGTCGCGGCCGGCGGGCGTTACATCGACCCGGACCTGGCCGACCGCATGGTCTTCGAAGTCGGCCTTACCGATACCCGGCCGCTGCATTCATTGCTCTCGGAGCGCGAGTTCTCGGTGTTCGAGCGTCTGGCCCAGGGCGCCAACGTCAACGATATCGCCCAGCAACTGGCGCTGAGCAGCAAGACCATCAGCACGCACAAGGCGCGGTTGATGCAAAAGCTCAATATCACCTCCCTGGCTGAACTGGTGAAGTACGCGATGGAGCACAAGCTGCTTTAACCACATGCCTGTTTACGACGCCCTTTGAGCGGCGCTGAGCTGATGGCTGGCGCAGTGCGCTGCGGCACTGTTCTATCCCCGCCATGCGTGTAGGGCGATCCCTACCCCGAACCTTCCATCCGGCTGATGCAATTCTCTCCTGGCCCCCGATTTCCGGGGGCTCGTGCCTGGACTACGCTTGTTCCACAGCAGTCCAAAATACAAAGGTGCGGGTATGAGCGAGGTGGATACAAATGATGTGCTGGTCAGCTTTCGTGGCGTGCAGAAGAGCTACGACGGCGAGAACCTGATCGTCAAAGACCTCAACCTGGAGATTCGCAAGGGCGAGTTCCTTACCCTGCTCGGGCCTTCCGGTTCGGGCAAGACCACCAGCCTGATGATGCTCGCCGGCTTTGAAACGCCGACCGCCGGTGAAATCCAGCTGGCCGGGCGCTCCATCAACAACGTACCGCCGCACAAGCGCGACATCGGCATGGTGTTCCAGAACTACGCGCTGTTCCCGCACATGACCGTGGCCGAAAACCTGGGGTTTCCCCTCTCTGTGCGTGGCCTGAGCAAGACCGATATCAGCGAGCGGGTCAAACGCGTGCTGAGCATGGTCCAGCTCGACGCGTTCGCCCAACGCTACCCGGCGCAACTGTCCGGCGGCCAGCAACAGCGTGTGGCGCTGGCCCGAGCGTTGGTGTTCGAACCGCAACTGGTGCTGATGGACGAACCCCTCGGCGCCCTCGACAAGCAACTGCGCGAACACATGCAGATGGAGATCAAGCACCTGCATCAGCGCCTCGGCGTGACCGTGGTGTACGTGACCCACGACCAGGGCGAAGCGTTGACCATGTCCGACCGGGTGGCAGTGTTCCACCAGGGCGAGATCCAACAGATCGCCGCACCGCGCACGTTGTACGAAGAACCCAAGAACACCTTCGTCGCCAACTTCATCGGTGAAAACAACCGTCTCAATGGCCGCCTGCACAGCCACACCGGCGACCGCTGTGTCGTCGAGCTGGCGCGCGGCGAGAAAGTCGAGGCGCTGGCCGTGAACGTCGGCCAGGTCGGTGGCCCGGTAACGCTTTCGGTGCGTCCGGAACGTGTGAGCCTCAATGGCTCCAGCGAAAGCTGCGTCAACCGCTTCTCCGGGCGGGTGGCGGAATTCATCTACCTGGGCGACCACGTGCGCGTGCGCCTGGAAGTCTGCGGCAAGGCCGATTTTTTTGTGAAACAACCGATTGCCGAGCTGGACCCAGCCCTGGCGGTCGGCGACGTGGTACCGATTGGCTGGCAAGTCGAGCACGTTCGCGCACTCGACCCACTTCTAGAGGCGAATTGATCGCCCCATGGCTTCACCAACCCTGCACGTGGAGAGAACAACAATGTTGAGTTCCTTGAAGTATTCCGTCCTGGCATTGAGTTTGATGGGCGCGACACAGGCCATGGCCGGCCCGGACCTGACCGTCGTGTCCTTTGGTGGCGCGAACAAGGCGGCTCAGGTCAAAGCCTTCTACGCACCGTGGGAAAGCGCGGGCAACGGCAAGATCGTCGCCGGCGAGTACAACGGCGAAATGGCCAAGGTGAAAGCCATGGTCGACACCAAGAGCGTGTCTTGGGACCTGGTGGAGGTGGAGTCGCCGGAACTGTCCCGTGGCTGCGACGAAGACATGTTCGAGCCGCTGGACCCGAAACTGTTCGGCAACGCTGCCGATTACGTGAAGGGGGCGATCCAGCCGTGCGGCGTGGGCTTCTTCGTATGGTCGACGGTGCTGGCCTACAACGCCGATAAGTTGGCGTCCGCGCCGACCAGCTGGGCGGATTTCTGGGACACCAAGAAATTCCCGGGCAAGCGCGGTTTGCGCAAAGGCGCCAAGTACACCCTGGAATTCGCCTTGATGGCCGACGGCGTAGCGCCGAAGGACGTATACAAAGTGCTGGCCGGCAAAGATGGCCAGGACCGCGCATTCAAGAAACTCGATGAACTCAAGCCGTCGATCCAGTGGTGGGAAGCCGGCGCACAACCGCCGCAGTACCTGGCCTCGGGTGACGTGGTGATGAGCTCGGCCTACAACGGCCGCATTGCCGCCGTGCAGAAAGAAAGCAACCTGAAAGTGGTATGGAACGGCGGTATCTACGACTTCGACGCGTGGGCCATTCCTAAAGGCCTGGCCAAGGATCGTGCGGAAGCGGCGAAGAAATTCATCGCTTTCTCGGTGCAGCCGCAGCAGCAGAAGACCTACTCGGAAAACATCGCCTACGGCCCAGCCAATACCCAAGCCGTCCCGTTGCTGGCCAAGGACATCCTCAAGGACATGCCGACCACCCCGGAAAACATCGCCAACCAAGTGCAGATCGATGTGAGCTTCTGGGCGGACAACGGTGAGCAGCTGGAGCAGCGCTTCAATTCCTGGGCTGCCAAGTAACCCTTCTGGATCGGACTTTGTAGTGAGCGGGCTTGCCCCGCGCTGGGTGGCGAAGCCGCCCCAAGCCAGGCGCCGCATTCTTCCAGACAGAATCCAGGTGCCTGGTTTCAGGGCGGCTTCGCCACCCAGCGCGGGGCAAGCCCGCTCACTACGGGTTAGAGCCCAGCCATAGATGTGTCGTCATTTTCAAGATCCGGAGTCAGCCATGGCTATCGCCGTTCCCTCGAACGAGGTCAACAGCCCCACCCTCAAGCAGCGCCTGGCGCGCGCCGAGCGGCTTAATCGCTGGAAGGCCCAGGCCTTGATTGCGCCGCTGGTGCTGTTTTTGCTGCTGGTGTTCCTGGTGCCGATCGTTGCGCTGCTCTACAAAAGCGTGGGCAACCCGGAAGTGGTGGGCGGTCTGCCGCGCACCGTGGTGGCGGTGACGGCCTGGGACGGTCGTGGCTTGCCGGGCGAGCCGGTGTACCAGGCCCTCAGTGAAGACCTGGGCGAAGCGCGCAAAAACCAGACCCTGGGCGATCTGTCCAAGCGCCTGAACATGGAACTGGCCGGCTACCGCAGCCTGCTGACCAAAACCGCGCGGGCGCTGCCGTTCAGTGAAGCGCCTGCCTCTTATAAGGAAGCGTTGGAAAACCTCGACGAACGCTGGGGCGACCCGGCGTACTGGCAGGCGATCCGGCGCAATACCAGCAGCCTGACACCGTTCTACCTGCTGGCGGCTGTCGATCACCGCATCGACGACCTCGGCGAAGTAGCGCCGGCCACGCCAGACCAGGCGATCTACCTGGACATTTTTGCCCGCACTTTCTGGATGGGCCTGGTGATCACGGCTATCTGCCTGCTGCTGGCCTATCCCCTGGCGTACCTGCTGGCCAACCTGCCGGCGCGCAAAAGCAATCTGTTGATGATTCTAGTGTTGCTGCCGTTCTGGACCTCGATCCTGGTGCGGGTAGCCGCGTGGATTGTGTTGCTGCAGTCCGGCGGCCTGATCAACAGCGCAATGATGAGCTTGGGACTGATCGACAAACCGGTGGAACTGGTGTTCAACCGTACCGGTGTCTACATCTCCATGGTGCACATCCTGCTGCCGTTCATGATTCTGCCGATCTACAGCGTGATGAAAGGCATCTCGCCGACCTACATGCGCGCCGCGATTTCCCTGGGTTGTCACCCGTTCGCCAGCTTCTGGCGCGTGTATTTCCCGCAGACCTACGCCGGAGTGGGCGCCGGTTGCCTGCTGGTGTTCATCCTGGCAATTGGTTACTACATCACCCCGGCCCTGCTGGGCAGCCCGAACGACCAGATGGTCAGCTACTTCGTGGCGTTCTACACCAACACCAGTATCAACTGGGGCATGGCGACGGCGTTGGGCGGCTTGCTGCTGCTGGCGACCGTGGTGCTGTACCTGATCTACAACCGGCTGGTGGGCGCCAGCCGCCTGCGCCTGAGCTAAGGAGGCCCTGCGATGCTGAGCCCTTATAAGTCGCCCGTTGAGCGGGTGTGGTTCTACAGCTTGCGGATCCTCTGCGGCTTGATCCTGTTGTTCCTGATATTGCCCGTGCTGGTGATCATTCCGCTGTCGTTCAACAGCGGCAGTTTCCTGGTGTACCCGCTGCAAGGTTTTTCGCTGCACTGGTACCAGGACTTCTTCGCCTCCGCCGAATGGATGCGTGCGCTGAAGAACAGCATCATCGTCGCCCCGGCGGCCACGGTGCTGGCCATGGTGTTCGGCACCCTGGCGGCGATCGGCCTGACGCGCGGTAATTTCCCCGGCAAGGCGTTGGTCATGGCGCTGGTGATTTCGCCGATGGTGGTGCCGGTGGTGATTATCGGCGTGGCCAGTTACCTGTTCTTTGCACCGCTGGGCCTGGGCAACAGCTTTTTCTCGTTGATCGTGGTGCATGCGGTGCTGGGCGTGCCGTTTGTGATCATCACCGTGTCGGCGACCTTGCAGGGCTTCAACCACAATCTGGTGCGGGCGGCGGCCAGTCTTGGCGCATCGCCGTTGACTGCGTTTCGCCGAGTGACCTTGCCGTTGATTGCGCCAGGCGTGATTTCCGGGGCGTTGTTTGCCTTCGCCACGTCGTTCGATGAAGTGGTGGTGACGCTGTTCCTCGCCGGCCCGGAGCAAGCGACCCTGCCGCGCCAGATGTTCAGCGGCATCCGCGAAAACCTCAGCCCGACGATTGCGGCGGCGGCAACGCTGTTGATTGCCTTCTCGGTGTTGCTGTTGCTGACCCTGGAATGGTTGCGTGGCCGCAGTGAGAAGCTGCGTACTGCGGCGGTCTAACGGCCTGCTGGAGATTCAAGTGTGGGAGGGGGCTTGCCCCCGATAGCGGTGGGTCAGCCAGCATTGGTGTAGCTTGACACTCAGCCATCGGGGGCAAGCCCCCTCCCACATTGGTTTTGTGTTGTCTTGGAAATAACCATTCAGGCCCTGAATGCTGGGCAACCCCATTTTCCGAGCTACTCTTGTGCCAGCCCATCCCTGATAAGAGGCCGCGCACATGAGTACCTCCTCATTCAAGATCGCCCACAAACTGCTCACCGGCGCTGGCGCCATCGAACAACTGGACTTTGAGCTCACCCGCCTGGATGTGGACAACCCGCTGATCGTCACCGACGCCGCGCTGGTCAAGTCCGGCACCGTGGCGCTGGCACTCGAGCACCTGGGCGAACGCAGCTACGAGATTTTCGACCGCGTCCTGCCTGACCCGGAAATCGCCATCGTCGAGGACTGCATGCGTGTCTACCGCGAGGGTGGGCATGACGGCTTGATCGGCCTGGGCGGCGGCAGCGCCATCGATATCGCCAAAAGCGTTGCCGCCTATGCCGGATACCACGGCGCGCTGGCGGATTTGTTCGGCGTCGACCAGGTGCCGCGCAAGGGCCCGCCGCTGATTGCCATCCCGACCACGGCGGGCACCGGCTCGGAAGTGACCAATGTGGCGATCCTCTCCGACAAGGCCGCGCAGCTGAAAAAAGGCATTGTCAGCGACTACCTGCTGCCGGACGTCGCGCTGATCAGCCCGCAAATGACCCTGACCTGCCCGCGCAGCGTCACCGCCGCCAGCGGCGTGGATGCGCTGGTGCATGCCATCGAATCCTACCTGTCGCTGAATGCTTCGCCGATCACCGACGCGCTGGCCATCGGCGCTATCAAACTGATCGCCAAGGCGTTGCCCAAGGCCTACGCGAACCCCGCGAACCTGCAGGCGCGAGACGATATGGCCACCGCCAGCCTGATGGCCGGTATGGCGTTCGGGAATGCCGGGGTGGGCGCGGTGCATGCGTTGGCGTACCCGCTGGGTGGGCGTTTCAATATTGCCCATGGTGTGAGCAACGCGCTGTTGCTGCCCTATGTGATGCACTGGAACAAGCTGGCCTGTGTGGAGCGTATGCAGGATATTGCGCAGGCCATGGGGGTGAATGTCGCCGGCTTGAGCGTCAATGATGCCGCCGACCAAGCTGTCGAGGCCATGACGCGACTGTGTGCCGCAGTGGAGATCCCGGCGGGCCTGCGTAGTTTCGGGGTGCCCGAGGACGCGATCCCCGCCATGGCCGTGGAGGCGGCGGGCATTGAACGGTTGATGCGCAACAATCCGCGCAAGCTCAGCGCGGCGGATATCGAGAAAATCTATCGGGCTGCGTACTAGCCATTGAGCCAGGTCACGGTGCGCGCGGCAAAGCATGAGGTATACAATGCGCGCCATCGTGATTTAGCTCAAAAAAGGTGCGTCATGCAGCCCTTCGTCATTGCTCCATCGATTCTCTCCGCCGACTTCGCCCGCCTGGGTGAGGAAGTGGACAAGGTGTTGGCCGCCGGTGCCGACTTCGTGCACTTCGATGTCATGGACAACCACTACGTACCCAACCTGACCATCGGCCCGATGGTTTGCGCCGCGTTGCGCAAGTACGGCATCACTGCGCCGATCGATGCGCACCTGATGGTCAGCCCGGTGGATCGCATCATCGGCGACTTCGTTGACGCCGGCGCGACCTACATCACCTTCCACCCGGAAGCCTCGCTGCACGTCGACCGCACCCTGCAACTGATCCGCGAAGGCGGCTGCAAGGCGGGCCTGGTGTTCAACCCGGCCACTCCACTGAGCGTGCTTGAGTACGTGATGGACAAGGTCGACATGATCCTGCTGATGAGCGTTAACCCGGGCTTCGGCGGGCAGAAGTTCATCCCCGGTACGCTGAACAAGCTGCGCGAAGCCCGCGCGTTGATCGACGCCTCGGGCCGTGACATCCGCCTGGAAATCGACGGCGGGGTCAACGTCAACAACATCCGCGAAATCGCCGCGGCGGGCGCCGACACCTTCGTGGCCGGCTCGGCGATCTTCAACGCGCCGGACTACCAGGAGGTCATCGATAAGATGCGCGCCGAACTGGCGCTGGCGCGTCCATGAGCGGCTTTGAGCAGCTGTTCCCCGGCAAATTGCCACGGCTGGTGATGTTCGATCTTGACGGTACCTTGATCGACTCGGTGCCCGACCTGGCGGCGGCGGTGGACGAGATGCTGCTCAAGCTGGGGCGCAAGCCGGCCGGGGTCGGCTCGGTGCGCGAATGGGTTGGCAACGGCGTGCAGATGCTGGTGCGCCGGGCCTTGGCCGACCACATCGATGCCGAAGGCGTGGATGAGGTGGAGGCTGAGCACGCCCTGGAACTGTTCAACGCCGCCTATGAAGACGGCCACGAACTGACCGTGGTTTACCCGGGCGTGCGCGACACCCTCAAGTGGCTGAGCAAGCAGGGCGTGGAAATGGCCCTGATCACCAACAAGCCGGAACGCTTTGTCGCACCGCTGTTGGATCAGATGAAAATCGGCCGTTATTTCCGCTGGATCATCGGTGGCGATACCCTGCCGCAGAAAAAGCCGGACCCGGCGGCGCTTTTTTTCGTGATGAAAATGGCCAATATCCCGGCCTCGCAGTCGTTGTTTGTCGGCGATTCGCGCAGTGATGTGCAGGCGGCAAAGGCCGCGGGTGTGCAGTGTGTAGCCCTCAGTTACGGCTATAACCATGGCCGGCCGATTGCCGAAGAGTCGCCGGCAATGGTCATTGATGACCTGCGCCTGCTAATCCCCGGTTGCTTGGGAGCTGGCGCTGAGATAACGTTGCCCGACACCGATCCGTCCCCTTCTGGAAATTCCATCGTGGTGGTCACTCGCAAACTCTGGATGAAAGTTATCAAGGCCCTGGCCCGTTGGCGTTGGCGCGCCTGACTGATCCTGGCCGCGCTCTGCGGCACGTTTGCATACCTGACTGTTAGATCCTCAAGCCACGAGGCATATCATGACCCGCGAAGAATTCCTGCGTTTGGCCGCTGCCGGCTATAACCGTATCCCCCTGGCCTGCGAAACCCTGGCCGATTTCGACACCCCGTTGTCGATCTACCTGAAACTGGCCGACGAGCCCAACTCCTACCTGCTCGAGTCGGTCCAGGGCGGCGAGAAGTGGGGCCGTTACTCGATCATCGGCCTGCCGTGCCGCACGGTGCTGCGGGTACACGACCATCATGTGAGCATTAGCCATGATGGCGTCGAGATCGAAAGCCACGATGTCGAAGACCCGTTGGCGTTCGTCGAGGCGTTCAAGGCGCGCTACAACGTGCCGACCATTGCTGGGCTGCCACGCTTCAACGGCGGCCTGGTGGGTTACTTCGGCTACGACTGCGTGCGCTACGTGGAAAAACGCCTGGGCAAATGCCCGAACCCGGATCCGCTGGGGGTGCCGGACATTCTGTTGATGGTCTCCGATGCGGTGGTGGTGTTCGACAACCTCGCCGGCAAGATGCACGCGATTGTGCTCGCTGACCCGTCCCAGGTCGACGCGTTCGAGCAAGGCCTGGCCAGCCTCGAAGCCCTCATGGAAAAACTGCGCCAGCCGATCACCCCGCGTCGCGGCCTGGACCTCAGCCGTCCGCCGGCGGCCGACCCGGTGTTCCGCTCCAGCTTTACCCAGGATGACTACGAGCGTGCGGTCGACACCATCAAGGAATACATCCTCGCCGGTGACTGCATGCAGGTGGTGCCGTCGCAACGTATGTCCATCGACTTCAAGGCCGCGCCGATCGATCTGTATCGCGCATTGCGCTGCTTCAACCCGACGCCGTACATGTACTTCTTCAACTTTGGTGACTTCCACGTGGTGGGCAGTTCGCCGGAAGTGCTGGTGCGCGTCGAAGACAACCTGATCACCGTGCGCCCGATCGCCGGTACTCGCCCACGGGGTGCGACCGAAGAGGCCGACCTGGCGCTGGAAAAGGACCTGCTGAGCGACGACAAGGAAATCGCCGAGCACCTGATGCTCATCGACCTGGGTCGTAACGATACCGGGCGTGTCTCGGAAATCGGTTCGGTGAAGCTCACCGAAAAGATGGTGATCGAGCGGTATTCCAACGTGATGCACATTGTGTCCAACGTCACCGGCGAGCTGAAAGCCGGCTTGACGGCGATGGACGCGCTGCGCGCGATTCTGCCGGCGGGCACCTTGTCGGGTGCGCCGAAGATCCGTGCGATGGAAATCATCGACGAGCTGGAGCCGGTCAAGCGCGGTGTCTACGGCGGTGCCGTGGGCTATTTCGCCTGGAACGGCAACATGGACACGGCCATTGCGATTCGCACCGCCGTGATCAAGGACGGAGAGTTGCACGTGCAGGCCGGTGGCGGGATTGTCGCCGACTCGGTGCCGGCCCTCGAATGGGAAGAAACCCTGAACAAGCGCCGCGCGATGTTCCGCGCCGTTGCGCTGGCTGAACAGACCCCCAATTCTTGAGGTTTCCCCCATGTTGCTGATGATTGATAACTACGATTCCTTTACTTACAACGTTGTGCAGTACCTGGGCGAGCTGGGCGCCGAGGTCAAGGTGGTGCGCAACGATGAACTGACCGTGGCCGAGATCGCTGCCCTGAACCCGGAGCGCATCGTGGTTTCGCCAGGCCCGTGCACGCCGACCGAGGCGGGTGTCTCGCTGGAGGCGATCAAGTATTTCGCCGGCAAGCTGCCGATCCTGGGCGTATGCCTGGGCCACCAGTCCATCGGCCAGGCCTTTGGCGGTGACGTGGTGCGGGCGCGCCAGGTGATGCACGGCAAGACCAGCCCGGTGTTCCATCATGATCTAGGCGTGTTTCATGGCCTCAACCTGCCGGTGACGGTGACCCGCTACCACTCGCTGGTGGTCAAGCGCGAAACCTTGCCGGAGTGCCTGGAACTTACCGCTTGGACACAGCTGGAAGACGGCTCGGTCGATGAGATCATGGGCCTGCGCCACAAGACACTGAATATCGAAGGGGTGCAATTTCACCCTGAGTCGATCCTGACCGAGCAGGGCTACGAGCTGTTCGCCAACTTTCTCAAGCAGAGCGGCGGCACGCGCTAAGGACTTTCCATGGATATCAAGACTGCCCTGAGCCGTATCGTCGGCCATCTGGACCTGAGCACCGCTGAAATGAGCGATGTGATGCGCGAAATCATGACCGGTCAGTGCACCGATGCGCAGATCGGCGCGTTCATGATGGCGATGCGCATGAAGAGCGAGAGCATCGACGAGATCGTCGGCGCGGTATCGGTCATGCGCGAGCTGGCGGACAAGGTTGAGCTCAAGACCCTCGACGGCGTGGTCGACGTGGTCGGCACCGGCGGTGACGGTGCGAACATCTTCAACGTCTCGACGGCGTCGTCTTTTGTTGTTGCTGCGGCGGGTTGCACCGTGGCCAAGCACGGTAACCGTGCGGTGTCTGGCAAGAGCGGCAGTGCCGATTTGCTCGAAGCGGCGGGCATCTACCTGAACCTGACCCCGGTTCAAGTGGCGCGTTGTATTGATAACGTCGGCATCGGCTTCATGTTTGCCCAATCCCATCATGGTGCAATGAAGCATGCCGCCGGCCCGCGCAAAGACCTCGGCCTACGCACCCTGTTCAACATGCTCGGCCCGCTTACGAATCCGGCCGGTGTGAAGCACCAGGTGGTAGGCGTGTTCAGCCAGGCGCTGTGCCGGCCTTTGGCCGAAGTGCTGCAGCGCATGGGCAGCAAGCATGTGCTGGTGGTGCATTCCAAAGACGGCTTGGACGAGTTCAGCCTGGCGGCACCGACGTTCGTGGCGGAACTGAAGAACGACCAAATCACCGAATACTGGGTCGAGCCGGAAGATTTGGGTATGAAGAGCCAGAGCCTGCATGGCTTGGCGGTGGAAAGCCCGGCGGCGTCCCTGGAGTTGATTCGCGATGCGTTGGGGCGTCGCAAGACCGAGAACGGCCAAAAAGCTGCTGAGATGATTGTTCTGAATGCTGGCGCGGCACTTTATGCGGCGGACCATGCCTATAGTCTTAAGGAAGGTGTCGCCTTGGCCCACGATGCACTGCACACCGGTCTGGCTCGCGAGAAGCTCGAAGAACTCGGGGCATTCACCGCAGTATTCAAGATGGAGAATGAAGGATGAGTGTGCCGACCGTTCTGGAAAAAATCCTGGCCCGCAAAGCTGAAGAAGTCGCCGAGCGTCGCGCCCGTGTCAGCCTGGCCGAGCTTGAAGCCCAGGCGAAGGTCGCTGATGCACCGCGTGGCTTTGCCAATGCCTTGATCGCCCAGGCCAAGCTCAAGCAGCCTGCGGTCATTGCCGAGGTCAAGAAAGCTTCGCCGAGCAAAGGTGTGATTCGCGAGATCTTCATTCCTGAAGACATTGCCAAGAGCTATGAGAAGGGCGGGGCGACCTGCCTCTCGGTGCTGACCGATATCGACTACTTCCAGGGTTCCGACCTGTTCCTGCAGCAAGCCCGCGCTGCGTGCAAGTTGCCGGTGATCCGCAAGGATTTCATGGTTGACCCGTACCAGATCGTCGAAGCCCGTGCCCTGGGCGCCGACTGCGTGCTGTTGATCGTTTCCGCGTTGGATGACGTGAAGATGGCCGAACTGGCTGCCGTCGCCAAAAGCGTCGGCCTGGACGTACTGGTGGAGGTGCACGATGGCGATGAGCTGGAACTCGCCCTGAAAACCCTCGACACACCGCTGGTGGGGGTCAACAACCGTAACCTGCACACCTTCGAAGTCAGCCTGGAAAACACCCTCGACCTGCTGCCGCGTATTCCGCGTGACCGTCTGGTGATTACCGAGAGTGGCATCGTCAACCGTGCCGATGTGGAACTGATGGAAATCAGCGGCGTGTATTCGTTCCTGGTGGGCGAGACCTTCATGCGCGCTGAAAACCCGGGGGCGGAGCTGCAGCGCTTGTTCTTCCCGGAGCGTGGCGTGGCGGTCAGTGGTTCGACATTAGACTGACTTGAACACAGTCACGATTTGAAATGCAATCGAGCATGTGTGAGGGGGCTTGCTCCCGATAGCGGGGTGTCAGTCAATACCTGTACTGACTGATCTAAAGCTATCGGGGGCAAGCCCCCTTCACATTGGGTTTTGTGTTTATTCAGATAGGTAAGTGTTTGATGGTTAAGCCGGTGTCGATGACGGTTGAAGCGGGCCTGGCTGCCGAGCAGGCGCTGCTGGCGGCTGTGTGCGCCGGCGAGCAGGAATTCGGCCTGCTGTTCTGGCAACCCAGCGATCAAGCGTTGGTGATGCCGCGTCGTCTGAGTCGGCTACCGGCGTTCGAAACCGCCAGCCAGGTATCATCCGACGCCGGCTGGCCGGTATTGCTGCGTGAAACCGGCGGTGAGCCAGTGCCGCAATCGAGCGCCACGGTCAACATCGCCCTGGTCTACGCCCCGCCGCGCAGCGAAGGCGATCAGGGGCGCATCGAAACCGGTTACCAGCGGCTGTGTCAGCCCATCTGCGATTTTTTGATCGAGCTGGGGGGCGATGCCTCCGTCGGCGAGATCGATGGTGCGTTTTGCGACGGTCGCTACAACGTCAACCTCGATGGCCGCAAAATGGTCGGTACGGCTCAACGTTGGCGACAAAGTGGTGGCCGCCCGGTGGGGCTGGTGCACGGGGCTTTGTTGTTGGATAACGATCGCGAAGCGCTGATTGCAGCGGTCAACCGCTTCAATGAAGCCTGCGGTCTCGACCAGCGGGTGCGTGCCGACAGCCATATCGCCCTGCATGAAGCCTTCCCGGCGCCGGATGCGATCAGCCGGCTGGATACCTTGTACCGTCAAATGTTGGTCAGCTTCCTGCCGGTTTAACGGGTACCGAACACCACCATCGTCTTGCCTTTGACGTGCACCAGGTTGCGTTCTTCCAAGTCTTTGAGCACGCGGCCGACCATCTCCCGTGAACAGCCGACAATGCGCCCGATTTCCTGGCGTGTGACCTTGATCTGCATGCCATCGGGGTGGGTCATGGCGTCAGGTTGCTTGCACAAGTCCAAGAGGCAGCGGGCGACGCGGCCGGTGACGTCAAAGAATGCCAGGTCGCCGACCTTGCGCGTGGTGTCGCGCAGCCGCTGGGCAATCTGGCCGCTGAGGGCGTAGAGGATGTCGGGATCCTGCTGGGCCAGCTCGCGGAATTTGGCATAGCTGATCTCGGCCACTTCGCACTCGACCTTGGCCCGCACCCAGGCGCTGCGTTCCTGTTCCTTGCCGGCTTGTTCGAACAGCCCCAGTTCCCCAAAGAAGTCCCCGGTGTTCAGGTAGGCGATGATCATTTCACGGCCGTCTTCATCCTCAATCAGGATGGTGACCGAGCCTTTGATAATGAAGTACAGCGTATCGGAACGTTCGCCGGCGCAGATGATGTTGTGCTTGGCCGGGTGGCGACGGCGCTGGCAATGCATCAGCAGTTTGTCGAGATTCTTGATCTTGGGTATGGGAGTAAGAGCAACCATGGTTGTATCCCGAAAAGACTGCGCGAGGTAGTTGGAGTTGTTGTATTCATCGGTATCGGCATTGATACACGCTGTATAAAGGGTGGCAATACGCCATCGATTTGGCGCCAGCTTAACAGACACATTCTGTCTCGATTAGGCAATTTTTCCGCGTAGCCCCTGCAATTGATCACTTTTGTCGCAAACGCTGACGCCAGCGAGCGCTGTGCTAAGCTGGCGACCCTTTTTTAGCAGTGGAGTCTGGGCGATGAAGGCACGCATCCAATGGGCGGGCGAAGCCATGTTCCTCGGTGAGTCGGGCAGTGGCCATGTGGTGGTCATGGATGGCCCGCCGGAAGCCGGTGGCCGTAACCTGGGCGTACGCCCGATGGAAATGCTCCTGCTTGGCGTGGGCGGTTGCAGCAATTTCGACGTGGTCAGCATCCTGAAAAAATCCCGTCAGGCCGTGGAAAGCTGCGAAGCCTTCCTGGAAGCCGAGCGTGCCACTGAAGATCCCAAGGTGTTTACCAAGATCCACATGCATTTCGTGGTGAAGGGCCGGGCGCTGAAAGAAGCCCAGGTCAAGCGTGCCATCGAGTTGTCCGCTGAGAAGTACTGCTCGGCGTCCATCATGCTCGGCGCGGCCGGTGTGGCCATCACCCATGATTACGAAATCATCGAGGTCGGTTGATCGCTCAATCGGCGGGCAAAAAGAAAGGGCGCTTTGGAGGCGCCCTTTTTTTGTGGCTCGGATTTGATGCGTTTAGATGCGGTAGGTGCTCTTGGTCATGACCTTGGCCAATAAGCTCATGCCAAACCTGACCGGCGCGGGGAAGCGGAAACCGCCTGCATCCAGCGCGCTTTCGGCGTGATGTTCTTCATCGATGCGCATCTGCTCAAGAATCGCCCGGGACTTTTCGTCTTCGGCGGGCAGTTGTTCCAGATGCTCATCCAAGTGCTTGCACACTTGATGTTCGGTGGCTGCGACAAAACCGAGGCTGACTTTGTCACTAATCAGGCCGGCAGCGGCACCGATCCCAAACGACAGGCCATAAAACAGCGGGTTCAGCACGCTCGGGTGGCTGCCGAGTTGGCGAATGCGTTGCTCGCACCAGGCTAGGTGATCGATTTCTTCCTCGGCGGCATGCTCCATGGCTGCGCGAACCTGCGGCAGCTTGGCGGTCAGGGCCTGGCCTTGATACAGCGCCTGGGCACAGACTTCGCCGGTATGGTTGATGCGCATCAGGCCGGCGACGTGTCGGGTCTCGGTCTCGCTCATCTGTGCGTCGGGCTGCACGATGGCGGGCGACGGGCGATACGGTTGGCCGCTGAAGGGCAGCAGCGTGCGCATGGCCATGTCGGCTTGCAGCAACAGACGGTCAATCGGCGAGTAGTGACGTTGGGTAGTCATGCTGACCTCCGGGAAGAATCTCGGCGGCCAGTTTACCGCAAGAGAGGGGGAAGCGTTTGCGCTGAGTCAGGGGCATAGGGTCGCAGCCCGAGGCCGTGACCCTTGTTCCGAGGGGAATCAGCCCGGCGGCCAGTTCATCTGGCGCTGACCCAGCACATGCATATGGATGTGATAAACGGTTTGCCCGCCGTCTTCATTGCAGTTCATCACCACACGAAACCCTTTTTCACAGCCTTGTTCAACGGCCAGGCGCTGGGCGGTGAACAGGATATGGCCGGCAAGGGCTTTATCGTCTTCCGTCAGGTCATTCAAGGTCCGGATCGGTTTCTTCGGAATGACCAGGAAATGCACGGGGGCCTGCGGCGCGATATCGTGGAAGGCCAGAACCTGGTCGTCTTCGTAGATAATCTTCGCGGGTATTTCTCTGTTGATGATCTTGGTGAACAGAGTATCCACAGCTGTTTCTCCATTATGAGTATGCAGGGTGAGTGTACCCAGCCGGTCAGCGCGGGCAATAGGCCTTGTTGATGGCGCCGGCGATCTTGCGGGTCAGCCAGCGAGGGCTGAAGCGCGGGCTGAAGGCTATCCAGCGGTTGCGTCGGCCGGGAATGATGATGGCTTTGTTCTTTTCCAGGGCACGCACGGTGTAGAGCGCCACTTCTTCGGGGCTCATCAGTTGTTGGCTGCGGTCGAGCTTGGCGGTGTCCATTTGCGCGGTGCCGAAGAACGCGGTGCGGGTCGGGCCGGGGCAAAGGACCGAGACCTTGATGCCGCAGGTTTTCAACTCTTCGCGCAGGCCTTCGGAAAAGTGCAGTACGTAGGCCTTGCTGGCGTAGTAGGTGCTCATCCACGGGCCCGGCTGAAACGCCGCGATGGACGCCACATTGAGAATCTGCCCGCCACCGTGCAGCGCCATGGTGTTGCCAAGTGCGTGGCACATGCGGGTCAGAGCGAGGATGTTGACCTCCATGAGGTCTTGTTCGGTCATCCAGTCCTGGGCCAGGAACGGCCCGCTGGTACCAATGCCGGCACAGTTGACCAGCAGGTCGATCTGCCGCTCACCTTCTTCAAGCTCCAGCAGGAACCCGGACAAGCGCAGTGGCTCGCCCAGGTCGCAGGCCCGGAACAGCACCTCGACGCCAAACCGTTGGGTCAATTCGATAGCAATGCTTTCCAACTGATCACGCTGGCGGGCCACCAGAATCAAGCTGCGGCCGCGCCGGGCCAGTGCTTCGGCCAAGGCCAGGCCGATGCCGCTGGAGGCACCGGTGATCAGAGCGTAACGGGTCATGCCTTTCTCCATCGCAACACCGCCGAGCCTGCGACAGAGGCATCGCAGGCCGGTGGTGTTTCTTTACTGTTCTGGAGAGTCTACAGGTTCGCCCGCTTCGTCAGCACTCTGCGCTTCGTCTTCTTCTACGGTCGCGCTTTGGTCAGCGTCTTCATCGGAGGTGATGGAACTGCTTTCGTAGCCGCTGTCCATGTTGGCTTCGAGTTGGTTCAGGTAACCGTTCATGCCCAGGGTGACCACGATGGCCAGCATGATCGGAATAAACGCCAGCCACAGCGTGGCCAGGACTTTTACCGCCGTGGAGTTGCGGGGTGGTGGTGCGCCATATTGGTTGGCGCCCGCGTTCCCCGGCAATACCAGCAACAGGATCGGGAAAACGCTGTTCACCAGTGGGACGAGGTTGAGGAAGTACAGCCAGCCGGACCAACCCAGGTCGTGCAGGCGCTGCACACCGATCTGTACGCTGACCCAGACAAGCGCCACAAACAGCGCGAGACCCAGCAGTACCCCGAGGATAGTGCCTGCCGTCGGCGATGCGGTGGCCACGGCAAAGCTCACGGTACTGATGATGCCACCCGCAACCAGCATCGCCAGGGTCAACACCAGGGTCCAGGCCAGGTAGCGCAGACGGCCAATACGCCCGTGGATAGTGAAAACCTTGAGGGTGGCGTATTCCGGCAGGTGCTCACCTACCGCGGCACGCGGCGGTGCGTAGGGGGAGGCGGCCGGGCGGGAGAAGTCGGAAGCGCCGGAATCCGTTTCATGGGTTTCGGCGAGGCTGAAGGCCACGGGCTGTTCGGCTTCGATACGTGCATCGACCCCAGCGTTTTTCAGCGCAGTGAGGTAGGTTTCGGCGTCCGGTCGGGACAGGTCGCGTTTGAGCGCGACCGTGCGGCCGGTGAAGAGCTTCTCGATGGCTTCGACTTCGCTCTTGAACAGCTCGGCCAGGTTCAGTTTGGCCGTGGTGCTTTCGACACCCGGGAGCAAGGCTCCATCAAACACAATCTTGAAACGGTTGTCGCTCATGCGGGCTTCCTTGTCACTTATTCAGGGAGGAGGGCAGGCCTGTGTAATTGGCAGGCCTTGCGGTTGGGTCAGCGTGGCCAGCGCAGTTGAGCGGCTTGTTCGCGTGCCTTGCGGTATTCGGCATCCAGGCGAGCAACCAGTTCATCGACGCTGGGTAAATCATCAATCTCACCGACACCTTGGCCGGCAGACCATACAGTCTTCCACGCCTTGGCCTCGTCGCTCAACGGCTTGAGCTTGGAGCCAAAGTTGACCTCGCCCTTGCCTTGCAGGGCGGCGAGATCGAAACCGGCGTTTTCCAGGCTCTGGCGCATAAAGCTCGCGGGCACGCCGGAGACAGCAGGAGTGTGCACGATGTCGGCGGCGCGCGATGTGAGCAGCATCTCTTTATACGCATCCGGGGCGTGGCTTTCGGTGGTGCCGATGAACCGCGTGCCGAAATAGGCCAAGTCTGCGCCGAGCAACTGGGCGGCGAGAATCTCGTGCCCATGGTTGAGGCAGCCGGCCAGCAGCAGGGTTTTGTCGAAGAATTGGCGGATCTCGGCAATCAGCGAGAAAGGGCTCCAGGTGCCGGCGTGGCCACCGGCGCCGGCCGCAACGGCGATCAGGCCATCCACGCCGGCTTCGGCGGCCTTCTCGGCGTGGCGGCGGGTGGTGACGTCGTGGAACACCAGGCCACCGTAACTGTGCACGGCGTCCACCAACTCCTTCACGGCGCCCAGACTGGTAATGACGATCGGCACTTTGTGTTCGACGCAAATCGCCAGGTCCGCCTCCAGGCGCGGGTTGCTGTTGTGCACGATCAGGTTGACGGCGTAGGGCGCGGGATTATCCAGTTGTGCCAGGCCCGCTTCGATTTCTTCAAGCCAGGCCTTGAACCCGCTGCTTTCGCGTTGGTTAAGCGCCGGGAAACTCCCTACCACCCCGTTGCGGCAGCACGCCAGGACCAATTGCGGGTTGGAGATAAGGAACATCGGCGCAGCCACGACGGGCAGGCGCAGACGGTGTTCAAGCAGAGCGGGCAGCGACATTGGAGGTACCCCGAGTCATTGAAGTTAGAACGGTTTGACCACGACCAAAATTACGATAGCCAGCAATATCAGAACGGGCACTTCATTGAACCAGCGATAAAAGACATGGCTGCGGGTGTTTTCGCCACGGGCAAAACGTTTTACCTGTGCGCCGCACATATGGTGGTAGCCGATCAGGAACACCACCAGGGTCAACTTGGCGTGGATCCAGGCGCCCGATTGAAAGATGCCGGGGTTGAGTGCGATCAGCCAGATACCGAATACCAGCGAAGCCAGCATCGCCGGGCCCATGATGCCGCGGTACAGCTTACGCTCCATGACACTGAAACGCTCCTTGCTGACGGCGTCCTCGCTCTGGGCGTGGTAAACGAACAGGCGCGGCAGGTAGAACAGCCCGGCAAACCAGCAGACGATGCTGACGATGTGGAAGGCTTTGACCCATAGATAAAGCATTTTTAGTTATTCCCAGGTTCACGGTAACTGAAGATAGTAGTGGCTCATGCGCCCGTACGTCACGTTGACGGTTGTCGCAGGACGATGCGGCCCCTATTATCGACGGCTTTCCAGTGGGTTCGTTGAGGGCAGGTTTATGGTCAAGGTCGGTATCGTCGGCGGCACGGGTTACACCGGTGTCGAATTGCTGCGTCTGTTGGCTCAGCATCCGCAAGCTGAGGTGGTGGTCATCACCTCCCGATCTGAGGCCGGCCTGGCCGTGGCCGACATGTACCCGAACCTGCGAGGCCATTACGACGGCCTGGCGTTCAGTGTCCCTGACATCAGCACCCTGGGTGCATGCGACGTGGTGTTCTTTGCCACGCCTCATGGTGTGGCCCATGCATTGGCCGGTGAACTGCTGGCTGCTGGTACCAAGGTGATCGACCTGTCGGCGGATTTCCGTTTGCAGGATGCTGATGAGTGGGCCAAGTGGTATGGCCAGCCTCACGGTGCGCCAGAGCTGTTGGAAGAAGCGGTGTATGGCCTGCCGGAGGTCAATCGTGAGCAGATCAAGCAGGCGCGCCTGATCGCGGTGCCGGGTTGCTATCCAACGGCCACACAGCTGGGCTTCCTGCCGTTGCTCGAAGCCGGGTTGGCAGATGCCTCGCGCTTGATCGCGGACTGCAAGTCCGGTGTGAGCGGCGCCGGTCGTGGTGCAGCGGTGGGTTCGCTGTACTCCGAGACGTCGGAAAGCATGAAAGCCTATGCGGTAAAAGGGCATCGCCACTTGCCGGAAATCCGCCAGGGGCTGCGGCGTGCCGCCGGTCAGGACGTGGGCCTGACGTTCGTGCCGCACCTGACGCCGATGATCCGTGGCATTCATTCCACGTTGTACGCCACAGTGGTTGATCGCTCGGTAGACCTGCAGGCGCTGTTCGAAAAGCGTTATGCCAACGAACCGTTCGTCGACGTAATGCCTGCCGGCAGCCATCCGGAAACCCGCAGCGTGCGCGGTGCCAACGTGTGCCGGATTGCGGTGCACCGTCCACAAGATGGCGACTTGGTCGTGGTGTTGTCGGTGATTGATAACTTGGTCAAGGGCGCGTCGGGCCAGGCGGTGCAGAACATGAACATCCTGTTTGGCCTGGACGAGAAGCTGGGCCTGTCCCACGCGGGCATGCTGCCTTAAGGTTTTCAGGTGGTTGCGCAAAAGGCCCGATGATCGGGCCTTTTGTGTTTTTGATGGCGGCTAGGCAGATTGATATACCGTAACAATAGTTGACCGCTTTTCTAGGAGAAGCGGATAATGCCCGTCATTACGCATATGGCGGCGCTACGCCGGGAGATTATCAGCATGAGCGTTGAATCCTTCACCCCCACGGCTTTGCAATTCACCCACGGTGCTGCGCACAAGGTGAAGAGCCTGGTCGATGAAGAGGGTAATGATCGCTTGAAGCTGCGCGTATTCGTTACGGGCGGCGGTTGTTCAGGGTTTCAGTACGGTTTTACCTTCGATGAAGATGTGGCCGATGATGACACCATCGTTGAGCGCGAGGGCGTAAGCCTGGTCGTGGACCCAATGAGTTTCCAGTACTTGGCAGGTGCCGAGGTGGATTACCAGGAAGGTCTGGAGGGTTCACGTTTCGTGATCAAGAACCCTAATGCTACGACCACCTGTGGTTGTGGGTCTTCGTTCTCGATCTGATCTATAGCAGTACATAAACGCCGCTTGGCTTTGATAGGCCAAGCGGCGTTTTGCTGTCTACGGATTATGGGGGCGGTCAGGCGGGATATATCGCGCCCAGCACCCGAAGCCCGCGTGAGCCGGTGACGCTCGGGCGGTTGGCCGCGATGCCTTCGAGGCAGCAATGGGCCAGCCACGCGAAGGCCATTGCCTCGACCCAGTCGGGGTCTACGCCATAGGTGGCGGTGCTGCTGACGTGGGTTGACGGTAGCAGGGCTGCCAGGCGATTCATCAGCGTGGCGTTGTGAGCGCCACCGCCACACACCAGCAGTGTTTCTGTCTGGGGTTGGGCGGACTGCAACGACTCGACGATGGTGAGCGCGGTCAGCTCCAGCAGCGTGGCCTGCACATCTTGAGGTTCGAATGCGGGGAGACGGCCAAGGTGTTGATGCAGCCATTCCAGGTTGAACACTTCGCGCCCAGTGCTCTTGGGGCCCTTGGCCACGAAGAATGGATCGCTGAGCAGGGCATTGAGCAGTTGGGGCTCAACCTTGCCGCTGGCAGCCCACTGACCATCGCGATCAAAGTGCTCGCTGCGTTGTTGGTGAATCCAGGCATCCAACAGCACATTGCCTGGGCCGCAATCGAATCCGGCTACAGGTTTACCGGTCTCGATCAGGCTGAGATTGCTGAAACCGCCCACATTCAATACGGCACGGTTGCCGGTGCGTTCACCAAACAGTGCTTCATGGAATGCCGGGACCAGCGGGGCGCCCTGGCCGCCGGCGGCGACATCGCGGCTGCGGAAGTCGCTGACCACGGTGATGTTGGTCAGCTCGGTGAGCAAGGCCGGATTGCCGATCTGCACGGTAAAGCCCCGGGCGGGTTCATGGCGGATGGTCTGGCCATGGCTGCCGATCGCGCGGATGTCCTGGGGCTTGAGGTGTTGCTGAACGAGTAATGCGTGAATGCCCTGTGCTGCCAGGTTCACCCATTTCTGTTGGGCGATTGCTGAGCGGGCGATCTCATCCGGGCCGCTGGCGCACAGGGCGAGCAGCTCGGTGCGCAGGGTATCCGGCATGGGGAGGTAGTGCGTGGCGATCAGTTTGATCGCCGGGGCCTGTTCGATCAAAGCGATGTCCAGGCCATCGAGACTGGTCCCGGACATCACGCCTATATAGAGCGACATACCTTAACGCTTCGCCGAAGCCAGCAGGGTGGAGCGCTCTTGGTCCATGCGCGCCATCAACGGCTGGCTCTGTTGCATGAATCGAGCGCGCTCGGCCTTGGCGATCGGATCGGCCATTGGCAGTTTTTGGCCCAGCGGGTCGACGTGCACACCATTAACCTGGAATTCGTAGTGCAAGTGCGGGCCGGTGGACAGGCCGGTAGTGCCGATGTAGCCGATCACCTGGCCTTGCTTGACGGTGCCGCCGGTTTGCACGCCCTTGGCGAAGCCTTGCATGTGCCCATACAGGGTGCGGTAGGTGTTCCCATGCTGGATGATCACGGTATTACCGTAACCACCACGGCGTCCGGCCAACAGCACTTTACCGTCGCCGGCCGCCTTGATTGGCGTGCCGCGCGGGGCAGCGTAGTCGACGCCTTTGTGGGCGCGGATTTTGTTCAGAATTGGATGCTTGCGACCCATGGAGAAACGCGAGCTAATGCGAGCGAAGTCTACCGGCGTGCGGATGAAGGCTTTGCGCATGCTATTGCCGTCGGCGGTGTAGTAGCTGCTGTTGCCTTGTTTGTTGGTGTAGCGCACGGCGGTGTAGGTCTTGCCACGGTTGGTAAAGCGTGCGGAGAGAATATTACCGGTGCCGACCACTTTGCCATTCGCGACTTTCTGCTCATAGATCACATCGAATTCGTCGCCTTGGCGGATGTCCTGGGCGAAGTCGATGTCGTAGCCGAACACGCTGGCCATGTCCATGGTCATGCTGTGGGACAGGCCGGCGCGGGCCGCGGATTGCGACAGCGAGCTGTTGATTACGCCGTGTACATAGGCGGAGCGCATCACCGGCTTGGTGGTGACGCGGTTGAAGGCAAAGCCTTTGGCGCCTTTAGTCAGGGTGATGCTTTCGAGGTCGCTGACATTGCTGTGCAGGTTGTTGAGCTGTCCGTCGGGTGTCAGTTCGAATTCCAGCTTTTGACCGCGTTTGAGCTGGGTGAACTGCTTGGCTTGTTTGTCGCTGGCGAGTACTTCGTTGACGGTGGCTGCGGGGATACCGACTTTCTCGAATAGCGTCGAGAGCGTATCGCCCTTGCCAACGATGACTTCGCGGTGCTGGGGATTCTTGGCTGTGTCTACAGTCGGCGCGGCCTGGGTCTGAGCGGCTTGCTGTGTGTCTTCCGGGCTATTTTCTATCTGGGCGAACGGTGAGTCCACTGGAGCATTTGTGGCTTGTTGTGCGTCGGAAGCGTCTTGATCTTGTGTCAGTTGTTCAACCGGACTTTCCAAGTCAAGGCTCAGGGATGTTCGTTTGGCTTCTACGTCACTGGAAGGGAATACCAGGAGTGCCAGGCTGAGAAGGGCGGCGATACCACTTGCGGCGAGCAGGTGGGTCTTCGGGTAAAGCGGCGGCGCTTTAGACGGTTCAGTGGTCATAGGTAATTTGACTTTGAAGATGAAATGGAAAAGATGAATGACATGATGAAGATGAAATAACTGTATAAAATATAACCAAATCATCTGTGGCGCAAGCTCGCGAACGCTGGGCTTGCTGAACGGTGTCCGTTCGCAGGGCAAAACTTGTAATTAGTCCCTGATCTTGTATGGTTGGTTCCCTTTTGAATCTGAGCCTTGCGGGTCTGTTATGAAGTCGGTTGAAGAGCAGCTAGCGCTGATAAAACGTGGTGCGGAAGAACTGTTGGTCGAGGCCGAGCTGATCGAAAAGCTCAAGCGTGGCCAACCCCTGCGTATTAAGGCTGGCTTTGATCCGACTGCGCCGGATTTGCACCTGGGCCATACCGTGCTTATTAATAAGCTGCGCCAGTTCCAGGAGCTGGGGCATCAGGTCATCTTCCTTATAGGTGATTTCACCGGGATGATCGGCGATCCGAGCGGCAAGAGTGCCACGCGCCCTCCGCTGACTCGCGAGCAGGTTCTCGATAACGCCGAGACCTACAAGACGCAGGTATTCAAGATCCTTGATCCGGCCAAGACCGAGGTGGCGTTCAACTCCACTTGGATGGATCAGATGGGGCCGGCGGATTTTATTCGCCTGACCTCCCAGTACACCGTCGCACGCATGCTTGAGCGTGATGACTTCGACAAGCGCTACTCCACCAATCAGCCGATCGCCATTCATGAGTTCCTCTATCCGCTGGTTCAGGGTTACGACTCGGTGGCGTTGCGTGCGGATGTTGAACTCGGCGGTACCGATCAGAAGTTCAACCTGCTGATGGGGCGTGAGCTGCAGCGTGCGTATGGACAGGAGGCCCAGTGCATTCTGACTATGCCGTTGCTGGAGGGGTTGGATGGCGTCAAGAAGATGTCCAAGTCTCTGGGTAACTATGTTGGTATCCAGGAAGCCCCGGGCGTGATGTACGGCAAGCTGGTTTCGATTCCTGATGCGCTGATGTGGCGTTACTTCGAGTTGCTGAGCTTCCGCTCGATGGATGAGATCAATGCGCTGCGTGCTGATGTAGAGGCAGGCGCCAATCCGCGTGACGTGAAGATCAAGCTGGCGGAAGAGATTGTTGCGCGCTTCCATGGCGAAGAAGCAGCGGCTAATGCTCACCGTGCTGCGGGCAATCGCATGAAGGACGGCGAGTTGCCGGATGATTTGCCGGAGATCGAGCTGTCTGCTGCTGAAGCGATGCCAATCGCTGCCGTCCTTAATAAAGCAGGTTTGGTGAAGAACTCGGCGGTAGCACGTGACCTGTTGGGTTCGGGTGGTGTGCGTGTAGATGGCGAGGTCGTAGATCGTACCTTTATATGCGAGCTGGGTAGCACCCACGTTTGCCAGGCGGGGAAGAAGGCATTTGCGCGTATTACGCTCAAATCCGAATAAACCCGAAATTAAGTGTTGACGGCGAATTATATCTGTCTATAATTCGCCCCACTTCCGGCGCAGTCGAAACGCAAAACTCCTTGGTAAACAAAGAGTTACGCAGGATTCGACAGCGAGTTGCTTCAGTTCATCGAAGCCCAGAAGGAGTTGGTAGGGCAGTGTTGTTTGGCTCTATTAACGTTTCGATCCTCTCGGTCGAAAGCGGAGAAAAAGAGGTGTTGACAGCAGCGTGTAACGCTGTAGAATTCGCCTCCCGCTAACGAGAGATCGGAAGCG